>JAJYDB010000269.1 GCA_021777845.1 Planctomycetota bacterium
CGGATCGCGACGGTGGGCGGACGCGTCCGCAAGCGCCCGATCGCGGCCCGCGCCGCGCTCGTCAGCCTCTCGGTGCTCTTCGCGCTCGCGAGCGCCGAAGGCGGAGCCGCCGCCTGGTCCGCGTGGACGCACCGAATGCCCACGCTCCAACCGCGGACCCCGCCCCGCGTCCCCTCCGTCGTCCGCACCCCCGTCACCCTCCGCACCGACTTCGACCGCAACGCCAAACCCGCCGATCCCAACAGCCCCGCCGACTCCCACGCTCCCGCCGCGCAAACCAAGGAAATCGTCGTCATCGGCGAATCGAGCGCACGCGGCGAGCCCTATCACCCCTGGCTCTCGATCGCGCAAATCGCCGCCTGGAAGCTCGACGACGTCATCCCCCACACGCGCTTTCACGTCAATATGCTCGCGACCGGCGGCGTGACGCTCGAACAGACGCACCAGGCTCTCGAAACGATCACCACTCGGCCCGACGCGATCTTCCTCTACGGCGGCCACAACGAATTCCACAGCCGTTACGCGTACTACCGCGTCGTGAAGCCTCCCGAAGCCGCGCCCGCCGCCGCACCCGCGCGACCCGCCTGGTCCGGGCCTTGGGACGCGCCGCTCGGCAAGCTCATTCGCGAGGCGATCGCGCGCAACGGCGTCGAAGTCGCGCCGATGCACGCCGAGATCCGACACCTCGCCGACTGGCCCGTCTGCACCCCCGAAGAATACGACACGCTCGTCGACGACTTCGAACGCCGCCTCGAGGCCATCGTCGTCTATTGCGAACAGCTCGGCGCGCTGCCGATCCTCGTCCTCCCCGCCGGCAACGACCTCGGCTACGAGCCCAACCGCTCGGTCCCGGCGCGCCCGCTCTCCCTCGACGAACTCACCGCGCTCGAACACGAATATCGCGCCATGACGCTCAGGAAAAAGATCGAGCCCGACGCCGCGATCAAGTTTTATCGCGCACAAATCCGCCTCAGGCCCGAATTCGCCGAGCCGCACTACCAACTCGCGCTCTTGTGCGAGCAAAAAGGCGACATCGACGCGGCGCGCCGCGAGGCGATCCTGGCGCGCGACCTCGACGGCTTCCCGCAGCGCTGCCCTTCGCGATTTCAAAGCACGTTCCGCCGGATCGCCGCGCGACACCAGTCCGTGCTGCTCCTCGACGCGCCCGCGATTCTCGCCGCGATCAGCCCGCGCGGCCTGCTCGATCGGAACGTCTTTCACGACGGCCAGCACCCGACGCTCGCGGGCTACACGGCACTCGCGCAGGCGCTGCTCGGCGCGCTCCGCGACCGCCGCGCCTGGGGCTGGCCCGACGCCGCGCCGACGCCGCGGCTCGACGTCGCCGAGGTCGCCCGGCACTTCGGTCTCGACCGCGACCGCTGGATCAGAATTTGCGAGCGCTCCGCCTACTTCTACGAGCGCACCGCGTTTCTCCGCTACGACCCGCGACCGCGTCAGGCCGTCATCAAGCAATACTACGACGCGAAGCGCGACCTTCAAGCCGGCAAGTCGCCCGACGACCTCGGCATCCCCGGCGTCGGCACGCACCCCGCGGGCGTCAAGCCGCCCTCGACCGTCCTCGACCTCAAACCCAAACCCTGGATCGCCGGCGCCGACCTGCCAATCCCCGCCTCGGCGGACCGCCCACCCGCGTCTTCACATCATTAAGATGAAGACTTGCAAGATCAAGAACAGCAGCGCGAGCAGGATCCAAAGCAGACCCGTCGCCAGACCCGCGTGGTCAAGCCGGTCGCTCTTGCGCTTCGGCTTTTGCCAGATTCCGAGGACCCACGCGCACACGACCCCCGCCGCGGGCAACGGGCCCGCGAGCGTCGCCAGCCGCCAGACCAGAAAC
Organism: Planctomycetota bacterium; assembly: GCA_021777845.1. Lineage (GTDB taxonomy): Bacteria > Planctomycetota > Planctomycetia > Isosphaerales > Isosphaeraceae > JAJYDB01. Next base: position 1,856 of record JAJYDB010000269.1, read on the forward strand.
TCGACGTCAATTTGCGAGAACGGGTCGTCGCTCGCGCCCGGCAAGCTCGTTTTGATGGTCCGATAGACCGCGAAGATCGCCGCGCATTGCACCGCCGCGAACAACAATCCCGACGTCGCGCCGACCAGCGCCGCCCCGCCGCAGCTCCGCGCCGCCTTCCGACGCGACCCGCGCCCCTTGCCCCCCGCAACCCGCATCAACGTCAAGGCGAACGTCGCCGGAGCCGCCCCCGCCAGGCAGACCCACGTCAGATACTTCAAGATCGAGTACGGATTGCCCGGCTCGAACGCGATCGACGCGTCCTCCCCGCTCGCGAGCCAACGCCAATAGCCGCGCGAGATCGCGTACCCCGCCGCGATCGCACCCGCCGCCGCGAGCAAATCCACGATCGAGATCCCGCGTCGCGTCTTCATAGTCGGATGTGCTCAGTGACCTATTTTTTGAATTCGCGCGCGGCGAGATCGTCGCAAGTCGCGGGCGTCACAGCGCGCAGACCGCCTCGCCCGACTGCTCGTTCGCGACGTGCAGGCCGACCTGCCGCGCGAGATCCAAGGCCGCGCGCGTGATCCCGTCGACGTCGAGGCCGACCTCGGCGAGCTGTTCGTCGCGCTCGGCGTGCAAGACGAAGCGGTCGGGCAGGCCGAGCCGCCGGACGTGCGACGTGTTCAACCCCGCGTCGTTCGCGGCCTCGAGCACCGCCGCACCGTAGCCGCCCATCAGGCAGCCCTCCTCGACGGTGATCACGAAGCCGCACTCCTCGATCGCCTTCAAGGTCGTCGTATTGTCGAGCGGCTTCGCGAACCGCGCGTTCACGACGCCGACCCGCAGTCCGTGACGCTCGCGCAGCCGTTCAGCCGCCCGCAGGCACGAGCCGACCAGCGTCCCGAACGCCAGGAACACGCCGTCGGTCTCCCACTCGAGGATCTCCGCCTGTCCCAGCTCGATCGGCGAGAGGTCGCGCTCGATCGTTTCCAAATTCGCCTTCGGATAGCGGATCGACACCGGCGAGCTCTGCTCGAGCGCGAAGTCGAGCATCGGCCCGACGTCGCGCGCGTCGCCCGGCGCGGCGACGATCATATTCGGGAAGATGCGCATGTACGCGATGTCGTAGGTGCCGTGGTGCGTCGGCCCGTCGGCGCCGACGAGTCCGCCGCGGTCGAGCAGGAAGGTCACCGGCAGGTTTTGCAGCGCGACCTCCTGGAAGATCTGGTCGAACGACCGCTGCAAGAACGTGCTGTAGATCGAGACGATCGGTCGCGCGCCGGTTTTCGCCATCCCGCCCGCGAACGCGACCGCGTGGCTTTCGCAGATGCCGGTGTCGAAAAAGCGGTCGGGAAAGGCGTCGCGGATCTTCTGGAGCTTGTTGCCCTCGCACATCGCGGCGGTCAGGACCGCGACCTTCGGGTTCCGCTTCATGACGTCGAAGAGCGCGCCCGAGACGGCGTCGGTGTAGGCCAGGCTCGAACTCGTCTTGAGCGGGATCACGCCGTTTTCGGCGGTCTGGAACGGACCCGGCGCGTGGAATCGGACCGGGTCGGCCTCGGCGGGGGCGAAGCCGTGCCCCTTGTCGGTGAGGACGTGCAGCAGGATCGGCCCGTCCATCGTCTTGATGCGTTCGAGATAGCCGCGCAGCGTCTTCAGGTCGTGACCCGGCACCGGCCCGATGTACGTGAAACCAAGCTCCTCGAAGAGCATTCCGCCGTGCAGAGACGCCTTCACCGCGTCCTTGAGCTGCTGGAGCCAGCGGTCGGCCTGGTCGCCGACGAGCGGGATGTTCGGCAGCAGCTTGCGCACCCACTTGTTCCAGTCGATGTACATCGGCGCCATCCGCGCGCGATCCAGGTAATACGCGAGCCCGCCGACGCGCGGACAAATCGACATCTTGTTGTCGTTCAAAATCAGCAGGAACTTCTTGCGCAGACCCCCCGCGTTGTTCAGTGCCTCGAAGACGATGCCCGAGGGAAACGCGCCGTCGCCGACGACCGCCACCGAATGACGCTCAGGGTGCCCGACGAGGTCGTCGCCCGCCTTCAGGCCCAGCGCCGTCGAGGCGGCGCTCCCCGCGTGACCCGTCATAAAGAGGTCGTACTGGCTCTCCGAGGGGTTGGGATAGCCCATCAAGCCCCCCTTGGTGCGGATCGAGTAGAGCTCGCGCGCCCGCCCGGTGATCAGCTTGTGCGGGTAAATCTGGTGACCGGTGTCCCAGATCAAACGGTCCTTCGAGAAGTCGAACGCCAGGTGCAACGCCAGGCACAGCTCGACCACGCCGAGGTTGCTCGCGAAGTGCGCCGCGCGACGGCCGACGACCGCGATCAGTTCGTCGCGCATCTCCTGCGCGAGGCTCGCGAGTTCGTCGTCGGAAAAAGATTTCAGGTCCGCGGGGGAGTTCACTTTCGAGAGCAACGTCGTCATTTAGCGGTCCCTTTCCAACAAGTCGAGCGCAAGCGCCTGCAGGCGATCGCCGCGCGGGCCGAACATCGCGAGCGCCGCGACCGCCTCGGCGGCGAGTTCGCGAGCACGCGCGCGGCTCTGCTCCACACCGAGCAGCCCCGGGTACGTCCATTTGCCGAGTTCGGAGTCTTTGCCGACGCGCTTGCCGAGCTTCGCCTCGTCGCCGCCGACGTCAAGCAGGTCGTCGACGATCTGAAACGCGAGCCCGACGGCGCGTCCATAAATATCCAGCGCGGCGTGTTCGGCGGGCGACGCCCCGGCCGTCAACGCGCCCATTTTCAGCGCGGCCCGCAACAGCGCGCCGGTCTTGCGTCGATGAATCGCCTCGAGCAACGCAAGCGTGCCGCCGGGGCGGCCCTCGGCCTCGAGGTCGGCCATTTGGCCGCCGACCATCCCCTCCGGCCCCGACGCCTCCGCGAGCGCCAGCACGCACGCCGCCGCCGTCTCGGCCGGACGGACATGCCGCGCGACGGTCTCAAACGCCAGCGTCAACAAGCCGTCGCCCGCGAGCACCGCCGTCGCCTCGTCAAACTGCTTGTGACACGTCGGCCGGCCGCGACGCAGGTCGTCATCGTCCATCGCGGGCAAATCGTCGTGCACCAGCGAGTACGTATGCACCATCTCGAGCGCCGCCGCCGCCGGCAACGCCGCCTCGAACGACCCGCCGCAGGCCTCCGCCGCCCACAGCGTCAAAATCGGTCGCAGACGCTTGCCGCCGCCCAACAGGCTGTAACGCATCGCCTCCGCGAGCCGCGCCGGGCAGCCCGTGCGCTCCGCATCTTCCGGCGACGGCGTGTAACGCGCCAGACCCTCGTCGACGCGACGCCGCGCGTCGTCGAGCGACGCCGCCAAAGCGTGCGCAGCCTCCGTGTTGTGAGCGCGCGTCGGTACCGAGTCGGCTGCTGTCGTGCTGGTCATGGGTGGAAGCTTTGAGCCGGCGGCCTGGGACAAATTGCGATCCATGCACCCTTGATCCCGCCAAGGGTCCACCGTCGACTCGCAGTATTGTGAGCGTAAGACCGCCGAAAGTCCATCCTGACGCACGGGATCGGTCCGATTTTCAACGCCCCGCCGTCGCGCCCGCGCGACCTTTTATGCGCGCAGTCGGCTTAAAACGGCGCGTCGTCGTCCTCGAAGTCGCCGCTCGGCGCGGGGTCGTACGCCGCCGGCGGCGCGGGGCGCGACCGCGGCTTGCGCTTCGTCGACGCCTCCGTCGCGCGCCCCGAGACGTCCTCCGCGACGTCGCGATCCCCCTCGATCGGCGGCGTCGACGGCTCGGCCCGGCCCGTCGCGACCCGGCCCGACGTCGAGAGCCCCGGAGCCCCCTCGAACGTCGCGCTCGCGTCGAACGCCGACGTCCGCGCCGCGCCGGTCGTCTCCTCGACCCCCGTCAACAGTGCGATCGACTTCTCCGCCGCGCCGATCAACCCCTGGCAACGGTTCAGCAGCCGCACCCCTTCCTCGAACCCCGCCAAAGCGTCGGTCAGATTCGACTCCCCGCGCTCGAGCGCGGCGACGATCCGCTCGATCCGATCGATCGCCTCCTCAAACGGCACCTCCGCCTCGTCCGCGCTCGACATTGGGTTCAGTCCTCGCCCTCGAAAAATCGTGTCGCGAGCGACCGCGACGTCCAAAACGTCATTCTGACGTCCACGCCGCGACGATTCCAGCCCGGCCGCCGCGACGCATCCCCGCCGCGCCCGGATGCCGGCACCACCCGACAGCATTCTGGCAAACGCCACGAATTCCGCCTCTTGACGACGACCTGGCGAAAAGTCAAACTCTTACATACGTGGAACAGTCGCCTCGGACCGGCAAGACGCGGATTTCGGCCGCGCCGGGTTCTCGCCCAGGACTCTGATCATGCTCACTCGCACCCGGATGCGCCGCGATCAACGCGGTTTCACGCTCATCGAGCTGCTCGTCGTGATCGCGATCATCGCCGTGTTAATCGCGCTTTTGCTGCCGGCGGTGCAGTCCGCCCGCGAGGCGGCTCGACGCGTTCAG
>JAJYDB010000270.1 GCA_021777845.1 Planctomycetota bacterium
CACGCCTTCGAGCGCCTCGAAGAATTCCTCGACGCCGTGTTTCGACTCGACCTCGACGCGGCCGGCGGTGTCGACGTAGTCGGAGTCGGGGTCGAGCGCGCCGTACTTTTCCTTGAGGCTGTTGAGTCGCTCGAAGAACTCGGCGTGGATGGTCGAGGCGAGCCGCCGGCCCAGTTCTTCGAGCGCCGCGCGGTCGGCCTCGTCGAGTTCTTCCTGCTCGCGGAGCAGCCGGTTCAGGTCGGACGGACGGATCGGCAGCGCGCGCTCGCGGTTGTCGATCTCCTTGAGGCCGAAGACTTTCTCGTTGAGGGCGCGGGGGGCGTTGCCGATCGGCTCGACGCGCGAGTCGGTCAGCGAGGAGCACGGCCCGTCGTCGGCTTGGGGAGGAGTCGCGGGATCGGTCTCGACGCGCGCCGCCGCGCCCTCGGCGGGCTGCCGCGCGGCGGGAGTCTCATGTGTCGTGGTCATCTGTGTGAGTGCACCCAAGGGCACGGGGCGGCGTCGACGTGCCGGCCGGCATGGCTTGAGCTCTCGTCCGCCGCGCGACGTCGCGTCGCATCCAGCCGCGTGCCGCACCCGCGATCATACCTTGAATTCGCGACCGAATGCGACGTCCCGCCGCGACGGGTCACGAGAATGTTCGCCGTCCGCACGCGGGGATTGTCCTCAATAACGACGCTCGGCGCGCGAAAGTGACGATGGACCGCGTTGCGGCGGGCGGAGCGCTCGGCTAATTTGGATGAATTCGAGAGTGCGGCTCGCTTGCGACGGAGCCGCGTCCGCCGACCGGTGCTCCGACGTACACCTTTTGATGAGGATGCGACCGAGATGAAGGCGATGTTGCGATGGACGGCGTGTGCGAGTTTGTGGTGCGTGGTCGCGGGAGCGCGGCCGGCGGTCGCGGTCGACGTGCGCGACACCGCGTTTTTGCACGACCCCGCGCTCGGCAAGGGGCGGCTCGTGTTTTCGTACGCCGACGACCTCTGGACCGCGAAGTCGGACGGCTCCGACGTGAAGCGTTTGACGTCGCATCCCGGCAACGAGGGCTTGCCGTTCATCTCGCCCGACGGCAAGCTGGTCGCGTTCACGGGCACGTACGACGGCAATCCCGACGTCTACGTGGTGCCGATCGACGGCGGCGAGCCGAAGCGGCTGACGTGGCATCCCGGTCCCGACCTTGTGCGCGGCTTCACGCCGACCGGCGACGTCCTGTTCGCGTCGCCGCGGGGATTGTTCACCGCGCGGGCGCTCCAGTTTTTCACGGTCCCGGTCGCGGGCGGAGCGCCGGTCGCGCTCAAAATCCCGACCGGATTTCGCGGCGCGTATTCGCCCGACGGCACGAAGCTCGCGTACACCCCGCTGCCCGAGGCCTTCCGCCAGTGGAAGCATTATCGAGGCGGCACGGCCTCGCGCATCTGGGTCGCGGCGCTCGACTCGCTCAAGGTGGACCCGATCCCGCAGCCTGAGGGACGCTGCAACGACACCTACCCGATGTGGGTCGGCGACCGCGTCTACTTCCTCTCCGACCGCGACGGCGAATTCAACTTGTATTCGTACGACGCGGCGACCAAAAGCGTCGTCGCGCACACGCAGTTCCGCGATTTCCCGATCGAGGCGGCGTCGGCGGGCGACGGCAAGATCGTTTACGAGCACGCGGGGCATCTGTCGATCTTCGACCCGGCGTCGAACCAGGCGGAGCGTCTCAAGATCGGCGTCGCGGCGGATTTGGTCGAAGCGCGGCCGCGTTACGCGACGGGTGCGAAGTACATCCGCGCGGCGGACGTCTCGCCGACCGCCAAGCGCGCGGTCGTCGAGTTTCGCGGCGAGATCGTGACGGTGCCTTCGAAGAAGGGGGACGCGCGGAACCTGACGCGGACGCCCGGCGTGCACGAGCGCTCGCCGTCGTGGTCGCCCGACGGGTCGAAGATCGCGTACTTTTCGGACGCCTCGGGCGAATACGCGCTGGTCGTCGCGGCGCAGGACGGCAAGGGCGAGACGAAGTCGTACGCGCTCGGCGGCTCGGGGTTCTACGAGCGGCCGTCGTGGTCGCCCGACGGCAAAGCAATCTCTTACATCGACAATTCGCGCACGTATTATTGGATCGACGTCGCCTCGGGGAAGGTGCACAAGATCGCGCAAGAGCCGATTTACGGGCCGGTGAACACGATGTCGCACGTGTGGTCGCCCGACTCGAAGTGGATCGCGTATACGTTGACCGACAAGGCGTCGTTTCAGACCTTGCGTTTGTATTCGGTGGAGAAGGACGCGTCGTACCCGGTGACCGACGGCTTGGCCGAGGCCGCGGGTCCCGCGTGGGACGCCTCGGGCAAGTATCTCTACTTCCTCGCCTCGACCGACGCGGGTCCCGTGAAGAACTGGTTCGACCAGTCGAACGCCGACATGCACGCGACCTACGACGTGTTCGCCGTCGTGCTCGCGAAGGCGACGCCGAACCCGCTTTTGAAGGAGAGCGACGAGGAAGGCAAGCCCGCCGACGAGTCGAAGAAGGCTGCCGCCGCGACCAAGGACGAGCCGAGGTCGAAGGCCGCGACGAAGGACGAGCCGAAGTCGAAGCCGGCGTCGAAGGACGCGAAGGCCGACGCGACGAAGCCCGTCGTGATCGACCTCGACGGCTTGGGCGGGCGGACGATCGCGCTGCCGGTTCCGAAAGGGATCATCCAGAACCTCGCGGCCGGACCCGAGGGGACGATTTATTACGTGCGGCGCGCGGTCGAAGGGCCGTCGACGCTCGCGAGGTTCGACTTCAAGACGCGCCTCGAGGAGAAGCTGGGCGAGGGGATCGACGAGTTCGTGATCTCGGCCGACCGCAAGACGCTGCTGTATCGCTCGAAGGAGTCGTGGGGCCTGGCGGACGCGGGTAAAATCGCGCCTGGGCAAGGCAAAATCGCCGTCGACGCGATCGCGGTGCGGATCGAGCCGCGGGCCGAGTGGCCGGAGATGTTCCAAGAGGCCTGGCGGATCAACCGCGACTACTTCTACGCGACGAACATGCACGGCGTGGACTGGTCGAGCATCCGCGAGAAGTACGCGAAGTTCCTCCCCGAAGTGCCGACGCGCGAAGACCTCAACCGTTTGATCCGCGGGATGTGCAGCGAGATCGCCGTCGGGCACAGTTACCTCGGCGGCGGCGACCGGCTGTACGAACCGAAGGCGACGCCGGTCGGACTGCTGGGGGCCGACTACGACGTCGTCGGCGGCCGCTATCGGATCGCGAGGATCTACGGCGGACTCGCGTGGGATCCCGAGCTGAAGGCCCCCTTGACCGCGCCGGGCGTCGAGGTGAACGTCGGCGACTATCTGCTCGCGGTCGACGGCGAGGACGTGAAGGCCGACCGCGACGTCTACGCGGCGTTCGAGAACACCGTCGGGCGTCGGATCGAACTCAAGGTCGGGCCGAGCGGCGACGGCGCGGGCGCTCGCACCGTCGTCGTCGAGCCGATCGCCGACGAATCGGCGCTCCGGAACCGCGCCTGGGTCGAGTCGAACCTGCACAAGGTCCAAGAGCGCACCGGCGGCCGCGTCGCTTACGTTTACGTGCCGAACACCGCGGGGCTCGGCCACGCGTACTTCAAGCGCTACTTCTTCCCGCAAGCCGACAAGGACGCGATCATCGTCGACGAACGCTACAACGGCGGCGGCTCGGTCGCGGATTATTATATTGATATCCTGCGTCGTCAGCCGGTCTGCAACTGGGCAACCCGCTACGGCAACCCGCTCCGCACGCCAAGCGCCGCCGTTTTGGGTCCGAAAGTGATGCTGATCAACGAGTCCGCGGGCTCCGGCGGCGACCTCCTGCCGTGGATGTTCCGCAAGTTCCAGCTCGGCACGCTCGTCGGCCGGCGGACCTGGGGCGGCCTGGTCGGCATCCTCGGCTACCCCGTGCTCATGGACGGCGGACGCGTCACCGCGCCGAATCTCGCCTTTTATAACGAGGACGGGTGGCGGATCGAAAACGAAGGCGTGGCGCCCGACGTCGAAGTCGAGCAGCTTCCCGCCGACGTCGCCGCCGGCAAGGACCCGCAGCTCGACAAGGCCATCGAGATCATTCTCGAAAAACTGAAGGCGAACCCGCCGAAACAGCTCGCGCCGCCCGCGTTCCCCGTGCGCGTCCCGCGCGCGAAGGTCGCCGAGGCGAAGTGACGTCCCATCCTCTTCCGACCACGTGAAGAAGCCGCGCTCGGATCCCCACGGGGTCCGCGCCGCGGCTTCTTCCTTTGGGTAGGCATGAAGACAAACCCGCAAGAAACTTCCCGCCCGACCAAAGCGAGTGCATCACCTTCGAGCGGGACCTCACGGCGCGCGCGCCGCCCAGGACACACCGCCCATCGCATAAAGACGATCATGCGATGCCATCGCGTCGGCGACGACGAAATCCCGCTCGCGGACCGGCACCCACGCCGACCTGTTCCGCTGACCGCCCGCTTCCCTTCGCCGCGCTCCTTCCTTAATATCGCACGCGGAGTTCGAGCCGTCGTCCCGAGACGTTTGGAGGCACCCGTGTCGAGCGCATTGCATCGGATCAAGCGGACGCAAGTTTGGACCTGGACCGTGATTGTCGCTTTGGCCGGGGGCTGGGCGGCGCGCGAGGTCGCGCACGCGCGCGAAAAGGCCTCGACGCTCAAGTCGGGGGTCGTCAACCTCGCCGAAGTCCCGATCAAACCGTTCGAGTACGAAGGCAAAAAGGTCGGCACGATCGGGGTTTACGTCAGCGGCGACACCCCGTCGAGCAGCAAGTTCGTGACCGGTCGGTTCGTCCTCGACGCCGGGGAAACCCCGCACAAGCCGCACGTTCACGAGGAAGAGGAAGTGATGATCGTCGCGAGCGGCAACGGCGAGATCGTCTGCGACGGCGTCACCTCCAAAGTCGGACCCGGCTCGGTCATGTTCACCACCCCGAACGCCCCGCACGGGATCGTCAACACCGGCAAAGATCCGCTCCTTTTCTACTTTATTAAGTGGGCGCCGGCGTCGAAATAACCGGCCGGGCGGCGCGCGCCCTTCACTCGGCGGGCTTGGAATCGACTCCCGCCGGCTTTTGCATCGACCCTGGCCGCCCAAACCGTCGCCGGGGTCGTAGAATAAAGATGTCGCGTCGCTCGCGCGTCGACTCGAACCTCGGCGCGGCGGGCTCGTCCACTCCAACCCAACCCGGTCGGGAGCGTCCGCAAACGATGTCCACGACGACCAAAGCCGCGGTGAAGTACGACTCCGACGGCGCACACGCCGCGCTCACGATCGGCGAGTATCTCATCGAACGGCTCCAGGCGATCGGCGTCGAGCATATCTTCGGCATCCCCGGCGACTACGTGCTCGGCTTATATAAGATGCTCGAGGACAGCCCGATCGAGATCGTCGGGATGACGCGCGAGGACAACGCCGGCTTCGCGGCCGACGCCTACGCGCGGGTCCACGGCGTCGGCTGCGTGTGCGTCACGTACTGCGTCGGCGGGCTCAGCACCTGCAACAGTATCGCGGGCGCGTATGCCGAAAAATCGCCGGTCATCGTTCTGACCGGCTCGCCCGGATTGTGCGAGCGTGCGCGCAACCCCTTGCTGCATCACAAGGTGCGCGACTTCTCCACGCAGTTCGAGGTGTTCGAGAAGATCACCGTCGCCTCGACCGTGCTCGACGACCCGTTGACGGCGTTTTCGGAAATCGACCGCGTGCTCGAGGCCGCGCTGCGCTATAAAAGGCCGGTTTACATCGAGCTGCCGCGCGACCAACTGCACGTCCGCCCGCAGGCTCCGCACCGTCGTCGCGAAGGTCTGCCGCCGAGCGACCCGGCGGCGCTCCAGGAGGCGCTCGACGAAGCCTCGACGCTCCTGCTCGCGGCGGAACGCCCGATGATCCTCGCCGACGTCGAGATCCACCGCTTCGGCCTGCAAGACAAGCTCCTGAAGCTGGCCGAATCGACCGGCTTGCCGATCGCGACCACCATTTTAGGCAAGAGCGTCGTCTCCGAAGGCCACCCGCTCTTCGTCGGCGTTTATGAAGGCGCGATGGGCCGCGACGAAGTGACTGAATATGTCGAAAATGCCGACGTCATGTTGATGCTCGGCTGCTTCATGACCGACATCAACCTCGGCATTTTCACCGCGAAGCTCGACACCTCAAGGTGCATCGACGCGACCAGCGAGGACTTGCGGATCCGCCATCATCACTACCGCGACGTCCGTCTCGACGACTTCATCGACGGCCTCATCGATCGCGGTTTGACCTTGAAAACCGCCCCGATCCCGCCCCGGCTCGACCCGCTCGCGACCCCTTGGAGGCCCGT
>JAJYDB010000271.1 GCA_021777845.1 Planctomycetota bacterium
GAGAGTGATCAGTTTTAACATCGGGTCAATCGTGCCGACGGGTTTCGCGCGGACCTTCGGGTCGACGCAGGCGCTCCAGCGGACATGCTCGACCTTGCCGTCGGAGCCTAGAATCCGCCTATTGGATGCGACTTTATCGACGATCGCTTGTCCCTCGCCGACGTGCGTGACTCGGCGCGCGGTCTTGGCCGCCTCGCGCAGAGCCGCGGCGGCGCGCTTGATCACGCGGCGCTCGAAGTCGACGTCGTGGACCTCGCGATCGATGCCGAAGGGCGCGAGCAGACGGTCGACCGAGAAGTCGCACTCGGGGGCGTCGTGTTGATGGAGCGTGTGGACGGCGACGCGGTCGGTCGAGGTCCCCGCGGCCTCGGCGAGCGCGGCGCGGAACTCTGTTTGACCGTCGTTGCCGATGCCGATCCAGTCGACCGCGCAGAGCACCACCGGACGCCCGTCGCCGATCAGCACGACGCCTCGGCAACTGAGCGGATGCTCGACCCCCTTCGTCGGGTCATACGCGAGCGGGCTGCCGACCGGCGGCGACGCGTCCACCACGAACACGCCGGCCTTCAGCGGTCCCTCGGCGCGGGCGGAGGCCGCGAACGCCGTCGCAAGCAAGACAAGTCCCACGAATACGTGACGCATGCGGAGCCGCCTTTCGACTCGGTACGACCGCGACGCCGCGTCGCGCGACGTCCTGCTCGCAAGATTAACGCGAGCGTCAACCTCGCGAAACACTTTGGACGACGCGGCGCGGGGAACCGTGGCCGACGGTCGGTCTGGATTGGTCTCTTAACCGGTCACCAATTTGCTGGTCTGACCGATTCAAGATTGACCGTGCACCTAAGAATAAGTAGGCTTGACCGTGGATCGAGGGGACCCAGGCGTCGCACCGTTTGAGCAGGGAGGCCGCTCATGTTTCACAACAGGTTGCTCCACTCCGCGCCGCGGCACGCTCTGATACTCTTGCTCGCGTCCGCGTCGGCCGGCGCCGCTCAACAATTGGAGAGCAACTGGTACGGCGCCGAGGTGATGCTCCGCAGCCGCTCCGCGGCGCTGGACCCTGACGGACGGAAGATCGAGGCCGACCCGTTCCTCATTTTCAAAGTCGATGCGTGCGCCGAGAACGTGCTCAGCCTACGCGGCGACGGCATGCCGTTCGCGATCCACGTCGTGCCGGGCGGCGTCGTTCGTCTCGACGAGGCAGTGGAGTATTTCAGCGCCGAGTTGCGGAAGAATCCCATCGACGCCGAACTCGTTGCGCGCCGCGGATTCGCGCGCGCCGCCCGGAAGGATTTCAAGGGTGCGATCGAGGATTACTCCACTTCAATTGCGTTCCAGCCCGACGCCCGCGTCTTCACTCTGCGCGGGGTCGCGCGTCGAGACTCTGGAAATCCCGCTCAGGCGATCGAAGACTTCACGCTGGCGCTCCTCTTCAATCCGAGCGACGAAAGAGCTTACTATTTGCGCGGAGATTCGTTGCGGAGGTCGGCGCGTTTTGAGAGCGCGATCGATGACCTTGCCGCCGCGATTCGTCTCAACCCGGAATGGGCGTCGCCGTATTTTGCGCGCGGCGCGGCGCTCGAGAGTTTAGGTCGATTCTCCGCCGCGCTGCCGGATTTTGACGAGGCGATTCGTCTCGATCCGCGCGACGGTTACGCGTACGAGCACCGGGGCAACGCGCTGCATCGATTGCAGGAGTATCAGAAGTCCGAGAACGACTATTCGGAGGCGATCCGCCTGCGAGGTTCAACCGCGGCACTCTACTCCAATCGAGCGCACGTGCGCCAAAGTCGACTCGACTACGCGGGCGCGATCGCCGACTACACCAATGCGTTGCGGATCGATCCGAAGCTGACGCCTGCACTTTCGAGACGCGCCGTGTGCTGGGAAGCGCTGAAGAAAGTAGAGTCCGCCCAAGCGGATCTCGACGAACTGGTGCGACTTGAGCCCTCCAACCCCGCGTATTATCACCAGCGCGGGGCTTACGCCGTTCGTCGCAAACGATTTGAGGTCGGCGTCAAAGACCTGGACGAGGCGATCCGGCTCGATCCGAAAATGGCGGGCGCTTACTCCAACCGGGCGACCGCTTGGGCCGGGCAAGAGATCTACGACAAGGCGCTCGCCGATTTTGATGCGGCGATTCGGCTCGATCCGAAGGATTCGTACAGCTTTCTGGGTCGCGGGATCGTGCGGGTGATGCGGGATGAAAACGAGCAGGCGCTCGCCGACTTCAGCGAGGCGATTCGGCTTCAGCCGCGGAACCAGAGTGCTTACTACAATCGCGCGGAGCTCTACGCGCGGCTGCGGCGATATGACGCGGCGCTCCGTGATTTCGACGCGCTCTTGGCAATGGATCCAAACAATCTCTTGACTGTATTTAACCGCGGGCTCGCGTTGAGTAAGCTGAAACAGCCTGCGGAGGCGATGAAGTCGATGGATCGCGCGCTTGCGCTCGACCCGAAGTACGCGCCCGCTTACATCCTGCGCGGCGATCTGTTCCGGGCCGCGAAGGAATACGAGAAAGCGCGCGCGGATTATCGCGAAGGGATGCGGCTCAAGCCGGAGTTTCCCGTCGCGCTCGATCGCGCCGCGTGGCTCTATGCGACGTGCCCGGTCGACTCGATTCGCGACGGCAAGAAGGCGCTCGAATTGGCTACGAAAGCGTGTCGATTGAGTCAGTGGCGCGAGGGCCAATTTTGGATGACGCTGGCCGCGGCGTGCGCCGAGACCGGGGACTTTACGCGCGCCTTGTATTATCTCAACAAGGCGATCGACGGGATGCCGAAGAACACCCCCGACTTCGAGCCGATGCAAGAGATGCTCGCGTCCTTCGAGCAAAAGCGGCCCTACCGCGACTGACCGCCGCGCGCGTCAACCTTCGGCCGCGCGAGCCTTGCTCTTGGAGTCCCGCGCCGCGACAATCGCGATGTTGCGAGGACTTTCCGCGGGGAGGCGAGGCCGATGTCGATTGCGTTTCGTAGGGCGGTTGGGCTCGGTGTTTTGGCTTTGGGATGCGCGACGGGGGCGCGCACGACGCTCGCAGGCCCTCCGCGCGACCCGGCTCGAAAGTCGAACGTCGCCGTCGACGGCGTGATTTCCGTGGAGAACGCGAAGGTCGGCTCGACCGACTGGCAGCTCACGCGCGTCGGCGTCGACTCGAGCGGTTTTCGATCGCCGTGGGTTGAGGGTTATTGCTCGCGGCAAAGCGTCCGCGCGGGCGAGTCGATCGACATCATGGTGTCGACCAGTCCGCCGCGGCGCTTCGAGATCGAAGTCTTTCGGATGGGCTATTACGGAGGGCGCGGCGCGCGGCTGATGACGAAGCTTGGGCCGTTCGACGGCAAGCCCCAAGCCGTTCCGAAGCCCGGCGCGAAGAATCTCCACGAGTGCCGTTGGGAGCCGACCACGCGCCTGACCATCCCGAACGACTGGGTCAGCGGCGTTTATCTCGGGCGGATCACGACCAAATCCGAGAGCGAACTCGACCCCTATCACCAAAGCTACGTCGTCTTCATCGTCCGCGACGACCGCCCCGCCGACATCCTCTTTCAGTGCTCCGACAACACCTGGCAAGCCTACAATCGCTGGCCGAGCAAATTCTCGGTTTACACGCATCCCAAAGGCCAACAAGGCCCCTGGGCCGACGTCAGCTTCGACCGTCCCTACGCCCGCGAAGCGCAATACGACGGCATCGTGAACGACCCGCTCACCGTCGGCTCGGGCGAGTTCCTGCCGTTCGAATTCCCGCTCGCATTCTGGCTCGAAGAGCACGGCTACGACGTCAGCTATTGCTCAAACAGCGATATGCTCACGCCGGATCGCGGGTTAAAATGCAAAATATTCATCAGTGTCGGACATGACGAATACTGGGACATCCGCCAGTTTCGGTCGGTGGAAACACTGCGCGACGCGGGCGTGAATTTGATGTTTCTCTCGGGGAACGCGGTTTGTTGGGTGACGCCTTATCGAGCGAGTTCGTCGGGCGTGCCGAACCGGATCATGTTCCGCGGCGGTCCTTACGGCGCGAACAACGACTACGCGCTGCGTCGCGAGCGCGAACACGGCCCGTTTCCCGAGCACGGCCCCGACGAGGGTCTGTTGATCGGCGCGCGCAACGTCGAGCCGATCAACGGCGCGTCGGATTGGACCGTCGTCGACCCTGCGCACTGGATGTTCGCGGGGACGGGCTTGAAGCAGGGCGACTTCATCCCGGGTCTGGTCGGTTGGGAATATCACGGCGCGCCCGCGACCACGATCCCCGGGTTGCGCGTGGTCGCCGCGGGGACGGCGTGGGTGGGCGCGGTCGTCCCGCAGAAGTGGGCCGCGACGATCTATCCAGGACCGAAGGGCAACTTCGTCTTCAACGCCGCGACGATCTTCTGGTCGCAGGGGCTGTCGTCGCCGCCGGGCCACACGCTGCCGTGGTCGCACGGTACGCGACCGCACGGACCCGACGAGCGCGTCCAAAGAATCACGAGGAACCTCATCGACCGGGCGCTCGGCCGGGCGGAGTGATTGGTGCGCCGACGCTCGCCTCGGAAGGCGTCGCGACGCGTCGAAGATTGTGGCGAGCTCGGTTTCGACGGTTGGCGACGCTCCACTCGGATGTCGCCGACCGCTCGCGCGAGTTCAGGCGCGAAGTGGAGTGGAGTCGGCGTCGATCACCAGTAGATCCACTCGTAGGGCGGGTCGAGGATCTGGATTTCTTTTTCGTTGATGTGGAGGGCGTCGCCGCGGCGGATGAAGTCGATGCGGAGGGTCTTGTAGCGGACGGCGGGTTTATCGGCGCCGGCGGGCGGCGGGAGTTCTTGATAGCCGTCGGAGAGGCCGCGGACGTAGATTTTGAAGGCGTCGGCCTTCGGGTCGATATCGTCCCAGATCGCGACGCCGTAGACCGCGTCGTCGATGCCGTCTTTCGTGCTGGGCGGGATCACGCCGAGGACGTTGACCGCGCCGAGGAGCGGAATTGCGGCGTCTTCGCGAGCCTGGATCAACTTCACCGCCTGCGGGATCACGACGTCTTCGTAACGTTTACCGGTGTCGGTCACGAAGGTGAATTGCGGGACGAACATGATCGGCTTGCCGGTGCGATTCACGACGCGGTAGTAGAGATAGTAAATGTTGCGGCGGCCCTTGTTGGGCAACTCCACCGTGACGATGCGCATCGGTTTGAAGGCGAAGTCGAGGACCCAGATGCCCGACCTGTCGCGGGGCAAAAGCGAGGCGTCGACCATTTGAACGTTGTATTCAGGCGCGCCGCGACGAATGGCGTGCGTCGGGAGCGTGGGTCCGAGCTTGACCTCGGGAATGGGCGGCGGACCGGGCAGGTCGGCGACTTCGGGTTTGTCGGCCTTTGCGGCGGGTTTGTCTTGATCTTGGGCGGGCGCTTTTTCCGCGGCGTCCTGGGCGATTGCGCCGGACGCGCAGCAAATCGCGAGGGTCCACGCCGCCACGCTCGAACGCATCCCTTGCATGAGCACGGGTAACACCCTCCCCAAACGGATCTCGCGGCACTGATTTTCAATGAGAACGGGATGGACTCGGGACGGAGATACCAACTCCCGAGCAGAGAAGTCATTTAACCCTACACTGGATTTGTCGTCAAGCGAAAATCTGGGGAAGATCGCGAACTTAGCTAAGATGGCGGGCTGTCTTGGGGCTTTAGGGTGATTGGTGAATGGAGGGTGAATGTGCCGGTTGGGCGGGGCGCGATCCCGCGCCGTCGTGGGTTGCATCAAACGCGGTGATTTATACAATGTGAAAAGTCAAACGCCTTGACTACCACTCTTAGTACGTTCGGCGATGTGCCCGAACGTGAAGGATGCACGAAATGTTGCGTGCTTCGACGATCGTATCCGCGTGGGTTGTGATGGTTGGCCTGGCGGCCCCGAGTGCCTGGGCGGCACGGGAGACGATTGTCCTGCGGGACGGCCACGAATTGCTGGGCGAGGTTGTGCTTGAAAAGGCGAACGCGATTTACGTGGATCTTGGTTTTGACGTCGTGAGGGTGCCGCGCGACCAGATTGTGCGTCGGGGCGAGCCGTTGAAGGGCGTGGGGCGTTCAATCGGCGGTTTGGCGACGTCGGTGTCGGAGGAGGATCCGACGGGCTTTTTCGCGACGGGGGCGGTGAAGGGCGCGGTCTCCGTGAAGGAGTTGGTGAATCAGTTTGGCGAGGCGGTGATTTCGATCGAGACGCCCGGCGGAAAAGGCTCGGGTTTTATACTCAACGATCAAGGTTACGCGTTGACGAACGCCCACGTGATTGAG
>JAJYDB010000027.1 GCA_021777845.1 Planctomycetota bacterium
GGCCTCGACGTTGCTCGTGCCGGAGCATCCGGCGAGGATCGCCGCGCGCGCCGCGAGCAGGCCGGCCTCGGGACCGTGCGCGCGGCGGGTGCCGAAGTCGAACACGGGTCGCCCCGCCGCCGCGCGCACCGCGCGCGCCGCCTTCGACGCGACCAACGTCGGATATCCGAGCGACGCCAGCAGGTAGGTCTCGACCCACTGCGCCTGCGGCAACGGCGCGACCACGCGCACGATCGGCTCGCCCGCGAAGACGACGGAGCCTTCGGGGACGGCCCAGAGATCGCCGCGAAAGCGCAGGTCGGCGAGGGTGTCGAAGAACGACGGAGCGACGCCGGCGAAGATCGGCAGGTTGCGGATCGCCTCGACCTGAGCCGTGGAGAACGCCAGTCGGGTGAGGTCGGCGACCGCCTGCTCGAGCCCGGCGAAGACGAGGTAGGCGCGTCGCGACGGCAGACGTCGGACGAAGACCTCGAAGGTCGCGCGGGCGTGCTCGAGACCGGCGGCGGCATAGCCCGCCATCATCGTCAGTTGGTAGAGGTCGGTGACGGGGCCGAGCGCGTTCGGATCGGGCCGAAGAGAGACCGCGGGAGGGTTGCTCATCGTGTCGTTGGTTTCCTGGGGAGGGGGTCGGCGTGCGGCTCGACGGCGCTGAGCGCGCGGTACACGTCGAGCGTCGCGAGGGCCGAGGAGTGCGCGTCGCGGGTCGCGCCGGGGTTGAGGTCGAGCAAGGCGGGGAGGCTGAGCACGGTCTCAAACGAGGCGACGCGTTGCAACGCGGGCGCGTGGGTTTCAGAGGCGTCGGTCGCGCGCGGGCCGGGCTCGACGGCGCGATCGTCGAGCAGCCAGACGCCGGGGTCGGGGGCGCGAAACAGAGCGTCGCGGCCGCCGACGCGATCGACGCTCACCCGCCCCGCGAGATAGAACAGCACGCTCGGCCTGGCCAGCGCGCGGACGATCCGGATCTCCTTGGGCAGCGCGGCCGCGATCTCCCCGGCGGCGATCCGGACCGAATCGGTGGGCGCGAGCAAGCCCGGCAGCGCCCTCGCGGCGGGTCGAGGCCAGAACCGCTGAGCGGTCGCGAGCACGGCGATCGCGAGCACGAACGCGATCGCTCGCCGGGGTCGGAACGTCGAGGCGCCGACCGCGGGCCGGGTCGTCGCGAGCCATGCGGCGGGCTCGACGATCAGTCCGGCCGACATCAGCCAGCCGGCGGCGTGGAGAGGCATCCAGAGCCGCGCGTAGGGGTGATACATCGGGGTCAGGATGGTCATCACAACCCAACCGACGCCGACCACGCGCTCGGCGGCCCGCGCCGTCGCCGCGCGCCGCGCGAGCCAGATCCAGCCGAGCCACCAGCCGGCCGTCGGCACGATCGCCGTCAGCGCGAGGCCCGCGGGCGCGATCAGAACGAGCGATCGACGCCGCGCCGGGTCGGTCAAACCGCCGTTCGCAAACCGCCCCGCGACGACCGCGAGACCCCACGCGCCGGCCATCCAGAGCGAGCCGCCGGAGAGGCCGACGACCTGATCGAGCTGAGCGCGCAAAAACGCCGGCCAAGTCCCGAGGCCGCCGAAATAGCCGCGCTGGTGGCTCAACAACGACGCGTAGCCGCCGTGACGTTCGACAAACTCAAACCACGGCAGATAGCAGGCCGAGGCCGCGAACGCGGCAAGCATCCCGAAGCCGAAGATGCGCGCGAGTCGCCCTCTCAGCCGTTCGTCGCGATCGAAAGCGACCCCCGCGACCGCCGCCAGCGCGACCACGGCTCCGGTCAGCCAGCCGTTGTATTTGACGAGCTGCGCGACCCCGACAAGCACCCCGAGCATCAACGCGCGGATCACGTTCGGACGCTCGAGGAACGCGGCTCCGGCCGTGAGCGCGAGCACCCAGGCGAGCAGAAACGTCGCGTCGGTGAGACCCATCCGCGAGAACGCGACATGCGTCCCCGAGAACGCCGCCAACGCCGCCGCGCCCGCCCCCGCGCCGGGTCCGAACGCACGTCGACCCAACACCGCGACCGCCGGCACGGTCGCGACGCCCGCCGCGATCGACACCAAAATCGGCGCGAGATCGGTCACGCCCAAGAGGCCGTACGCGACGCCCGCGAGGATCGGATAGAGCGGCGGCGCGTAGGCGATGACCGACGGATCCAGCCCCGCGAGCCCGCGCGGATCGAGCGCCCAGAGCCCCGCCAGCGCGTACTCCCCCTCGTCGAAGTGGACCAGGCCCATCCGGCCCAGCCCCCACAACCGCGGGATCGCCGCCAACAGCGTCAGGCCCAGGACAACCCAGCTTTCCCGCGATTTGATCGGCATGGCGGTCCGATTCTATCCGCGACGTTTCACGTGGAACAGTCGATTGACCGCGACCCCCCGCGGCCGTACTGTCGTTCTGCCGAGACGCGGCCGGAGGGATGCGATGGTCTTGCTCTACACCGACGCTCGGATGCTCGCGCACGAGCCCCCCGCGCGGCATCCCGAACGACCCGAGCGGCTCGCGACCGCGCTGCGGCATCTCGAACGCGTCGGACTGACGCGCGCCTGCCTGCTCAAGCCCGTCCGCGAGGCGACTCGCGACGAACTGGAGCGCGTCCATCCCGCGGGATATCTCGACCGGATCGAGGCGCTGCGCCCGCAAGCCGTCGTCCAAGTGGAGGACGACACCTGGATGTCGCCCGGCTCGCTGGTCGCCGCGCGACTCGCCGCGGGAGCCGCGATCGACGCCGTCGCGGCGGTAACGGCGGGCGAGTCTCGACGCGCGTTCTGCCTGGTGCGTCCGCCCGGACACCACGCGCGGCCCGCCGGTCCGATGGGATTCTGCCTGTTCGCGACCATCGCCGCCGCCGCCGCCCACGCCCTCCACGCCCGCGAACTCGGCCGCGTCCTGATCGTCGACTTCGACGTCCATCACGGCAACGGCACGCAGGAGATCTTCTACGACAGCGAGCGCGTCGGCTTCCTCTCGATCCACCGCTACCCGTTCTACCCAGGCACCGGCGCGGCCGACGAAACCGGCTCCGGCCCAGGGCTCGGCTTCACCGCCAACATCCCCTTGCCTTTCGGGACGTCGCGGCTCGATTTCAAGGCCGCCTTTCGCGCCGGCCTCGATTCGATCGCCACGCGGGTTCGGCCCGAGCTCGTCCTGATCAGCGCGGGTTTCGACGCCCACGCCGAAGATCCCGTCGGCAACCTCGGCCTCGAATCCGAGGATTTCGACGACCTCACGCGCGCCGTCGTCGAGGTCGCGAACGTCCACGCCGGCGGCAGAGTCGTGAGCGTCCTCGAAGGCGGCTACAACGTCAGCCGACTCGCGGGCTGCGTCGAAATCCATCTCCGCGCGCTCGGCGCCGGAGCAGTCAACGACCCAGGGTCGGCTCCATGAGCGACCCCCAAACGCCGTCCGATGCCGGCCGCACGCGTCGCAGAATTCCGTTCGTCGCGCGCATCGTGGTCGCGATGCTGGTCGGCGTCTTGCTCGGGCTTTGGCTCGGGAAGAGCGCGGAGCCGTTCGGCGAGATCGGCGCGGTCGTGATCAACCTGATCAAGGCTCTGGCCGCGCCCTTGCTCTTCTTCGCGATCGTCGACGCCTTCCTGCGGGCCGAGGTCAAAGCCCGCGCGGGCCTGTGGATGGTCGCGATCTCGCTCACGAACGCGACCTTCGCGATCGTCATCGGTCTCGCGCTCTCGAACATCCTGCGGCCGGGCGACCTCTTACGCGCCCCCTCGTCGAACACCGCAAGCGGAACGGCGGCTCGTCGGCAAACCGTCGCGCCTCGTCCCGAAGGCCAACCCGCGCGCGAGCCCGCCTCCGCTCAGGCGGCGGGAGCCATGCCGAAGCGCATCGACTTTTTGAAGTCGATCACCGGGCTGTTGCCGACGAGCGTCGGTCAGCCGTTCGTCGAAAACGCGGTGCCCGCACTTGTGCTGCTGGCGGTGTTGGGCGGGGTTGCGTTGCGGAAGGTCCGCGCGGATCAGCAGGCGCGCGGCGAGACCGCGTATCGGGCCGTCGAGGACGCGGTCGAAACTTTGCTCCAGACGCTCGAAACAATGCTGGGCTGGATCATCGCGCTGGTGCCTCCCGCGGTGATGGGCGTGGTCGCGCGCACGATCGGTCGCGACGGCTTCAAGCCGATGGTCGGCCTCGGCGCGTACCTCGGCGTCGCGCTGCTCGGGCTGGCGCTGCAAGTGGGGGTCGTCTATCAGACGTGGGTCGTGCTCGTCGCGCGACGCAGCCTGCGCTGGTTTTGGAGCGGAGCGCGCGAGGCGGTCGTCTACGCCGCGGGCGCGAGCAGCAGCCTGGCCACGCTGCCGGTCACGCTCCGCAGCCTCGACCGCATGGGGATCTCGACGCGCTCGGCTCGGCTCGCCGCCTGCGTCGGCACCAACCTCAACAACGACGGCATCCTGCTCTACGAAGCGATGGCCGCGCTCTTCGTCGCGCAGGTCTACGGAATCCACCTGTCGCTGGGAGCGCAAGCGCTCACGGCCGCGTCGTGCGCGATCGCGGGCATCGGCATCGCGGGCGTGCCCGAGGCCGGCCTGATCTCGCTCGCGCTCGTGCTCGCGACCGTCGGCTTGCCGACCGAAATCCTGCCGCTGTTGCTCACCGTCGACTGGCTGCTGTCGCGCGCCCGAGCCGTCACGAACGTGACCAGCGATTTGCTCGTGGCGATCTTGCTCGACAAGGTGGATCCGCCTCGCCCGGGTGCATCGAGCGAGGACGGCAAAGTGACCCCGACGGGATTCGAACCCGTGTTGCGTGCGTGAAAGGCACGTGTCCTAGACCAGGCTAGACGACGGGGCCAGCGTGGGTATGAAGTGTAGTCCGCAGCCCGGCTCAAGGTCAAGATCGCGCGGCCTGGATCATCGCCCCGACGCCTCGAATCGTGCCGAGACGTCAAGAAACGCTTGCGGACTGAACCGGCGAGCGTTAGCTTGGTCCAAATCAGCCACGTAACATTTTGCGAGCGAAGCGCGGGTCGGGACGATCGTCCTCGCGATTCGGGAGTGACCGTGATGGTTCAGATCCTCCTCTTGACCGGCGACGCGGGCGAAGCACAAGAGATCTACTACGCCAAGTACCGGCTCGAGGAAGAGGGCTGGATCGTCCACACGGCGACCACCACGAAGCGAGTGTTCCTCTCGGTGGTGCACGACTTCGAGCCGGGCTTCGACACGTACACCGAGAAACCCGGATATCGCGTCGCCGCCGACTTGGGTCTCGACGAGATCGACCCGGCGCGGTACGACGGTTTAGTCCTCCCCGGCGGCCGCGCGCCGGAGTTCCTCCGCAACAAGCCGAAGGCCGTTGCGATCGTCCGGCACTTTATCGAAACGGGGAAGCCGATCGCCGCGAATTGTCACGGACCGCTGCTGCTGTTCGCCGCGGGCGGCGCCGCCGGAAAGACGCTGACGTGCTTCCCCGACCTCGAACCCGACGTCCGCGCCGCGGGGGGCACGTTCGTCAATCGCGAAGTCGTCGTCGACGGCAACTTGGTCTCGGTGCGAGGCTGGCCTGACAACGGACCTTGGATGCGCGAGTTCGTGAAGATGATGAAGACCCGGGTCGGGTCGCACTAAAAGCCGCGCGGACCGCGGCGTCGGGTCGGATCGTTCGATCGTCCTTTGATGGGATTATTCGCGTGCGTGCGCTGCTCCTCGAACAACCCCTGTCGATTGCACTCGCCGAGCGTGCGGAACCGCGCGTCGCGCCGGGCGAGGCCTTGGTGCGCGTCCATTCCATCGGCATCTGCGGCTCGGACCTGCACGCGTACCGCGGCCATCACCCGTTCGTGACCTATCCGCGCGTCTTGGGTCACGAACTCGGGTGCGAGATTCTCGAAGTCGGCCCGAACGAGCGCGGCCTCAAGGCCGGCGACAAGGTCTGCGTCGAGCCGATCCTGAATTGCGGCTCCTGCTATCCCTGCCGCCAGGGGCGCTACAATTGCTGCACACGCGTCAAGGTTTTGGGCATCCACACCGACGGCGGGATGACCGAGCGGATCAGCGTCCCCGTCGACCGCCTGCACAAGCCCCCGATCGACCTCGATTTTGACGAGCTCGCGCTCTGCGAAACGCTCTCGATCGGCGTCCAAGCGGTGAAGCGCGGCGCGGTCGCGGCGGGCGAGACGGTGCTCGTCGTCGGTGCCGGACCGATCGGGCTGGGCGCAATGATCGCCGCCAAGGCGCGCGGCGCGCGCGTGCTCGTCAGCGACCCGCAACTCAACAATCGCGAGGTTGCACTCGCGATGGGGGCCGACGCCGCGCTCGACCCGACCGCGGGCGACTTGCCCGGCCAAGTCCGCGGCACCTCGGGGCACGACGACGGCGGCGCTCACGTCGTGATCGAAGCCGTGGGTTCCCCCGCGACGATCGCGCAGACGATCGAACTCGCCGCGCCCACGGGACGAGTCGTCGTGGTCGGCATCTCCAAACAGTTGGTACCGATCCCTATCGCCGACCTCATGCGCAAGGAAGTCGCGCTGCTGACGTCGCGCAATAGCTGCAATGCGTTTCCAACCGTCCTCGAGCTGTTTATCAACAATCGAGAAGCGTTACGGCGGATGATCACGCATCGGTTCAACTTCAGTGAGGCACCCCGGGTTCTTGCGTGGATGCACGCAAGCGAGGGTTCCACGGGCGTGATCAAGGCGGTGTTGACGGAGCCCTGAGTGCAAGAAGCCGACGGTGGGGCGGTCCGCCGATTTCGTCAAGTTACACAACGAACGGGCCGGAAATCGCGGACGGGTCGTCCATCAAAATCCAGTACACACTGTCACCATGAAACAAGCGAGACACTTGGGTTTTCAGGACAGGCCGGCATCGGGCACGGGCGTCGGGGCTGCCGTACGCTCGCGCATGCGTGCTTGATCCTGGATCGCCTCGTAGACTTCGCGACGATGAACGGAGACCGACTTCGGGGCTTCGATGCCAAGTCGCACCTTGTCGCCTCGAATTTCGACCACCGTCACCGTGATGTTGTCGTTAATGACAATCGTTTCGTTTTTCTTACGGGAGAGAACCAGCATCGCCGCTCCTCTCTGAAGCCGAGCTCGCCGGATGCAATCCGTAGCATTCCCGTTCAATCGGTGCGAAAGCGGAATGATTCGGAAGGCAGCGTGGGTGCTTGCGCTTGTAGGAGGTTGAGTTGCGTCCATTTGTGAGCGACCGCTGTTTCAACTTTACCTGTCAAGACAGTCAGGTCAAGTGGCGGCGCGAAATTTCACAGATTCCCCAAATTTCGCTAGATGCCGTGATTGAGTGAGTAACACGGATAATCTGGGCTATTTCAGTCGAGTCCCATGGATCGGCGGCTTCCCAAAATATTTGGAACGGCGGTTCGAAAAGGGAATGCCGGCGGCGCGTGCGACGCGGCCCGAGGGGATCGAGCGACGCAACGAAGCGCTTAGGCGCTCGCCTCGGAGACGTAGCGTCGGTACAGGTTGCCGAGGCCAAAATCGAAGATCTCAGCCTCGATGTCTTCCGGCCCGGAGGGGTGAAGGGTCGAGCGCAGCTCCTCGACGAGGAACTCGAAGAACTTGCCGCGTGCGCGCTGGAGCGTTTTGCGGAAGGCTTCGGGGCTGACTTCGACGCCTTGTTTTTCGCCGAGGCGTTTGGCGAGGTCTTCGATCGCGGCGTCGGCATCGGCGACGCGGAGTTTGAGGACCGTGAAATAGCGGTTCTTCGGGGTGCGCGCCTCGAAGGTTTCGAGTCGCGACCAGACGCGCTTGAGGACGGCCTCGCGCCAAACGCGGTCGAATTCGATGTCGGACTCGGCGGGGTCAAGGAGGTCGCCGGGGGGCAAAGGCTGGAGCTTCTTGGTGCGGAAGTGGTCGACGATCAAGCGGTGCAGGACGGTGCGGAGGTAGTCGCGAAAGCGGCCCTTGTTGGGGTCGGCGCCGGCAAGCTTGCCGTTTAGGAGTTTGATGAAAAACTCTTGCAGGATTTCGTCGGCGAGGTGTTGGTCGCGCAGTTTGACGCGCAGGTAGCGTTCGACGACGTCGTGATAACGGGAGATCAGCTCGCCCATCGCGGCCTCGCGATGGGGGCCGGGGGTGTGCGCATGGGTGATCGTGGTCCACGACGTCGGCGTGGTGGACAAGGAGGGGAGGGAGGAAAGGTTAACGGGGCCGGGTCGCAGCGACGTCCAGTCCTCGGCGGGTTCCATGTCTCAGACTCACGCTGATTGGTGCATCGACGCGACTTGTCGGCGATGGTTTCACGTGGAACCGAGCCGAGCGCGGCGAACGGTCACAACAACGTCAGCATAATGAGCGTTGGGGTTGGTCGCAACGGCCGCCTTGCTCGACCCGTGGCGATTCCGCGGGTTCCCGGCCGCGGGGCGGGATCGAGTCGGCTGCGCATACCAAGGATACGCCCGGCAGGATTCGAACCTGCGACCGACGGTTTAGAAAACCGTTGCTCTATCCACTGAGCTACGGGCGCACGCGGGCCGAACGGCGCGGAGAGTTTAGCCTAAATCGGCCTCGTTCTCCTTGGGAAGCATTCTCAACGACGGCGGTCACGCGATGCGCCCGGCAGGATTCGAACCTGCGACCTGCGGTTTAGGAAACCGCCGCTCTATCCACCTGAGCTACGAGCGCGCACTACTCCAAGACGCGATTTCAACCTTTTCGAGCCCGCGGTGTCAATCGCGGGTTCTATTCTAATACAAGAGGAGGGGACGTCGAACAATGTTCGGCTTTGGGACGAAGCAATCGTAAGGCGACGTTTGGGTTTCGAAAATCGTCGAAGCTTTGCGCTGCGCGGCGGGTGGGGGGGATGACTCGCGCGGACGCGTCCGTATACAATAATATTCACGATGGATTTCGACTTCGGAAGGAAGGCGCAGGCGCTATGGCCGACGACGAGACAAGCTCCGGCTCGAAGACCGAGCCGCGATTGGGCAGCTATCGGCTGATCCGCCAGCTTGGCTCGGGCGGCATGAGTTCGGTTTATTACGCACGTCACGCCGAGACCGACACCGAGGTCGCGGTCAAAGTGCTGCCGCGGACGCTCGCGAAGAGTTCGACGCTTTTGCAGCGATTTTTTCGCGAGGCGAAGAGCGCCGAGGCGTTGCAGCATCCGAACATCGTTTCGATCTTTGATCGCGGGACGGACGGGGGCAGGCACTACCTCGTACTCGAATACATTGACGGCGGCGACCTGCACGATCGGGTCCGGAACGGGGGTCCGTTGCGACCTGCGGAGGCGATCGAGACGATCCGGCAGGTCGCGCTGGGGTTGCGGTACGCGGCGGAAATGGGGGTGATTCACCGCGACATCAAGCCGGCGAACTTGTTGCAGGCGTCCGACGGCACGGTGAAGATCATCGACCTGGGCTTGGCGCTGCAGTCGGAAGGCGAGGACGAGCGCGTCACCCGCGACGGCACGACGGTCGGCACGGTCGATTACATGTCGCCCGAGCAGGCGCGCGACAGTCGCGCGACCACGGTGCGCAGCGATATTTATTCGCTCGGGTGTACGCTCTATTACTTGCTGACGGGTTCGCCTCCGTATCCGGGGGGGAGCATCTCGGACAAGCTCAGTCGTCACTGCACCGCGCCGCCGCCCGACGCGCGCGACGTACGGCCGGAGATCCCCGATGGGATCGCGTTGTTGGCGCGGCGGATGATGGCGAAGCGGCCTGAGAAGCGCTTCGTCGATTACGACGAGTTGCTCGCGGCGATCGAAGCGTTGTCGTCGGGATCGGGACCGGGCGCGAAAGCGCGCGTGCCGCTCGACGTCTTGATTGACGAGGACGACGACGACTTTCTGGTGGATGATCGCCCGTCGTCGGGTCTGACCTCGACGCGGCCTCCGAGCACGCGGGAACGGGCGCGGGCTTCGAGCGGCGAGGGATTCACGGTTGCGGATTTGGCCGAGATCGAGGCGACCGAACCTGGTCCGCGCACGGCGCGCGCTCCGAAAGCCGCGGCGTCGACGGCGGCGCGTGCGACTCCTTTGCTCGACGCCGTGCTGGCCGACGACTCGGAGGAGGACCTGCCGATCGAGTCGTTCGCGGCGGCGGGTTCGATGCCTCGGCGCATGAGCGACGCCGAGACGAATCGTTGGCTGAAGACGTTGATCGGCGTCGGCGTCGGCATGATTTTATTTGTCATCATTGGCCATCAAGTGTTTCTGGCGACGGTGGGCGAGACCGAGAACGCGGCGAGCGAGCCGATCCCGGGCGCGGCCGGGGCGGCGACGAAGAGCTCGTCCGGAGACGAGGACTTGTCGCTCGTGAACATTCGGACGTCGCCGAGCGCTCTCCTGAAAAAACCGGCGTCGAAGTCGCGTCCGCAAGGCAAGAACGCATCGAAGCCGACCCAGGGTTGGATCGAGCCGGCGGACGTCGAGGAGCCGAAGGTTGCCGAAGCGGCGTTTCCGACCGAGGTCGCGGACCGCGTGCTGCCCGCGTGGTCGCGGCTTGATCCGAGCGTTGCACTCGCCGCCGGTCTCGCGGCTCCGGTGACGCTCACGCGGATCGTCGACGCGTCGGTCGCCGGCCAGGTTCCGAATCCGCGGCGTGCGTTCGAGCAGCCGAACGCCGTTTTGACCGAGGTCGACGACGACGGTCCGTTCTTCGAGAGCGACCCGCGTTTGGTGGGGGAGTCGAAGTGGGTGCGCGCGCGGCCCGGCCGCAGGCCGATCTTGCAAGTGACGGCGCCGCGAATCGACGCGGTCCGCGCGCGGCCGGGGGTGTTCGTGCTCGACGGCAAGCAGCTCGTGCTCGAGGGTCTGGACCTCGTCGTCGATTTGAAGGATCTGCCGCGCGAGCAAACCTCGATTTTCGCGTGCCGGGGCGGCACGTTGGTGCTGCGTCGATGCACGGTGACGGTGATTGAGGCGCCGAGCCGAACGCTGAGCTTGGTGAGCGTCGAGCCGTCGTCGAAGCCGTCGCGGGTTGTGCTCGAACGGACGCTCGTACGCGCGCGGTCGCTGACGCTTTTCGACTTCGCGGGCGGGTCGGCGGACGTGTCGATGTCGCGATCGGTCGTGCTCAACGGTCAGGGCGCGCTGTTCGAGACGCGCGGCGGCGACGCGACCGCGACGCGTCGGATCGCGATCGAACGCTGCTTGATCGCGGGTCGCGAGTCGCTGTTCCGGTTCCGACTGCCCGCGGCGGCGGGGACGGCGTCGGTGGTGCGCGCACTCGGCACGACGTTCGTGCGGATCGCCGCGGGGTCGGGCGACGAGAAGGCGGGATTGATGTCGAGCGTCGACGAAGCGGACCCGGCGCGGCTCGTGGACTGGCTCGGGGATTACAACCTGTACTCGGGTTGGGATTCGTTTTTCGCGCCCGCGGCGAGTGCCGGCCGGGTGCGGCTCGCGGGCCTCGACGAAGCGCGCAGCACCTGGCGCGGCAGCGACGTGCAGAGTCTTTCGAGGATGACGCGTTGGCCGGCGGCGACGCGTCCCGAGCGCGCGACGCCGCGCGAGTTGCTCAGCCTGGCGCGCGAACAAGAGGCGACGATCGCGCGCGTCGCCGCGCCCAGCCCTTGGATCGAGCAGAAGACCTATTTGATGTTTGATCGGCCGCCGATACCCGAGATCGCCGTCGTCGACGCGACGACCGCCGCGGGTCCGGCGGTCGGGGTGCGGCTGATGATGCCGAAGGTCGACAGCGGGGGAAATCCCCTCGGCTCGGCGCCGCCCGGGTCGACGTCGATCTTCGCCGGCAAGAACCAGAAAAACCTGGGAACGCCGAAGGCGGGCGATGCGAAGTCGGCGTCCGGGGCCGGGACGCCGGACGGCGTTGAGGTTTTCGACGTCGCCGCCGCTCCTTGGAAGGGCGACCTCGGCCTGTTTCTCCGCGAGAAAGCAGTGCCCGGCGTGAAGTCGATCCACGTCCGCGTGCTCGGCTCGGGGACGCATCCGTTCACGCCTTTTAAGGCGCCGGAGGGAGTTTCGATCGCGATCGAAGCGGCGGTGCCGGCGCTCGGCGGCGGGGCGCTCGTCGGCTGGTCGCCGAACATCGGCTCGACCTCCGACCAGGACGCCGAGGACGCGTTGATCGAAGTCCGCGGCGGCGACCTCATGCTGCGCTCGGTCCAACTCGGACGCGGCGCGACCCCCCAGCCGAAGTGGTTGGTGCGCGTCGTCGACGGCTGCCTCGCGATCGACCGCTGCCGACTGATCGCGACGTCGTCGGGGCCGGGCGCGGCGGGCGGATTGATCGCCTTCGAGGCTCCCGGCTCAAAGCCGTTCCAGCGGGGTGCCGGCCTGTTCAAGACGGCGGTGA
Organism: Planctomycetota bacterium; assembly: GCA_021777845.1. GTDB lineage: Bacteria > Planctomycetota > Planctomycetia > Isosphaerales > Isosphaeraceae > JAJYDB01. The sequence continues at coordinate 12,244 of JAJYDB010000027.1, forward strand.
ATCGCCCTGTGTGCCGGATCGTCGACAGCGTTTTGATCAGCGGCGGCGATGTCCTTGCGCTCGAGCTGGGCCGCGGTCTGGCGGCCTTGACGCACTGCGCGATCGCCGCGGGCAACTCCGCCTTCACGATCCGGCCCGGCAAAACGTCGCGGACGCGATTCGAGGCGGACTTGTCGCTGGAGCGCTGCACCGTCGTCGCCGAGCGCGATTTCTTTCGCGGCGCGGCCTGGCCGGGCAGCGACCCGGGCCCCGATCGACCGTGGCTGATTTCCTCGCGTCAGTGCGCCTATCTCGACGGCTACGACCGCCCCGCGCGTCAGAGCGTCCTGTTGCGCGTCGCGCCGGGCACGCTCGAGCCGGGGGCGATCTTTTGGCAAGGGCAGGGCGACGCCTACGAGCTCGCGCACTTTCAGGCGCGCGGCGATCAACCGCCGGTCACGCGTCAATGGCCCGATTTTCGACGGCTCTGGACTGATTTTTGGGGCCCCGAGCACGTGCGCAACTCGACCGGTCCGACGGGCCCCTCGTCGTCGCCCGCGGTTCGGTTGGTCGCCCGTCCGCGCCCGGGCGAGGTCCTCCCCGATGAACTCGTCCTCGACGCGACGCATCATCCGGGGCGAACGACTCTCGACGTCGGAGCGGACCCCAAACGTCTGGGAATCGGAGGTCCGAAGGCCGCGCGGCGACGCTGACCGAACTGGGTAATTGCCGAACGCACTCCGCGTCTCAATAATACAGGCTGAGAGGCATGGAGTTGTGCCGACCCGCGTTTAGCATCGTCGCGCGGAAGGAGTCGTGATGTCGCGCTCTGCTCTTTGGGCGTTGGTCGCGGTGACGGCGGCGGGCATGCTCGTTCCGACCGGTCGAGAGGCCCGCGCGCAGGGGCATCACGGCGGCGGGTTTGGGCACGGCGGGTTCGGGCACGGTTGGGGAGGAGGGTTCGGATTCGGCGGCGGCTTCGGCGGCTTCGGCGGAGGAGGGTTCGTGGTGATGCCGGCGTTCGGGCCGCCGACCTTTATGGTGATACCGCCGTCTCCGCTTCCGAGTCAGGGATATCTCTGGCCGGGCGCCTCGATCGATCCGAACGGCGAGGTGCGGATGCGTGGCCGGATGGGGTCGTCGCCGCCGTTGGGCCGACGGCTCGCGGGTCCTCTGCCGCCCGCCGACCTCGCCCGCGAGCACAACCTCCCCGCGTGGGAAGCTCCAGCCGCGCGCAAGGTCGCGGTCGTGAAGAACACCGTCGACCCCGCGCACGCCCGACTGCTCGGGACCTACGGCGACCGCTTGTTCCGGGGCGGCAACCTCAAGCGCGCCGAAGAACGATATGAGCAAGCCTTGAAGGCGATGCCCGAGGCCGTCGAACCGCGGATTCGGCTGGCGCAGGTCGCGATTTGCCGAGGCCGTTACGACGAAGCCGCGCGGTATTTGCGCGACGCGATCGTGCTGGATCCCGGCTGGCCGGCGCGGGCGTCCGACATCCGGGCGATCTACGGCGAGCCTGACGACTTCAATAAACAGGTCGCGCGGCTCGAGTCGCACTTGCAAACGAATCCGAGCGACCGCGACGCGTGGCTCGTCCTGGGTGTACAGCTTTATTTGTCGGACCGGCCGGGGCGCGCCGCCGACGTTTTCTTGCGTCTCTCCGACCGGAAGCCCGACCCCGCGCTGGCCGCGTTGATCGACGCCGCGACTCTCCCTCGCGTTGGGCACTGAACATCGGATGAGAGCCGTGGACCCGAGATCGCCATCCCTCCCCAGGTCGCCCGCCGCCCCGCGACGATCCGCCGCGAGGCCCGCACGATGACTTCGCTTGCGCGCTACTACGCCGCCGCCTGTCAGACCGACCTGCCGTGCCCGCGCGAACGCTCCGCATTGCCCGCGCGCGTCGGTGAATTACTCGCGATGGTCGACAACGCCGTCGTGGGCTATTCGCCGTTTTTCGACGTCCGGCTCGTCGTCTTTCCCGAATTCGCGCACGCCGCGCCGATCTACGAGACCGCCGACGAGCTGCTCGACAAACTCGCCGTCCCGCTGCCGAACGAGCACGTCGACCGCTACGCGCGGAAGGCCAAAGAGCGGAACGTCTTCATCCAGACCGGCACGTTTCTCGAGTCGGACCCGAAGTGGCCGGGACGCGTCTTCAACACGACGTGCCTGGTCGGACCCGACGGCTACATCGGCAAGTATCGCAAAGTGAATCCGTGGATCCCTTGGGAGGTGCACGCGAGCCCGCACGACTTGCTCGCGGAGGGCTACGACGAGCCTCTGTTTCCCGTCTTCGAGACCGAAATCGGCCGCCTGGGGGCGGCGATTTGCTACGACTGGCTCTTTCCCGAGGCGATCCGGGCGCTCGCTCTGGCCGGGGCCGAGGTGCTCCTGCGCGTCTCGGCCTACATGGACCCGTGGGGCGCGACGCCGCCGATGGATTGGTGGACGCTGATCAATCGGACCCGCGCCGTCGAGAACCTCGCGTACGTCGTCGCCGCGAATCAAGGGGCGAGCCTCGCGCACTATCCGCCGTTTTCGTGGCCGGGCGGCAGCATGATCGTCGACTTCGACGGCCGGATTCTCGCGCAGGCCGACCCTGGTCCCGGCGCGAAGATCGTCGTCGCGCCGATCGACCTCGCGGCTGTGCGCGACGAACGACGTCGACGCTCGGGCCATCAATTGCTCGCCCATCTGCGCACCGAAGCGTATCGTAGTCTGTACGCGAAGCCGATTTTTCGTCCCGAGCCGCGCGACTGATCCCGACGCGCGCACAGAGCATCATCTCTCTTATTCCAGCGGGATAATCAGGAGATCACCTATGCACTCTATCATACATAACGGCGGTCGGGGTTCCGGCGCGGCGCGACGGCGGGCGCGGAACGCGCTTGGTTTCGGCGTGATCGCGGCGAGCCTGGTCGCGTGCGGGTGCGGCGGGGAAGGGGAGGCGCCGCGACCGAACGGTCCTCCGCCCGCGACGACCGCGACCAAGTCGCCCTTCGCCGCCGAGACCGCGCCGGCCGCGATCGAGCTCAAGCCCGACGACCCGCGCCGCTTCGAGAAGGCTCTCGCCGCGCATTACAACGGCGTCGGCTACATGGAACGGTATGAATATGCACAAGCCGCGACGGCGTTTCGGACCGTCGCCGAGCTGCTGCCCGACTGGCTCGACGCGCGCGTCAACCTCGCGATCGCGCTCCTCAACGACACCGGCGTGAAGGTTGAAGAGAACAAAAAGAAAGGGGGCGACGCCGAGAAGACGAACTTCGACGAGGCGCTCGGGCTGCTCGACGCAGTGATCAAAAAGGATCCGGACAACCTCCGCGCTCATTATTCCCGCGGGATCATCCTGCGGACGATGGGCGACAAGCCCGAGGCGCACCGCGAGTTCCGCTACGTCGTCGATCGCGACCCGACCGACGCGCACGCTTGGTGCGAACTCGCGAGCACGCTCACCGACCCCGACGAGCCGCTGCCGAGGCCGTCGCGGAAGCAGTCGAAAGAGCTGGTCGCGATGTATCGGAAAGCGCTTGAACTCAACCCGTACCTCGTTGAAGCGATTTTCAGGTTGCAGGACGTCTATCGGTTGTCGGGCGACCGCGCCGGGCAGAAAGAGATGCTCCAGACGTGGATGAGGCTCAACCCCGCGTCGCACACCGAGGCGCCCGGCGAGCCGAAGTCGGACGCGTACGGCGAGGCGGGCCGTTATGGGATGATCGTCGACCCCGCGCCGCGCGCCGGGGCGGTCGCCGAGGGGCCGCGGACGCCGCGCTTCGAACCGCCGAAGCCGATCGACGCGGCGTTGCCGGCGGGCGTCCGATGGGTCCAGGCGTCGGATTTTCCGGCGTCGGGGGCCGACGCGGTCGCGGTGATTGGTCGCGCGCGGGCGCGATTCGGCGCGGCGGTCGCGGCCTTCGACGCGAACGGCGACGGCAAGCTTGACCTTTATCTCGCCGCGGCGGCGCAGGGTCCGAAGGGTGTGCGCGACGTGCTGCTTTTGAACGAGGGCGAGGGCAAATTCGTCGACGCTTCGGCCGCGTGGGGCGTGTCCGACGGACCGCCGAGCCTGGGCGTGGCGGCCGGCGATTTTGACGCCGACAAGCACGTCGACGTTTATCTGACGGGCGTCGGCGGGAATCGCCTGCTGAGGAACACCGGTGCGCGGTTTGAGGATCGGACCGCGGCGGCGGGCGTGGCCGGAGCAGGGGGTGTAAGCGTGACGGCGCGCTGGCTTGACCTCGACCAGGACGGCGATTTGGATCTTTACGTCGTCAATTATTGCGACGCGAAGTCGGCGGCGGACGCGTTCACGGGGAAGCCGGTCGCGGGGCTCGCGAACGCGGCGTATCGGAACGACGGCGAGCCGCCCGACGACGACCGGCCGCGCGACAATTGGGCACCGCTCGCGGTCTCGCCGTTCGAGAAGCCGAAAGAGAAAGGGCTGTCGATCCTGCTTCGAGCCTGGCCCGCGGCCGAGGGGCTGGTCGGCGGCGCGACGCCTCATACGGCGGCGGCGGCGCTTGATCTCGACGGCGACCGCGACCTCGACCTGCTGCTCGCAAGCGACGGCGAGCCGCTCGTCGCGGTGATTAACGATCGACTCGGCCGGTTTCACGCGATCCCGCTGCGGAACTTGAAGCTTGAAGGCCCGGTGTCGAGCCTCGCGGTCGTCGACTTCGACAACGACGGGCGGACCGACGTCGCGGCGTGCGTGGCCTCGGGCCGCGCGGCGGTCTGGCGGAACCTGAGCAAGCGGACCGAACAGGGGTCGCGCATGGCTTTCGAGGCGTGGCCGACAAACGCGGAAGGCTGGCGATCAGCCTGCGCCGCCGACTTCGAGCTGAACGGCCGGTTCTCGCTGGTTGGTCTGACGTCAAGCACGCCGCCGAACCCCGCGTGGGCACGTCTGGTCGACGGCACGCGCGTCGAGTCGAAGCCGGTCGCGCTCGGACCCGAGTCGGTCGACCAGCCGCGTCTCGACGGCTGCGTTTACGCGGACGTCGTCGGCGATGCTTTGCCCGACTTCGTGCTCGTCGGCGCGGGTGGGCCGCCTCGGACGGCGCGCAACCTCGGCAACGGCAATCACTGGCTCGCGCTCTCACTTGCCGGACGCTGGAAGGTCCAGCCCGACCACATGCGCACGAACGCGCACGGGCTCGGCGCGCGGCTTCGTCTCGACGCGGCGAACATTCAGACCTCGTATGAACACACGACACCGGACGCGGGGCCGGCGCAGTCGGTCGCGCCGGTCGTGCTGGGCCTGGGTTCGAACGAGGCGGCGGAGAATCTGCGGGTTGTCTGGCCCGACTACACTTTGCAGTGCGAGATGAACGTCGTCGGCGACCGCCGGATGGAACTGATCGAGCATAACCGCAAGACCGGCTCGTGCCCGGTGCTGTTCACTTGGAACGGGTCGCGGTTCGAGTGTCTGGGCGATTTTCTCGGCGGCGGCGGTTTGGGATATCTCGTCGCTCCGGGAGTTTACGGCGTTCCCGACCGCGACGAGGCGGTCGCGATCGGTCCCGAGCAACTCAAGGCTGTGAACGGCGTTTATCGATTGTCGGTGACCGAGCCGATGGACGAGCTGGCGTATCTCGACCAACTTCTGCTGGAGGTGGTCGACCGGCCGCCGGGCGTCGCGACGACCCCCGACGAACGTTTCGCGCCCGAGGGTCCGCGACCGACCGGCGAGCTGCTCGCGTGGCGCGAGACCATCGAGCCTGTGCGGGCGCGCGACGAACAGGGCCGCGACGTCGCCGAGAGCTTGCGCGCGTTCGATCGTCGGACGGTGGACGGTTTCGCGCGCCGGCCGATGTGGATCGGATACGCTCGGGACCACGCGATCGAGCTTGATTTCGGCGACAGACTGGCTCGGTTTGGTCCGCATGACGAGTTGATTTTGTGTCTCGCGGGTTGGGTGGAGTATCCCTACTCGCAGACGAATTACGCGGCGGCGACGGCGGGGGTCGCGTTGCGGCCGCCGGTGCTGGAACGACGCGGAGACGACGGCGTTTGGCGCGTGCTCGAACCACATCTCGGCTATCCCGCCGGACTGCCGAGGTTGATGACGCACGTGCTCGTCGGCAAGCTGAACGGCCCGCGCTGCGTGCTGCGGATCACGACGAACATGGAGTGTTATTGGGATCAGGCGTTCGTGGCGGTGCGGGATCGGAAGGCGGAGTTGCGCGCGACGACGCTTGCGGTCGCTCGGGCCGAGCTGCGCGACCGCGGCTACACGCGCGAAGCCTCGCCCGACGGCCGGATGCCGCTGTCGTACGACTACGACCACGTCGACGCCGCGCCGCTCGCCCGGTTTCGCGGCAAGCTGACGCGCTACGGCGACGTCGCCGCGCTGGTCCGTCGCGATGACGACCATCTCTGCGTGGTCGGGCCGGGCGACGAGCTGCGTCTGGAATTTGACGCCGAGGCGCTGCCCGCTCTGCCCGCCGGCTGGACGCGCGCCTTCGTCCTGCGCTCGGTCGGCTATTGTAAGGACGCCGACCCCTTCACCGCGCGGAGCGACACCGTCGGCCCGCTCCCCTGGCGCGGCATGCCGCCGTTTCCCTTCGGTCCCGAAGGCGAACGGCCCGCCGAGCCTGACTTTGACGCCTATTTACTCAAATATCAGACGCGTCCCGCCGGAGTCCCCTGAGTATCTCTTGAGCCCGATACGAATGGGTGCATGATTGCAAGATTGCGCTCTTGCGTTCCGTGTTGACTGCCGCTAGATTCAATTCGACTCTTGCGACCGGCGTAACCCGTTCACAGCCCTTGATTCCGAGTAGGGAAGCCCGCGCGGATTTGTTGACTGCGTTGGAATTGAGGATAGAGTTGACTTCAATTCTCCCTCACTCGACGACGCTTGTCGGTTGGACAGGGCGTGTTCGACTTGTTGATGGGGACGCTGCGCGCCGGAAGCGGGGAGCGCGGGCGGCGATGTTTTTTTGGCGAGTTTCGGGACAGTCGGGGACACGGTTTCGTTCTCCATCTTAATTTCCCAACCAGATTCGGCCTCATCGATCGCAACGGGAGTCGCAGCCATGCTTTGGAACCGGCCGGCGGTATCGGACAAGACGAGCGCGACGCGTCGCGAACGGTCGCGGGTGATTGAGACGAAACGGCGGGCGCGTCGATTGACGGCCGCGGTCTTGAGCCTGGAGTCGCGGCTGTTGTTGTCGGGCGAGCCGTTGCCGTTGAACACGTCGACGTGGACGGCGATCGGGCCGGCGTCGATCGACACGAGCGCGTTGAACGGGTCGGCGGCGCAGGGATACTCGGGGTACCCGCTGGCGTCGGGTCGCGTGACGGGGATCGCGGCGGACCCGACGAATCCGAACGTCATTTTCTTGAGCGCGGCGGGCGGCGGCGTTTGGAAGACCACCGACGGCGGTCTTTCGTGGAATCCGCTGACCGACAACCAGCCGACGTTGTCGATGGGTGCGATCAGCGTCGCGCCGAGCAACGGCAACGTGATTTACGCGGGCACCGGCGAGGCGAACGGGCTCTCGAACCAACAGTCGGCGAACGTCGCGAACAGCATTTTCCCGGGCATGGGGATTTTGGTGTCGCAGGACGGCGGCGCCACCTGGACGCTCGAGAATCCGGGCGGGGTGTTCACGCGAACGTCGATTTCGAAGATCGCGGTCGATCCGACGAACCCCGCGGTGGCGTACGCGGCGGTCGGCCAGCCCGCGCCGGGCGGCTTGGATCAGAACACCGGCATCTGGAAGACGACCGACTTCGGCCAGACGTGGACGAATACGACCACGAGCATTTCGACGACGCAGGCGTTCAGCGACGTGGTGATCAACCCCGCGAACCCGAACAACCTGTTCGCGGCGGTCGGGAACCCGAACGGTTCGGCGCAGAACGGCGTGTACGTGACGACGAACGGCGGGGCGACGTGGGCGCTCGCGGGCGATTTTCCCCTCTCCACTTATAACTACCTCGGTTTCTTCCCGCTGCCGATCGGCCGGATTTCGCTTGCGATCGGCACGCCGACGGGCTCGACCACGCCGACGATTTACGCGTCGATGGACGTCTCGGGCGCGACGATCATGCTTGAGTCGACGAACGGCGGCGTCAATTGGACGTCGACGCCGACGACGCCGCCGCAGTACCTCGGGTTCCAGGGCTTCTACGACAACGCCGTTTTCGCCAATCCGACAAATCCGAACATCCTGTACGCCGCGGGGGTCATCACCTATCAGTTCGGGTTCGGCGCTCCGTACGGGATCGACGGGGTAATCGAGACGCTCGACGGCGGTCATACCTGGATCGACCTCACGAACGGGCTCGACGGCCGGACGACGCACACCGACTATCACGCGCTCACGTATGACGCGAGCGGACGACTCCTGGTCGGCAGCGACGGCGGGATTTTCCGCGTGAACGGCACCGACCCGAACGGCACGACGCTCTGGGCGGACCTGAACTCGAACCTGCAAATCACGCAGTTCTTCGGGATCGGCATCAGCCCCGCGAATCCGCAGATTGCGTTCGGCACGGCCCAAGACAACGGCACGTCGAAGTTCGCGGGGAACACGACCTGGAACGCGGTCGACGTCGGCGACGGCGGCTACGTCGCGGTCGACCCGACGAACGCGAACGTGATTTATCACAACTACGAAGGCAGCCCGGAAGTCGTGAAGTCGACGAACGGCGGTCTGAACTGGGTGCCGGCCTCGGCGGGGATCGACCCGAACGGCACCGACGCCTCGAATTTCGCCACGCCGTTCATCATGGACCCGTCGAACCCGAACCGGCTGTTGCTCGGCACCGACCACGTTTATGAGACGACCAACGGCGCGCTCACGTGGCACGTGATCGGCACCCCCGGCTCGAACGGATTCAACCTGCCGAGCGGCGGCGTGATCGACGCCTTGGCAACCGCGCCGTCGTCGCCGCAAACGATCTACGTCTCGGCCTACGACTACACGAACAACGTCCCACTCCTGTTCGTGACGAACAACGACGGCGGGACCTGGACGCAGTCGACCTTGCCCGCGGGCGTGCAGGGTCACATCATGAGCATCACGGTCGACCCGAGCAACGCCGCGCACCTCTACTTCACGAGCAACGCCTTCACCGGCGGTCGCGCGTTCGAGTCGGGCGACGGCGGCACGACCTTCACCGACATCAGCGGCAACCTGCCGAGCGTGCCCGCGTGGTCGATCGCGCTCGACCCGACCGATCCCGGCCGGATTTTCGTCGGCACCGCTTCGGGGCTGTACTTCAGCACGAACGACGGCGCCTCGTGGGCGACGTTCCTGTCGGGGCTGCCGAACGCCCAGGTGGACAGCATCCAGATCGACCCGGTCCACCAGACGCTCGCCGTCGGGACGCACGGTCGCGGGATGTTCGAGATCCTGCTCAATAATTACTTCGCGGTGAACGGCTTCAACAACGCGTCGACGAGCGCCTACGCGAACTTCAGCGTCTCGGGCGTGACGGTGCACGACAGCGCCGGGGGCCAGCCCGCGGGCACCGACACCGCGGTCATCGACTGGGGCGACGGCTCGAACCCGACCCTCGTCGCGATGATTCCCTCCGACCAATTCGGCAACTACACGCTGGCTCCCGCGAGTCACCAGTTCGCGACGCCGGGCGTCTATACGATGACGCTCACGCTCACGAACAGCCTCGACGGCGTCGTCAACACCAAGACGGCGCAGGTCAACGTCACCGAGGCGCAGATGACGCCGCTTTTGGGCGGATTCGTGCACGCGGTCGCGGGGGTGTCGTTCACGGGCAAGACGACGGTCTTCAACTACCCCGGCCCGAATGCGCCCGGCGGTTTCTTCACCGCCGTGATCAACTGGGGCGACGGCAACACGTCGGCCGGCACGATCGTCCCCGACGGCAACGGTACGTACGAGGTCGACGGCACCAACGTTTTCGCCAAGCCGGGCGGATATCAAGGCTACGTCACGATCACCGACGGCAGCGGCCAGACAATCTTGCCGCAGTTCAACTCGCTGGTCACCGACGCCGGCGTGTTCCCGACCCCGGTCTCGATCACGAACGTCGTCGGCCAACCCTTTAGCGGGGTGGTCGCGACCTTCACCAGCGGCAATACCCTGGCGATCGCCGCCGACTTCACCGCGAGCATCGACTGGGGCGACGGCAACGGCACCCCCGACGTCACCGCCGGAACCGTGCAGGCCGACCCGAACCACGCCGGCGTCTTCGACGTCCTGGGGACGCATACCTATCAGCAAACGGGGTCGTATACGATCCTCGTCACGATCAACAGCAACGGCGGCAGCACCGGCACCGCGAATTCCTCGGCGTCGATCACCGATGCCGCGATCAACGCGACCGCGATCGCCTTCGCGCCGGCCGTCAGCGTGCAGTTCAACGGGACCGTCGCGTCGTTCACGTCGGCCAATCCGTTCGCGACGACCGCCGACTTCACCGCCACCATCAACTGGGGCGACGGCGGCGGCACGCCCGACATCACCTCCGCCTCGATTCAAACCGACCCGAACCAAGCGGGCGGATTCATCGTCGTGGGCTCGCACACCTACGGCAACTTCGGGACCTATCCCGTCACCGTTTTGATCGACAGCATCGGCGGCAGCACGGCGACCGCGAACAGCACCGCGAACGTCGGCGACGCCCCGATCATCGCCTTCAGCCAGAATCAGACCGTCGCGCAAAACCAGCCGTTCAGCGGCGTCGTCGCGAGCTTCACCGACTCGAACACGAACTACGGCGCGAGCAACTTCACCGCGACGGTGAACTGGGGCGACTCGACCCAGTCCCCGGCGACGGTCACGCAGAACGGCGCGTCGTTCCTCGTCAACGCCGACCACACCTACACCGCTCCGGGGTCGTTCACCTTTACCGTGACGATCACCAGCGCCGGCGGCAGCCAGGCTTCCCCGCACGCGACCTTCACCGTGCTGAACTCGATCATGGGCTTCCTCGACCCGACGCAAAACACCGGCGTCGCGGGCCTGCAAAACATCACGCGGATCAACACGCCGCGGATCTACGGACGCGCCGCTCCGAACACCGTCCTGCGGCTGTTCGCGAACCCCATTAACGCCGGCAGCACGCAAATTCTGCTCGGCACGACCACCACCGACGCGAACGGCGGCTGGATGATCGTCTCGCCGGCGCTCGCCGACGGCCGCTACAACTTGATCGCGAGCACCTACGGCTCGCAGAACCAGCTCTTGCAGACGCAGCAGATTCAGCCCGTCCCAGGCGGCAACCCGTTGATCATCGCGACCGTCGGGCCGACCGTCGCCGGCGTGGTCTTCGACGTCGCGCACAGCCAAATGGACATCACCTATAACCAAGACGCGGCGATGCTCTGGAATCCGTCGCTGCTCAACCCCGCCGCGTACGCGCTCAACCTGCCGGGCGTCAATCTGCCCGTCACCAGCGTTCAAATGGCCCCGACCGCGCCGCCGAATCAAGAGACGGTCATCGTCTCGTTCAACCTCGGCAAGCGGCCGAACCCGGCGTCGTACGTCCTGACCATCGCCGCGAACAGCATCATCGACGCCGCGGGCAACACGCTCCAGGAACACCACTTCGTGACGTTCCCGCAGACCGACAACTCGCCGAACCCGAACTACGTCGCCGAGTTCGACGTCAACGGCAACGCCGTCACCGGGCCGCTCGTGTTCATCCCGACCAGCTCGTCGCTCGCCGCGGCGAATTGGCTCAGGTACGTCCACCCCCGGACCCGCGTCCGCCCGCACCGTTGAGCGCGAACCGCCACCGAGACGATTGCGGCATGCCGCGGTCGAACGCCCGAGCCTCACGCTCAGACGTTCGACCGCGGTTGCGTTTTGACCCGCCCGTGCGGGTTATCGACTACCCGTGAGCGTTTTGAGGTGCTCGCGCAGCTCGGACGGCAGCTTTTTGTCCGGGTGCGGCATCAGGTCGTCGAGCCGGATCGCCTCGACGGCCTCCATGCGGGCGTCGTTTCTCATGCCGATTTCCTCGTCGGCGTCGGCCAGAGCCGCGTGCAGCAGGGCGTTGTTCGGATACAGCAGCGCCGCCTTGCGCGTCGACTTGATGATCTCGGCCCGCAGTCGCAGCGACTCCGACGGCGACGGATCGCCGCTCATCCGGTCGCGAATCATCCGAGCGTAGCCCGCGCGTCGGCTGTGGAGCGTCCACGAATCCTCGTTGCGCGGCGCGCTCACCGCCTTTTCGAGCGCGAGCAGGACCGCCCGCCAGCCCTCGTCGGTCGACTTCGCGCCGCGCGCCAGCCACGCCCGCAGCTCGATGTCCGCCAGCCCCAACCACGGCCGAGACGTGAGCGGATCGGCCGAAATCGCGGCGGTATAAAGTGCCCGCGCGTGTTCAAGGTCGGACCGGCGCGGGTCGGCCGCGCGCTCGGCCTCCGCGATCAAGCCCTCCGCCTTCCAATACGGCAGCACCGAGCCCGCGAACGTCCCGATCAAAGCCGCCCAGACCATCGCCACGATAAACGCGCGCACCCTCCCGCCAAAGTCGTTGAGCCGCCCGCACGGCCGGTCGTCGCGCAAATTCAAGCCCAACGCGAGCAGCACCCAGAACATCGACGCGACCGACGAATGCCCGATCCCCCCCGCCGCCAACAGGCTCACCGCCGTCGCGAGCACCGCCGCGCCCACCCAACGACCGTCCGGCGACACCCGCCGCCAAGCCGCTTGACCCAGCGCCGCCGCCCCGGTCCACGCAGCGCCCAGCAACAGCCAACGCGTGAACAAGTCGCCTTCCTTGAACAGGTCGACCCACCCGCAAACCACCGCCAGCGCCCAACCCAAACCCGCGCTCAGCACCAGCCACGTCGCCCGCAACGGCGGCGCGCCCGCGGCAGGTCGCTTCCGCTCCGGCTGGCCCGACCCCGGTGCTTTCGACTCGGAGGCCGCCGCCGCAACGCGACGATCCACCTCGGGGACCGCCGGCATCGACGCCTCGCCGGGCTCCGCCGCCGGGTCAAACTTGCGGCGTCCCAACACGTCCCACAGCCCCAGCCCGACCGCCAGCAGCAACTCCGCCGCCGCCGCCAGACCCGCCGTCGACCACACCTCGAGCACCATGTTGTGCGGGTCGGCGACCTCCTCGCTCGCCTGCGGAAGCTTGTATTTCACGTACGCCGCGCCGAAGTTGCCCGGCCCGAACCCACGCCACATCGCTTGATTCGAGCCGCGGATCGCCCGCCACGTACCGACCCAATACTCCCATCGATAACGCATCGACATCGTCGACTGCGTCAACACCTGAGCGTCGAGCCGGCCCGTCGCCAGTCCGACCCCCGTCACCGCGACGACCAGCGCCGCGAACCCCACCACCGTCGCCGCCAACACCCGCTTCGACACCATCCCGCGCGCTTGCCAAGCCAACACCGCCGTCCCGAACGCCAGCCCCACCCACGCGCTCCGGCTCTTCGTCAGCACCAGCGTCACCAGCACCAGCAACGTCGGCGGCAGCAGCAGCGCGACCGCCCGCGCTCGGCCGTCGTTGCCCTGCTTTTGAGCCATATTCCCCAGCAATACGCCCAGCGCGACCACCAGCGGACCGAGCAAGAAGCCCGCCAGCGAGTTCGCCAGCGCGAACGTCGCGATCGGCTCGTTCGAGTTCAACAGACGGTCCTCGAACATCTTTTGCTCGGGCGACCCCGGCGCGATGTTCAGCTGCGCCAACACCCGCGCTGCGTGCAGACGATAATCCGCCTGCATCACCGGCAACTCCACCGTCACCTGGTACAGCCCGTACGCCGCGACCGCGACCGCCGTCGCGCACAAAGCCCCCGTCAACGCCCACGACTCGCCGCGCGTCCGAGGCAGATTCCGAGCCAAAACATACAGAATCGCGACCGCGCCCCACTCCCAAGACAGGTTGATCGCCGCCCGACGATCCAGCGCAACCGACGCGCTCCAGCCCACCATCAACGCCATCGCAACCAACGCGACGTCCGCCCACGCGAACCGTCCCCGCAGACGGCCGCTCAATACCCCCGCCGCCGCCGCCAAGCCCGCGACCAACAACACCGCCAGCGACCAATCCAGACCCGTCCCGCCGTCGACACGCAAATCCGGCACGCTCGGCCAGTACGCCCGCGCAACCAACAGCGCCGCCGTCAATCCCAGCGACACCCGCCGCAAACGCTCGCCCCACAGCGACGCGAACCCCGACTCGCCCGCGAGCGAACGTCGCGACGCCTCGTACGCCGTCGCCGCCTCACGCTGGAGCCGACGCTGCTCGCGGCTCAACGGAATCTCGTTCGTACTACGCCGCCGCGACATCAGCCGTCCCTTCCGGGCGGCCGCGACGTCGAAAACTCGAGGATCGCGACCACCCCGAGCAAACAAAGCGTCTGCAACGCCACCACCAACGCCCCCAAACCACCCATCCTCGGCAGCAGCAACGCCCCTAAACCCCCCGTCAACGTCACCAAATCAATCGTGAGGACCGCCCCTGGCGACGTCAAGCCTCGCTCCACCAAACGATGCGAAAAATGCCTCCGGTCCGGCTGAAACGGGCTCCGGCCTTCGCGCAAACGGATCACGATCACCGACGCCGCATCGTACAGCGGCACCGCCATCACCAACAACGGGATCAACATCCCGTACGGCGAATAACCCCCGCGCGTGAACGTCCCCGCCACCGTGAACGCACCCAGCGTGAAGCCAAGAAAATTGCTCCCGGCGTCGCCCATGAAGAGCCGCGCGGGATGCCGGTTGTGCACCAAGAATCCACCCAACGACCCCACCAAAACCAGCAGCACCGCGGGCACGAACAAGCTCCCCACGAGCAACTGCGCCGCCGCGAACAGACCCGCCGCGATTAACCCCACGCTCGCCGCCAGCCCGTCCATGTTGTCGAGGAAGTTGAACGCGTTTGTCAGTCCGACCACCCACAAAACCGTCGCCAACCCGCCCGGCAACGGATGCGTGAACGGCCAAAACAGCGTCACCCGCACCCCGACCGCGGCCAAAATCGTCGCCAAAATCAACTGCGCCGCCAGCCTCGGACGCCAACCCAGACCAACCCGGTCGTCGACCAGCCCGATCACCATCACCACGCTCGCCAGGCCGACAATCCAAGCCAGTTCGCCCGACTTTTCCCACATCCCGGCCGCGTGCCGACCAAGTTCCGCGGGCAACGACACCCCCGCCGCCGTGATCACGCCCGCCCCAATCGCCAACACCCCGACGAACGTCAGCCAGATCGCGACGCCGCCCCCCATCGGAGTCGGCGCCAAGTGCGCCTTTCGACCGCCGGGCTTGTCCACCAGCCCAAACCGCGGCGCGACCACGCGCATCAGCGCGCACAACAACGCCGACAGCCCAAACGCCGCCGCCGTCAGCGCCAATCCCGCCCAAGCCAATGTCATCCGACGCCCTCGCGACGCATCCGCGCCCGATACCTTGCGTCGCCGCCCGCAATAATCGTCATCGCTCGATCTTGACTCAACAGCCTAGGTCGTCGTCCCGTCCAGGCTTCCCCTGCATCCGCACCTTCGCTCGCCAGGCGACCGCCAAAGTCGAACCCCAAATCAAAGCGTACCCGACGAACACCCCCCCAATCGTCCACCACTCGATAGGCCGGTCGGGCGGCCACTCGCGGCTCGCCCCGCCGCGCAACGACACCCACGCAACTATCGGACCAACCAGCGTCGCCGCCGTCAGCACGCCTAACATAACGAACGCCGTCGTCGGCATCACGCTCGCGTTCGGATGCCTCGCCCGTCCCGACGCGCCGCCCGACTTCTCGCCCGACGCGCCGCTCACGATACCCCCCGCGCCGCCAGCCTCGCCTCAATCCGCTTCCCCAACTCAGACTTCAACCGCGCCTGCTCGCCTTTTATTTCCGCAATGATCGCCGCCGACGCCGACTCCGCCGCAATCCGACGCGACTGACCCTCCGTCCTCCACTTCACCTCAATCGTACCGTCCTTGAGCCCGCGCTCGCCCACCACCACCCGATACGGGATCCCGATCAGGTCCACATCCTTGAACTTCACCCCCGGGCGCTGCTCGCGGTCGTCGGTCAAAACCTCAATCCCCGCCTCGATCAAACTCCGCTCGATCGACTCCGCCCGCGACATCACTTCCGCCGACTGCGGCTGCAGCACAACCAGCGCAACCTGATACGGAGCAAGCGACAACGGCCAAATGATCCCGTTCGCGTCGTGACACGCCTCCACCGCCGCGGCCGCGATCCGGTTCACCCCAATCCCGTAACAACCCATGATCAGCGGCGTCTCCTCCCCCTTCGCGTCCAGGAAGGTCGCCTTCATCGCCGTCGAGTAGCTTGGGATGAATGGAGACATACTCCAGCGCGATGTCCGCCGCCGTTAAAAGAAACTGCGCCAGCGGCGTCGCAGGTTCTTTCTCACTGGACCATTGTTT
>JAJYDB010000272.1 GCA_021777845.1 Planctomycetota bacterium
GGCGGCGCGTTCGGCCCAGGGGAGCGCGACTTGGAGTTGGCCGGCTTTGTGAAAGCCGACGGCGGCGGCGAGCATCAGGTAGCCTTGGGTATCGCGGGTTGCGTATTGATCGGCGAGCGCGGCGGCCTCGGCGAGCGCGGCGGGGGTTGCGGGCTGCGCGGGGGCGGACGGCTCGGCGAGCGTCTGGATGAGCTGCGCGAGGCCGGCGGCGTCGTCGGGGATGGCCTTCAGGCCGGCTTCGAGGGTTGCGACGGCGGCGTCGCGCTTGCCTTGGGCGATCTCGATTTCGGCGATGACGTGGTAGGCGTCCATGAACCTCGGCATCCGTTCGAGTGCGGAGCGGAGCGTGCGGATCGCCTCTTCGCGGGCGGCGACGGTCGAGGTTGAGGTGCGCTTGCCGGAGGCGAGCGCCCGGGCGTAGAGGACGAGCGCGTCGGTGCGGTCGCGTTCGATTTCGAGCGCGAATTTGGCTTGGCGGAGGGCCTCGTCGGGCTCGCCGCGTTCGAGGAGCGCCTGTCCGAGCGCGACGCGCGCCTCGGGCATCCGCGGGTTGCGGTTGAGGGCTTCGACGTAGGCTTCGGCCATCTGGTCGGTCTGGCGTCGCGAGGCGTGAATCCTGGCGCGCGCGAGCGGTCCGAGCGGGGAGTTGGGCGCGAGCTTGTCCATCTCGGCGGTGATGGCGAGCGCCCTCGGGGCGTCGCCCTTGCGGAGAGCGAGGTCGCAGTCGGACTGGAGGAAGGCGACGTCGTTGGGGAACTTCGCGCGGCACTCGCGGATGAGGCGAGCGGCGCGATCGAAGGCGGCGGTGCGGCCTTCGAGGTCGTTCTTGGCGAACGCGGCGGCTCCCTGCGCGACGACGAGCCTGGTCTGATAGCCCGCGAGCGCCGGCTCGTTGGGCGCGGACTCGCGCATCCGTTTCACGACCTGCTCGGCGGCGGCGTAGTCCTTGCGTTCGGCGTGGGTGTCGGCGAGGAGTCGGAGGAAGGTCGCGTCGGGATGCTCCTTTGCCTGCCGTTCGATAAACGCGAGGGCCTGTTTGTCGTCGGCGGTGAGGAGGAGGACGCGGTACTTGGCGCGGACGAGTTCGAGCGCCTCGGGGCGGGCCTTCAAGCCGCGGTCGAGGACCGCGAGCGCCGCGCGGAGACCGCCGGCGTCGGGGCGTCGCAGGTTTTCGACCGCCGCGAGCATCAGATAGAACACCGCCGGCGGCTGTTTGGACGCGCCGTTCGCGGCGGCGGCGCCTGCGTCGGCCGGAGTCGTCGCGGCGTCGGTCGAGGCTTTCGCGAGCCGCGCGTCGGTCTTCGCGGACGCCTGCTTTTCGGTTGCGGCGATCGCCCCTTCGAGCACGCCGGCGGCCTGGTCGAGATGCTTGTCCTGGATCAGCAGGTACGCCCGCGTGACCGCCGCCGAGGGATTCGCGGGATCCTTCTTGAGGACGTAATCGAGCTGGGCGCGGGCGGCGTCGGGCTGGTCGTGGAGCCTGTAGAAGTTCGCGGCGCGGACGCGCTCATCAAGCGTCGGCGGGTTCTTGGCGTCGTTGAGCAGCGACGCGATCTCGCTTTGCGCCTGCTCCTCGCGGCCCTTCGCGGCGTAGGCCGAGATCAGTTGCCAGCGGTCGTTGCGGGCCTGCGCGCCGGCGTCGCCGCTCTTGAGGAGCCCCTCGTAGCGCTGGATCGCGCCGTCGACGTCGCCGCTTGACAGCGCCAGGTTCGCCAGCGCCGACTGCGCCGCCGCCATCAGCGAGACGCCCGCCTCAACCTCCTTCACCGGGCGGTCGCGCGAGATCTGCTCGAGCGAGCGCACCGCCTCGGCGGTCGCGCCGTTGCGTGTATCAACCTGAGCCTTCCAATACTGGATCATCTTGTTCGACGGGTCCTTCTTCAGCGCCGCGTCGAACCGCGCCGAGGCCTCCGGCATGTTCCCTTGTTCGAGCGCCAGTTGGGCTTCGAGCAGGTCGGCGGCGGCGGCTTCCTTCCAGCGCGACCGGATCTTCGCGATCGTCGCGTTCGCCGCCTCGTAGTCGCGCCGCTTCAGGTCGAGCAGCCCGATTTGCACGAGCGGCGCCGAGTTTTCCGCCTTGTCGGCGATCTTCTGCAACAGCGCCCGCGCCTCCTTCGGCTGGTTCAGGATGTCGGAGAGAAGCTGGGCGCGGAGCAACGTCACGCCGAGGTTGCCGGGGTCGTCCTTGAGAAACGCTTCGAGCACGCGGTCGGCGTCGCGCGGCTTCTCGTCGGCGGTGAGCATCGCGGCGTCGAGCCCGACGAGGTCGGCGTTGCGCGGGAACTCCTTGCGGGCTCGGTCGAGCCGCTTGCGGGCGTCGCCGAGCTTCTGGTCGCGACGCAGGATCAAGACCGCGAGCTGCTCCGCGGCCGGACCGCCGCGACCGTGCGCCCGCAACGCGTCGATCCGCGCCAGAGCCTTCTCCGACTGTCCGAGCTTGACCTCGATCTGCGCGATCCGCAGTTGCACCGCGGGCTGCGCGTTCGCGGGGTCGGCGTCGGCCTGGTCGTAGAGCGCAAGCGCCTGCTTGAGCCCCTCGGGCGTGCCGCGCGCCTGGCTGATCTCGCCGCGGAGCGTATACAGCGTCGTCGCCAGCGACTTCGGCTGCCGGCCTTGATTCACCTCGGCGAGCAGCTTCGCGACGATCGGCTCGGCCTCCTCGGGATAGCCCGCCTGCACCATCGACCACGCCGCCCAAATCTGATAGCGCGGGTCGAGCCCGCCCATCCGCAACGCCCGCTCCAAGTACTGCCGCCCCAGGTTCATCTCTTGCGCGAACACCAGCGCGACCCCATACCGCGCCTGCGCCTCCGCGACGTCGGGCAGACGCTCGGCGGCGATCCGCAGATGCTCAAGCGCGCCGAGCCGGAGCGCCCGCTGCGCGTCGTTCGGTCGCGCGAGGTCCTCGCGCGTCGGCTGCGCGGCGGACATCGAAAGACCCGACTTCTCGAGGTCGATCGCCCCCTGAAACAGGTGCCCAAGCCCTTGATAGCGCGGCGCGACCCCGTCGATCAGCGCCTTGATGTGCGGCGCGGCCAGCTCCAGACGCCTCGGGTCGGTGTTCGACGACAGCGCCGCCTCGATCGCCACCGCGTGCAGGCCGAGCACCTGCTCGCTCGCCGACGCGCGACCCGACGCCGGCGACTTCAATCCCTGCTCGACCACCTTCAGGCACTCGTCCCGTTTCTGCTGATAACGCAGGTGATCCGCGTACGCCAAAAACAGGCCCGTCTCCGGCTGCTTCGAAGCGTCGAGCGCCTTCTCGAAGATCGTTTCGAGCTTCGCTTCGATCGCATCCCCCAGCCGCGCGTACGACGCCCGCGCCGCGTCGTCCTTGATCTCGGACGCGCGCTCCGCGACCCCGCGCTGCACACGCTCAAGCACCGTGCTCAGCCGCGTGATTTGGTTCGCCGACAACCCCGGCAGACCCAGCACGAGGTCGCTCGCCGCGAGCATCGACGTCGTCAACGCCGCCGCCGCGCTCGGCTCGCGGTTCGTCTCGACGTCGAGCGCCCGCAGACGCAACAACGCCATCGACGCCGGCGCGTCCGCCTTCGACTCGTCCTTCTCCGCCGCCGGCTTCAGGCCGCGCGACTCCTTCAAAACCTCCGCCAGCCCCTTCGCGTCGTTCGTCGCCTGTGCCAGCCGCGCCCGCACCCACGCCAGCCGAATCGCGGGCGCCTTCCCGCGCACCAGCATGTCCAAATGCCGCTTCGCCTCGGCGACCGGCGGCGCGCGATCCTCAAGCATCTCCGCGGCCATCACGTAGTTCGCGTCGAGATCCTCGGGGTCGACCGTGAGCAGGTCACGCGCCCAGCGGACAGCCTCGGCCGGGTCCCCCGCGGCGACCGCCAGCGCCAGCAACGCGCGCCGCGGCTCGACCAGCGTCTTGCCCAAACGCGCCGCCTCGGCGTACTCCTTCGTCTCCTCCGCCGCGATCGCGGCACGCTTCTCGACCGGCGCCGTCGCCGCGAACTCGGCGAGCATCTCGGCCAGCTCCTCGTGGATCGACGCGTTCCGCGGATCCTTCTGCAACGCCCGCCGATAGTGGATTTCCGCCATCTCGAACCGCTTCGCGTCGCGATCCGCCCGGGCACGCGGCAGGATGTCGCGCGCCCCGCGCGGCACCAGCCGGTACGCGATCGCGCCCACACCCAGCAGCGCAATCACCACGAACAACCCCGAGAGCACGAGCAAGGGCTTCCATCGAACGGTCATCGGGCGCGACTCCTTCCGCTTGCGGTCATCCGTGAGGCGCTGCGCGGCGATCCCAATCGACCCGTCGACAGCCGCATCTCTCGGCCGCCGGCAGGCGCTCGCGCACGCGTCGCCGAGTTGTAGATCAGCCTCTGGAACTTACGCGGTCGTCGTAACGTCTTCGTTGCGCGTCATCGCCGCGAGGGCGTGGCGAACCCAAGTCCGGCCGCCGGACAAACCGCCAAAGAAATGCCGTCCAAAGAATTAAGCGGGGCGATCCAGCAGCCCCTTGATTCCTCGGTCGAAACCGCAATCCTTTGCCGTTCCCGCCCGGACACGGGTTATCCGCCAACTTAGACCCTCGCCGCGATTCCCGCAAGACGAGTTCGTCGACTACCGCGGTCAGGTCCGTCCGCGCCCGCCAACCGTCGATCAGACCGGCTCACGGAGTCGCGACGAACCCAACCTCTCTCCTCAGTCGGAATCGAGCCTCATGCCGCGACATGAGGCCGCGCGCGGCTCAATCGCGCGGCTCGATCGCGCGGTCGCGCGGGAACGTCGTCAAGTCGCGATCGCTCCGCCCGCGCGCATTGTGTGGCGGTCCCGAGCGGCCTGGGCAGCCGTCGCCACGCAATCTAAACCTTCTCTCTCGGCGAACTTCGTCGCGGCGGCCTGATCGCGGTCTCGCTCCAATAGCGATGCAGCGTCATCACCAGCTCGCGATAGTGAGGGAACTCGGACGGCTTCTGGATATACGTGTTCGCGCCCGCGAGGTACGTCTGCGACACGTCCTCGTCACGCCGCGACGTCGTCAAAATCACGATCGGGATCGACCGCAAATCCTTGTCCGACTTCACCCTCGCCAGGATCTCGCAGCCGTCCAGCCCCGGCAGATTCAGGTCGAGCAGCACGAGGTCGGGCTCGAGCGCGGGCTCGCAGTTCGGCTCGCGCAAGTGTTCGAGGTACTCGATCGCCCGCGCGCCGTCGTGCAGGACCGTCAAGCGATGCGGGATCGACGACTCGCGCAGCGCGCGGTCGATGATCTTGACGTCGCCGCGGCTGTCCTCGATCAGCAGAATGTGGAATCGTTCAGACATCGGAGCTCATTCCGTCTCGGCTTCGGCCGGTTCGCTGCCGCCCTCGCCGCGCTTCGGCAACTCGACGTGGAACGTGGAGCCCGCTCCCGGCGCGCTCTCCACCCAGATTCGGCCGTTGTGCGCATGCACGATTTTTTGACAGATCGCCAGTCCCGCGCCCGTCCCCTCGAACTCCTCCAGGCCGTGCAGTCGCCGGAAAAGCTGGAAAATCTTTGAGTGAAACCGCGGCTCGATCCCGATGCCGTTGTCTCGCACGCGGAGCCGGATCGCGCCCTCGGCGTCGCCGCCGTCGGCATTGATTTCAACCCAAGGGTTTGGGTCGCGGTTGTATTTGAGCCCGTTCACGACCAAATTCGCGATCAGTTGGGCAAGCCGGTCGCGGTCGCCCCAAACCGTCGGCAACATCTCCGGTACGCGAATCTCGCCGCGCCGATCGCGCGTCAGTTGCCCCAGGTCGTCGCGCACCTGCGCAACGAGTTCATTCAGATTAACCGCCGCAAAGTCGCCTGTCACGCGACCCGCCCGCGAAAGCGTTAAGAGTCCTTGGATCAACGAACGCATGCGTCGCGATGCATCCACGATATAACGAACATACTCGCGACCCGAATCATTAAGCTGGTCGGCGCAATCATTCAAAAGAAAGTCGGAAAAAGCGATCAACGTCCGCAACGGCTCCTGGAGGTCGTGCGAAACGACGTACGTGAATTCGTCCATCTCGCGATTTTTAAGCGAGAGTTCGTCGTTGGCGCGGGCCAGACTTCGGTTCTTCTCTTGGAGCTCAGCCTCGAGACGCTGCCGCGCCGTGATATCCTGCGCCACGATCCGCGAGCGTCGCAGCCCCCCGTCGCGACCCAAGATCGCCGTCCCGGTGAGCAGCACATCGATCAGCCCTCCGTCCGCCTTCACCCATTGCGTCACGACGTCGACCG
>JAJYDB010000273.1 GCA_021777845.1 Planctomycetota bacterium
TCGACACCCTCGCCGGCGAGCGCCTCGCGATGCTCGCGCTCGATACCGCCGTCGGCGCGCGCATTTTGCCCTGATCCGCCCCGAGCGCGAGCGACTCGCACGCCCGCCCTCGCGACGACCTCACTCGAGCTCGCTCTTGTCGACCGCGAACGCCCAAAACACCACGTCCTGACGCGGGTTCAGGTCGTTGTCGCACGAAACAACCAGCAGCTTCCGCCCGTCGGCAAGGTCCGGACCCCACGCCACACCCTCGACCTTCTCCGGAAAACTCGCCCCCGCCAGCCCAAAACGCGGGTCCAACAGGTCGAGCCACTCCGTCCGCGCAACCCCCTTCACACCCTCCGGCAGACCCGCGAGCGGCAACCCCGTGTGCAGCTTGTTGCCCACGTCGCTCACGTCCGTCGCGCCGCGGAGGTCGATCTTCACCAGACGCTTGTGCCTCGCCTCCAATCCCCCTTTGCCGTCCCGCTCCAGCACAATAAAACGCTCCGCGTCGATCGCCAAAATCTCGCTCAAACCCAAGCCGTGCCTCGGCAACGCGTAAACGTACTCGCGCGTCGCCCCGGTCGCGATCTCCAACGCCAACAGCCGGACGTTCGTCCCTTGCCGCCCGCCGTCCTGAATCAACGGGCTCTGCATCGCGCCCAACAACATCTTGCCGTCGGGAGTAATCGCCAACGCCTCCATCCCCTTGTTCGTCACCCGGCCCGACGTGTTCCGCGCAGTCTCCACTTTCTCGTCCGCGCTCAACTCCGCAATCAAAAACTTCGACGGCACCCGCAACGTCTTCACACGCTTGCCGCTCGCGTCGAACTGCCAAATGCTCGGCCCGTATTCGTCCGAGACAAACAGAGAGCCGTCCTTGCCGACCCGTACCCCCTCGGGGTCAAACCTGTAGTTTTTATTCGGGTCGCTCCCAATAAAATTCGCCGCCAGACCGTTGAAATTACGGCCCTGCTCGTCGGTCAACAGCCGCGTCTCCACCAGCTTCGCCCCAACCCGCTTCGCCCGCGCGTCCACCTTCAACTCCACAATTTGCAAGCGGCACACCGACGCCGTCGAACCGTCGCCGAAGCCGCGGTCGTTCGGGCAATAGTAGAGTTCACCCTTGCCGGTGTAGCTGATGCTCGATCCGTACGACCCCGCCAAATTCGCCGGGATCGACTCTCCTTTCGCATTCGTGTACAAACCCCCCAAACCCGACTTGTCGCGGGCGTTGCCCGAAATCTTCGCGACGCCGATCAACTCGACGCCCCCCTCGCCGGCGCGCGCGGCACTCGCCGCGGACACCACCAACACGACACAAATCAACAGGCGACGCGGCGCGATCATCAGTGGAGAGTCCTTCATGCCAAGAGCCTTGGTGGACGTCGCGCATTCTCGAGGGGGCCGCGACCCGCATCATCTTACTGACGTCCCCCACGCACCGCCTGGCCGATCGTTTGAAGTTTGCGTGAATAATCCGTGAAGACCCGGCCGCCCACGCCGCCGCACCCGCCAATCACACTCGCCGCGACCGGCCGATGCCGCCGGACTCGCCGCCTTGTTAGGATGGGAGACCCCAGGCCGTCGGCCCTCTGTTTGAGTCACAACCGGGAGACTGATCCATGATCACACGCAAAGTCCCATTTTCAGCGGCGTTGCTGCTCTGTCTGAGCGCGGGCGCGACCCTCGCGGGCGAGCCCTTCTTGATCGACGTTTGGCCCGGCGTCCCGCCCGGTCAAAAAGGAGACCTCGCCCCCGATAAAGTCGCCGGCGCGAAACCCAACCGCCGCGTCAGCGAAGTCACCAAGCCCACCCTCACCCTCTATCGCCCCGAAGGCGACAAAAACGCGGGCGTCGCAGTGCTCGTCGCCCCCGGCGGCGGCTATCAAGCCCTCATGGTCGACCACGAAGGCGAGGACATCGCCAAATGGCTCAACTCGCTCGGCGTCACCGCCGCCGTACTCCGCTACCGAATCCCCCAGCCACGCTCGCAGTCGCGCGACGCAAACGACTTCCCCCCCCATCGCGACGCCCAACGCGCCCTCTCCTTGATGCGCTCCAAAGCCGCCGAGTGGGGCGTCAACCCAAACAAAATCGGCATGATCGGCTTCTCCGCCGGCGGCCACTTGACCACCCAAACCGCCACCAACTACGAAAAACGCGCCTACGAAGCCGTCGACGCCGTCGACAGCGTAAGCTGCAAACCCGACTTCGCGATCATCGTCTACCCCGGCGGCACACTCGTCAAATCCAAGGACGCCCTCGTCCCCGACCTCAAATTCACCAAAGATACCCCCCCGTGCTTCCTCGTGATGGCGAGCAACGACCCCGTCGGTCCCGAAAACTGTATCCAGATTTATCTCGCGGCGCTGCGCGCGAAGTCCCCCGTCGAAATGCACCTCTACTCCACCGGCGGGCACGGCTTCGGCCTCCGACCCAGCAAAAATCCCGCCTCGCAATGGCCTAAAGCCTGCGAAGCCTGGATGAAGATCTCCGGCATTTTGCCCGCCGACGCGAAATAACTCCACGACGCTTCGTCGCGCGGAATACTCCACTCAACGCGGCGACCGAGTGGAGTATCTCCGCGCCGCGGCCGAAGCCGCGCCCGTCGCCTGATCGCCGCGCGCCGGCCTTCGCCGCGCACCCTCGAACCCGGAGATCCGCCGATGCCCAGACGTCGCAACCGCGCCTGCCTCCCCGCCGTCTGCCTCCTCGTCGCGGGATTCTCCGCGCCGCTCGCCGCCGCCGAACCCCCCGCCGCGATCGTCTACAACCTCCGCGCGCCCCGCCCGGAGTCGCAGACCATCGAGGTCGATGCCGCCTTCCCGACCGACAATCAGGCTGAAATCGACATCATGATGCCGGTCTGGACCCCCGGCTATTACCGCGTCGAAGACTACGCCGGCCGCGTCGAGTCGCTCACCGCCCGCAACCCCGACGGCAACCCCCTCGACGTCGCGCAGCCCCGCCCCAACCGCAGACGAATCCGCACCGCCGGCGCGAAAACCATCCACGTCGCCTACCGACTCTCCTGCAAACAACGGTCCGTCACCACCAACTGGGTCGACACCGACCTCTGCACCCTCAACGGCGCGGCGACCTTCTTTACTTTAGCGGGATCTCCCCCCCGGCCGCACGAAATTCATTTCGAGTTGCCCGCCGCCTGGAAACGCGCCGCAACCTCGCTGCCCGCCGCCCCCGACCGCCTGCCAAACCACTTTCGCGCCGCCGATTACGACGAACTCGTCGACTCGCCGATCGTCGCGGGCGACCCCGTCGTTCACGAATTCGACGTCGCGGGCAGTCGGCACGCATTCGTCGACCTCGGCGACCTCGGCGCCTGGAACGGCGCTCGCGCCGCCCGCGACATCGAGCAAATCGTCCGCGCCACCCGCGATTTCTGGGGCGAGCTCCCCTTCAAAAACTACCTCTTTCTCAACGTCTTTCGACCCGGAGGCGGCGGCCTCGAACACAAAAACTCCACACTCCTCACCGCGAGCGCGGCCCGCTTTGAAAACCCGGGCGCTTATCGCGGCATGCTTAACTTCATCAGTCACGAGTATTTTCACGCCTTTAACGTCAAGCGCCTGCGGCCGGTCGAACTCGGTCCGTTCGACTACGAAAACCCGCCTCGGACCGACGGCCTTTGGATCTCCGAGGGCCTCACCAGCTATCACGCCGAGCTCCTCGTCGCCCGCGCCGGCCTCGCGACCCTCGACGACTACCTCGCCGAACTCTCCGCGACAATCGACCAACTCCAAAACAGCCCCGGCCGCCTCGTGCAGACCCTCGCCCAAGCTTCGCTCGACGTCTGGAACACCTCGACTTCGGGCGTCGGTCTGCGCGGCTCCAAAACCGCGGTCAGTTACTACATCAAAGGCACCGTCGCGGGATTTCTCCTCGACGCGAAAATTCGACGCCTCACCCGCGGCAAAAACAGCCTCGACGACGTCATGAGGCTCGCCTACCGTCGTTATTCAGGGGCGCGCGGCTTCACCGCCGCTCAATTTCGCGCGGTCGCGCGCGATGTCGCCGGCCTCGACCTCGACCCCTGGTTCCACAAAGTCGTGGAGTCCACCGACGAACTCGACTACACCGAGGCGCTCGACTGGTACGGACTCCACTTCGCCGTCGCGCCCGCACCGGCTCCCCCCGCGACCGACCCCAAGGCCGTCCCCGCGGAATAGCCCCCGCATGCCTGGAAACTCGCCGTCCGACCCGACGCGACCCCGACCCAGACCTCGAATTTGAGGTCGCTCGTCGGCGTCCGCGCGACCGGTACGGAGAAATAGTCGCGCGGGACCTTAGTGTTGTGGAGTATCTTGCTTCGGCGGCGCGACGACGCCGACGCGGTCGCAAAAGTCGCCGAAGGTTTCTCCACTGTTGCGCTCGGACTTAAACCGCGCGAACACCGGCACGAGTTCGTCGACGACCCGCTCGAACGGGACGTAATCCCTATATTCGACGTTGAGCCGGTCGCCGATCGTCCGGCCGCCGAGAAAAATGGTGTAAGTGCCGGCGTCGGGGGTGCCGTCGCGGCGATGCCCGGCGGATCGACCGACGAGTCCGATGTCGGCATTATAAGGCCGCGCGCACCCGTTCGGGCAGCCGGTCATCCGCACAGTAAGGCGTTCATCGGACAGCCCCAGCCGCGCCAGCGCGGCCTCGAATTCGTCGAGCAGCCCCGGCAGAGCCCGCTCGGCCTCGGTCACCGCCAGGCCGCAGGTCGGCAAAGCGGGGCAGGCCATCGCCCAACGACGGACCGTCGAGACCCGCTCGACGCTCGCCACCCCGTGCGACTCGAGCAGCGCCTCGACTTCAGGCACCCACGACGGCTCAAGGTCGATCAACAAAATCGACTGCTGGCACGTCAGCCGCGCGGGGGTCCGATATTTCTCGAAAAACGTTCGCAGCGCCGTCGCGAGCCGGAACGACCCCTCGTCCTTGATCCGCCCGTTCTCGACCGGAATCCCGATCGAAAACTTGCCGTCGCCCTGCGCGCGGACCCCGAGGTGGTCGTCGACGTCGGTCGCGACCACCGGCCGCGGGTCGTCGAGAGGTCTGCCTAAATATTCCTCGACTTTGGCCCGGAACGCGGGCAAGCCCCAGTCGTGAATGACATATTTAAGCCGCGCACGTTTGCGGTCGGAGCGGTCGCCGCTGTCTCGATAAACTTTGACGACAGCCTCGCCGATCTCCAAAATCGCGTCGCGCGGCACGAAGCAGAGCGGCTGCGCGAGCGCGGGGAAGGTCTTTTTCGCACTCGGGGTCGTGCCCAAACCGCCGCCGACCAGGACGTTGTAACCAACGATCTCGCCCGCCGCGACCACGGCCAGATAGCCGAGGTCATTCGCATAAACATCTGTGCAGTTGTCGTCGGGAAGCGCGAACGCGGTCTTGAATTTCCTCGGTAAATAGGCCGGCCCATAGATCGGCTCGACGCCGTCGTCGCCGGCGGTGGGGACGCGCGCGGGCTCGGGCCGCGCCGCGCCGGGATTCTCGACCCGCTCGCCGTCGAGCCAAATATCCCAGTAGCTCGACGACCGCGGAGCCAGGTGCGCGGCGAAGCGTTCGGCGTCGTGATGCAGCGCGGCGTGAATCGCGTCGCCGCTCGGCGCGGGGCAGCACAGGACGTTTCGCTCGACGTCGCCGCACGCCGCGATCGTGGTCAAAAGCGTTTTATTAATGATCCGGATCGTCGCCGCGAGGTCGTGCTTTAAAACGCCGTGGAGTTGAAACTCTTGCCGCGTCGTGATCCGCAGCGTGTCGTTCCCGACGTCGCGCGCAAGTTCATCGCAGGCAAGGTATTGCGCCGCGGTGAGGCGTCCGCCGACGATCCGCACGCGGACCATGAACGAATAAAGCTTCTCGATCCCCTCTTTTTTACGCAGCGTGCGTTGATCGCGGTCGTCCTGTTGGTACGAGCCGTGAAATTTTAGGATCGTTGCGGCGTCCTCGGAGAAGTGCGACGTTCCGTTCGCAACTTCCGCCGCGACTTGGACTTTGAGGTAAGCGCTCGCGCGTTTGACGGCCTCGACCTTGCTTTGTTTGGCCGCCGCGTGTTCCGCCTCGCCGATCGAACTGACGTCCGCCATCTCCGCGACCCTCGACCGGCATGATGTGCGTTTTTGGAATCGCGCCCATGTTCGGCATGTTAGTGATGATCAATCTGTC
>JAJYDB010000028.1 GCA_021777845.1 Planctomycetota bacterium
ACCACCATGCCGACCCTCGCGCTCCTCTGGATCTACAACAAAACCATCAGAAAAAAGGCCGCCGCCGCCTCATAACAGCACGAATGATCATAAAGTGACTGAGAGTTCTAAAAGATGCCTGATAATCTTAATGCGATAACGGTCTCGATCTGTTTCACAAACTTTGGTCCTTACCACCTGGCGCGCCTGCGCGCGCTCGCGAGGTCGCTTCACGACCGCGGCGGCCGCTTGATCGGATTCGAACTCGCCGGCGAGGAGCGACTTTACCCTTGGACAACCTCGCGCGCCGACGAGCCTTTCGAGTGGGTGACGCTGTTCCCAGACGACGCCGTCGAGTCGATTCCGCCCGCGACGTGCGTCGACGCGATCGAAACAGCCCTCGAGCGCACCAGACCCGACGTCGTCGGGATCGTCGGCTACGCGCGGCCCGAGTCCACGGCGGCGCTGCGCTGGGCGCGACGTCGCGGCAAGGTCGCGATCCTGCTCTCCGAAAGCCAGGCGGTCGACCGCCCGCGCGTCTGGTGGAAGGAGGCGCTCAAGGCGCGACGCGTCCGTCGCTTCGACGCGGCGCTCGTCGGCGGACCGACGCATCGCGACTACCTCGTCGGCCTCGGCATGCCCTCGAGTCGCGTCGCGCTCGGCTACAACGCCGTCGATCACGACTTTTTCGCCGCCCGCGCACGCAGCGCACGCAGCCTCGACGACCGCGCGGGAATCCCTGATAGGCCCTATTTTCTCAGCGTCAGCCGCTTCGCATCCGAAAAGAATCTGCTCACGCTTATCGATGCTTATGCCGCGTACCGTCGATCGGTCGGCCGCGACGACGCCTGGCGGCTCGTCCTCTGCGGCGACGGTCCCGAACGCCCCGCGATCGAAGCCGCGATCGACCGCGCCGGCTGCCGAGAGTCGATCGTCCTTCCCGGATTCTTACAAGCCGACGCATTGACGCGCTGGTACGCCTTCGCGTCGGCATTTGTGCTCGCGAGCCGTTCGGAGCCGTCGGGGCTGGTCGTGAACGAGGCCGCCGCGGCCGCGCTGCCGCTCTTGATCTCGGACCGCGCGGGCTGCGCCGGGACGCTCGTCGTCGAGGCGGGCGAGAATCAGACCGGCCGACGTTTCGACCCGACCCGCGCCGCGTCGATCGCCGACGCTCTCGCCTGGATGTCGTCGCTGACCGCCGAACAACGCTCGATTTTGGGCCAAAACGCCGAGGGCGTCGCGTCGAGTTGGGGGCCGGCGCGATTCGCGAGCGGCATGCTCGAGGCCGTCGCGCGGGCGCGGCGGAGCGCCGTCGCAGATGTACCTGCACTCTCTTGTACCTAGGATCATCTTATGTCTGTCGACGCTGATAAGACCTTGGATCGGGTTCGATCGCGACCGCGCGCCGCGGCGAGTTTGGGCTGGGTTCACCTGTGCAACGGGCTCGACCCGCGTCGCGACGGCGGCATGGTGCCGAGCATCCTGGGGATGACGCGGGCGCTGGTTGCGCGCGGCGAACGCGTGACGATCGCGACGCCCACCGAGTCGCGACTCGACGGCGTCGAACTGCCGTCGGGACTGCGGCTGCACGGCCCTGAATTCGCGATGTCGCACGCGGTCGCGGGTGCCGAGGCGTTGCACATCCACGGGCTTTGGCAGCTCCAAACGCGTCGCGGCTGCCGACTGTCGGCGCGGCGCCGGGTGCCGTACATGATCAGCGCGCACGGCATGGCCGACCCGTGGGCGCTCGCGCACAAACGTCTCAAAAAGAAGCTCTATACGGCTCTCATCGAGGCCAACAACCTGCGCGCCGCAACCTGTCTGCACGCGCTCGCGCGGCCCGAGATTGAACATCTGCGCGCCCTCGCGCCCGACGCGCCGATCGCGCTGATCCCGAACGGCGTCGAACTTGCCCCGTTCGAGCGGCTGCCCGATCGATCGCGGTTCGAACGCGATCACCCTGAACATGCCGGCGCGTTTACACTCTTATTTTTTGGCCGCTTGCACTTGAAAAAAGGGCTGGATTTACTGGGCGAGGCGCTGATCGCGACGTGTCGCGACCATCCGCGACTGCGACTGGTGCTTGCGGGGGGCGATGAAGGAGCGCTCGCGCCGTTGCTCGCGCAACTCTCCGCACACGGCCTGCGGGATCGCGCAACCGCGCTTGGTCACGTCTCGGGCGAGCGTGCCCGCGAAGTCTGGGGCGCGGCCGACGCGTTCGTATTGCCGAGCCGCAGCGAAGGCTTCAGCATGTCGGTGCTCGAAGCGCTCGCCGCGCGGCGGCCGGCGCTGATCACCACCGCGTGCAACTTCCCCGAACTCGACGCGGCGCGCGGCGGCATCGTCGTCGAGCCGAGCGTCGCAGGCGTCACGCGCGGCCTCCGCGCACTGCTCGAGCGCAACGACGCCGAACGGGCCGAACTTGCCGAGCGCGGGCGGCGACTCGTCGAACGCGACTACACCTGGGATCGCCAGGGCGAACGGCTCGCCGAGGTCTATCGATGGATGGCCGGCGGCGGTCCGAAACCCGACTCGATCGTCTCCTGACATCCAACCGCGAGCACTCGTATGTCACTTGCTTTAGATATCAACGGAACAGCGGCATCGACCTCGGTTCGCGCGCGGCGCGTGCCGGTCAGCGTGATCGTCCCGGTGAAAAACGAGGCCGCGAACCTGCGGCGCTGCTTGCCTGCGCTCGCGTGGGCCGACGAGGTTTTCGTCGTCGACAGCGGCAGCACCGACGCGACCGCCGCCGTCGCCGCCGAGCACGGCGCGCATGTCGTCGAGTTTGCGTTCAACGGCGTTTATCCCAAAAAGAAGAACTGGGCGCTCGCAAATCTGCCGTTCCGCAACGAGTGGGTCTTGATCGTCGACGCCGACGAGGTCGTTCCGCCCGTGCTCGCCGACGAAATCGCCGCGCGCACCGCGACCGACGAGGCCGACGGTTATTATTTGAACATGAAATATTACTTTCTGGGCCGACGGATCAAACACTGCGGATACAACGAGTGTTGGAATATGCGTTTGTTCCGGCATCACCTAGGACGATATGAGCGCATGCCGGTCGACCCCGAGGCGAACACCGGCGACAACGAGGCTCACGAGCACGTCGAGCTGCGCGGCCGCGCGGCGCGACTCCGCGGCGAGCTCGACCACTACGCCTATCCGACGATTTACGCGTGGGTCGAAAAGCACAATCGCTACGCGGTCTGGGAGGCGCGGATGTACGAGCGGTTCCTGCGCGAGCCGGTCCCGAGCTCGATCGGCGGCGGCAAGCGATTCAAGCGCATCCTCAAAAAAGTGTACCTGCGGCTGCCGATGCGGCCCGCGCTTCGCTTTGTTTATTCGTACGTGTTGCGGGCGGGGTTTCTCGACGGCATGCCGGGGCTCGTGTTTTGCACGCTGCTGTCGTTTTATGATTTTCTGGCGTGGGCCAACGTTTACGAGATGAAGGTCGCGGGGGTCGGGTCGGCGGCGGCGGGTCCGCGGGCGAGCGCCTCGCGATAAACGACGGCGTGGCTCGCGGCGGAGGCTGCGAGCGAGAAATGCGTTTCGACGCGGCGTCGCGCGCGGTCGCCGAGCTCGGCGCGGGCGCGGTCGTCGCGGAGCAGCGTGAGAATCGATGCGGCGAGCGCATCGGGGTCTCCCTGCGGGACGAGCGCGCCTGGAACGGCGCCGTCCGGCTCGGCGAGCAGGCCGCGGAGACCGTCGACGTCGGACGCGATCACCGGGATGCCTGCGGCCATCGCGAGCAAGGGCGCGCGCGCGACGGTCGGGTTCGTCGCGGGGTGGCAGTAGAGGTCGAGCATGCTCCAGAGCCGCGGCCCGACGGCGTGAAAATCGGCGAAGGTGACGTGTTGCGCGACGCCGAAGCGATCGGCGCGACGTCGCGATTCCGAGAGGTCGCCGCCAAGTCCGGCGATCACGAATTCGGCGTCGACGCCCTCGTCCAGGACGCGTCGCGCGGCCTCGAGGAAGACGCGCAGCCCCGCGCCCATGCCCGGCGCCCAGGTGCCGATCACCGGGATGTGACCACCGTCGCGGAGCGGGCTCAGATCGTCAGGCGCGCACGCGACGCCCGGAGTCGCCGTCGCGATCAACGCCTCGTTGACGCCGAACCGCAGGCGCAGCTCGTCGGCGAGGTCTTGCGTCGCGACCAAAATTCGTCGGCAAGCGCGACGAGCCACGCGAATCGAGGCCTCGCGCGCGGGGTAATCCTCAACCGTTTGCACGTAGGGGCAGCGAAACCTCGCGGCGAGATCCATTCCGACGTTGGCGAACGACAGGCTCAATATGTGAATCAAGTCGGGCGCCTCGACGCGTTGCTCGGCGCAAAAGGTGCGGATCGCGATCGGTCGTCGCCAGGGAATCGCCAGCGATCGATAGCAAATCACGCGTCGATCGGTGGGCGCGGCTTCGGCGGCGCGCGCGCAGAGAACCTCGACGAAGACGCCGCGCGCGGCGAGTTCGTCGAGCAGGCCGACGATCGAGCCGAGGCCCTCGCCGGCTCCCAGCTCCGCGGTGACCATGAGCACGCGGAGCGGTTGCGCGTCGATTCCGGCGATCGTCATTGAGGTTGCTTTAACATCAAGCCGAGCCTCGCTTTGCGACGCGTATTCCGCCCGCGAAGGGCAGGGGCGTCGGCAAACCCGACGCCCGAGCCGATCAACGGACGACCTCAATCAACGCACCCCTCAGGCGGGGCCTTGCCGATAGCCGGGGGTGACCTTGGCGACGTTGGGCTCGATGCTCGCGTCGACCTTGCCGGTGACCCAGTCGAGCGCGCCGATCAGGAGCGACTGGTAGCTGGGGTTCGACCAGACGTCCTCGCGGTGTCCCATCGAGGTGTAGAAGACGCGGCCCTTGCCGTGCATGTGCGCCCAAGTTTCGGGGAACGACGGGCGGTTGTACATGCGGTCGCCGCCTTCGTGGTGCATCGAGGCCGTTTCCTGCGTCAGAATCACGTGCAGGTCGTCGGCGATGTTGCGTTGCGTGTACCACTCGTCGGTGAGCATGAACGAGCCGGTTCCAAACGCCTTCACGCCCGGGAACGCGGGGTCGTTGATGATGATCTTCGCCTTTTGTTGGCTGCCGTGGCCCGCGAACTCGCCGCCGATCATCTCGATGTACGGGTCGTGCTTGTCCATGTGGCGGTGATGCCCGAACGTGTCGGTCGCGCAGTGCATCCCGATGAAGCCCTTGCCGTCGCGGATGGCGTCATAAAAGGCCTTTTCGCCTTCTTTCGACATCGGGTGGCCGTCTTTGTGGTCGCCCATTTTGGTGAGGTCGCCGGTCGTTTGGAACGCGAAGGCGTCCCACTCGCCGATTTTGTCGGGATCGAACAGACGGCCGTCCTTCGAGGCCACAACCTCGAAGCCGTGCTCCTTGCCGATCTCGGTCAGGATTCGCTCGGCGTGCGCGAGCTTGTCGCCCTTGCGCGCGATCACCGAGTGCTCGAAACCCGAGCTTTTCGTGAAAAAGAGCACCTTTTTGGTCGCGGCCTTGGCGTTGCCGAAGGCGCGCCGCAGCGGGAAGGTCCCGAGCATCGCGGCGCCGGCCGCCACCATCAATTCACGTCGGTTCATCGTCATTTGCGCTGTCCCCTGTGTTTCGGCAGGCTGATTGAGGCCCGAACGACGTCGGGCTATCGGTCGCAAACGGCATCGTAACCCGTACGATCGCGCCTCGTTACTGTTTTTTGTAAATTTTGCCGATAGCAAGGGTTACAACGACGTCGACAGGCAAAATCCGCGCGAGGTTTCGGCTTTTCGCTTGCGGTGCGGGGCGGAAGGTCGCTAATCTCGCGCTGTTTTCGAGGAAGATGAAGGTTGCAACGGTGCTGACGCCGCCTATCACCCAGGGATCGGATCGCCGAGTGGATCTCGGCGCGGATGATTCGATTCCGTTTCCGACCGCATCGGTCGTGGAGAGATAAGGATGTCCCATCTGACCACACAACCGTTCGACGTTGACTCCGCCCAGTTGGCACGACTTTGCGAATCGATTCGGGGCAAGTTGCAATTTATGGATTACCTGGTCCGCGCGGCGGTTGCCGACGTCGACCGGTTTCAAGAGGAATCGGACCCGGGGACGCGGTTCTTCCTGCGTCAGCTCATCGAGATGCATGCGAGCAACCTTTCGCTCGAATGTGAGAACATGCGGTCGGTGTCCGAGCTTTGCAACGCGCTCGACTCGGTGACGTCGGAACCGGTGGCGATGCGGAACGGAGACGCCGCATGAGCGTTACCAACCGCGGTTCGCTGGGAAACGCGTCGATGATCGGCCGGGCGTCGGCGGCGGCTCTCGAAGGGCCGGCCGACGGCGAGCCGCGCGTCGCCTCGCCCGAGGTCGCCCGCTGTCTCGCCGAGGTGAAGGGGCAGGCGCAGTTCCTGCTCTACCTCGCCGACCAGATCGAGGAATCGCTCGCGCAGCTCGAGACCGAGTCGGATCGAACGCACAGCGCCTTTCTTTGCAAGGTGCTGTCGATGTATTCGACGCAGCTCGAAAGCAGGCACCAGGGGCTGGGCGACCGGATCGCCGAAACCTGTCAGGAAGTCTATCTCGCGGTCCGCGACTTCGACCCGAGCTGAGGTCGTCGCGACCTGCGCTCGGCGTGCGCTCCGAGGTCTCGCGTCACGACGCGGCGGCCTTCGGTCGCGCACGTCCGAAGAGCCGCATGACGCCGAGCTCGAAGATGATTTTGAGCGCCGTCACGGCCTCGCCGGTATTAATCTTCGAATAACCCGAGCGCCGGTTTTCGAACAGGATCGGCGTCTCGCCCATCGTGCAGCCGACGACCCGGCACCAAAAGAGAATCTCTTCCTGGAACGAATAGCCGCGCGAGCGGATTCTCCCAAGGTCGATCTCGCGGAGCTTCGAGACGCGGTAACACCGGTACGAACCGCTGTTGTCCTTCGTTTTGAGACCGAGCAGGCACCGGGCGTATAGGTTAATGCCCGTGCTCATGATTTTGCGCTTCAGGTTGAACTCGCCCTCGACGCCGCCGCCGGGGATGTACCGCGAACCGATCATCACGTCGTGATCGACCATGCCGGCAAGCAAAGCGGGGATGAACCGCGGCGGATGGCTGAAGTCGGCGTCCAGGTTGAGGAAATAGTCGTAGTTGTGCGCGACGGCGTACTCGACCGCGGCCAGCATCGCGGTACCGAGTCCCAACTTGCCCGCACGGTGGATCACGTGAAAGTCGGGCAAGCTCGCGGCAAGTTCGTCGGCGATTCGACCCGTGCCGTCGGGCGAGTTGTCGTCGATCACCAGGATCGCGGAATGAGGCGCGAACCGACGAATCTCCTGAACGAGCGCGGCGAGATTGCCGCTCTCATTGTAAGTCGCGAGCGAGACCAGGAGACGCGGTGCGCCGGACTCGGCATCGGATGGGGAAATCGAGGAACTCAAGAGAGATAGCCCATTTTTGCCGTCGTCATGAATCATCGCGCGGCGTCGTCCTTAACGTCGCGTAACCGCCGTGGTGCATCGTAGTTCAAGTTTCGACTCGAATGCAAGTCTGCGTGAACAGACATGGATCGGGCCGTTCCGGGCAGGTGTCGTCGTCCACAGCGACCGTCTCGTATCCCGCACGGGAGGCGGAACGTCAAAGGTCGACGTCCCTTCTCGGGAAAGAAGGGAATCCGGGAGCACAAGATTGTTCGACGACACCTGCTCGAATTCTGAACGGCGACGTCTCGCGAACACGCCTTCGCAGGCGCGACCGCGATTCGCTACGATTGCTTTCGGTCGATCCGAACACGCTTCATCAATCCTTCCGCGAAACTTGAGCCGAAAATCGGGCACATCCGGCCGATTTCAAAAACCTCGCACACATTGGGCACAACCGCCGCGACGCCCGCTTGACTTTACGCATCCGAGCGATTCGAGTCGCTCCGCTCCCACGCGCTCGGCTCCGTTCGCGGCCGCGTATTGATCCCAAACGGCGCAAACCCCCGCGGCGAGTCCTCGCGAACCCTTCCGGTCGTTCCCGGCGACGCGACCGGGATCCACTCCGAGGGGTCCGGCTCGTCGTCGAGGCTTACCCCCCAGTCTTCCCAGTTTTCCAAAACAGCGTCATGCTCGGCGGCTTGGCGGGCAACCTGAAAGCTCGGGACGAACTTGGGGGCCACGTCGCGGCTCGTCTCGACGGGTGCCTCGTCGTCGTCGTCGTCAAAGGCGTCGTCGCTCTCGTCGTCGTCCCAGCCGATCTCGACGACGCCGTCCTCGAGCGTCCGGGGGGGTCGCGACGCACCCAGGAGCGAGTCTTCGCGAGCCGACGGCGCGGTCGTCTCGAACGGCGTCGAACCCCCCGCAATCGGGCCGGGATCGAGTCCAACCGCCGGCTTCGCGGCGTTGGACTGGATTTTGAAGCCGGCCTCGAAGGCCTCCGAGATCGTGTCGAGGTCGCCGGGCGCGAGACTTAACGAGCGCGCCACGGCGTCGAGCGCGCGGCGTGCGAAGCCCGTGTCGAACGCGTGCGCGAGTTCGTCGCCGGCGAGTTGCGCCGGGGACGCCGCGGGGAGGTCGTCCAGACCGCCTAGGTCGTCGCGGATCGCCTCAAACTCGCCCGCCTCTTCGTCGACGAACGGCCGCGCGCCCTCGGGCTCGACGTCCGACGGTGCCGCGACATCGAGAATCCGTCGCGCCTGGGTCAGCAACTGCTGCGGGTTGCCTGCCGTAAGTTCAAGAATTGAATCGAGTTCGGCGTCGTTGGGAAAGCTGTGTGCGAGTCGCGCCCGGAACAGGTCGACGGCCTCGTCGCGCGTCAGCGGCTCGAGTCGCACATGCTCGATGACCCGCGCGGCGACCGCGGCAAGCCTGCGCTGCTCCATGCGCGCATCGAGGAAGTCGTTCCCCGCCGCCACGATCGCCGCAAGTCCTTCCGCAGCACCAAGATGGTTCGAGAGCAGCCGGATTTCTTCCCACACGCCGGACGTCGCGTTCTGCGCCTCGTCAAGCATGAGTGCATAACGGGTGCCCGCGACTTTGCGGTCGGCGAGCGCGGACGCCACCTCGGCACGCATCCACGCAAGCCTCATCCCAGGATAGGCCGGGTGTCCGACGGCACGCAGAATGAGGCTGAGTAGGTCGAGGGGGGTGTCCCGCGGCGCGCAGTCGAGCGGGATCCAAACGCGTCCGCCTCGCTTCGGCTCGATGCGCCGCAACTCTTGGAGTAGACGCGACTTGCCGATTCCCGCGGGGCCGGTGACGAGCGCGATTCCGCGGGGCTCGGGGGCGTCGACGGCGCGTCGAAGTTGCGCGAGGCCGCGGGCGCGGCTGGGGGCGAGGTCGGATTGGCCCTGAGATCGCATGCGCCGGCACCCTCCTTTGATTGGCGTCGAGCCGCCTCGCGAACCTCGGACGCTCGGTGCGGGTCCGTACGCGGCGGCCTGCGCGGGTCGGCCCACTCGCGCGCGACGTCATCCACGCTCGCTCCGGAGCGATCGAACGTCGCGGGTCGGACCCGCTTCGCGACGCGACCGCGCCTCTCGGGCAGTGAACCCGATGCGCACCGCGCCCGTTGGGTCTATCGGAGCCGCGCGACGCTTCGCTTGAACGTCAAACGGCGGGGTGTCCAGCGGTCGTCCGCGTGATTAGAATCACATAGCTTTTAACGTTCGCGGGCGACTTGAACCGTCGTTCCGATCACGACGAACGAGGCTGACTTTGATGACCGACCGAGCGATCCGCGTCCAAAACCTCCGCAAGCAATACCCCGGTCGCGACAAACCGGTCGACGCCGTGAACGGGCTCGACCTCGACGTCGCCGTCGGCGAGTGCTTCGGTCTACTCGGCCCCAACGGCGCGGGCAAAACGACCACCGTCGAGATTCTTGAGGGCCTGAACGAGCCGACGTCGGGCGAAGTCGAAGTCCTCGGCCGCAACTGGCGGCAACACGCGACCGAAATCCGCGAGCGCATCGGCGTCACGCTTCAGGAGACGCGTTTCCCCGAAAAGCAGACCGTGCTCGAGGTTCTGAGCCTGTTCCGGAGCTTCTACCGACATGGGCTCGAGCCCGCCGAGGTGATCGCGCGGGTCTCGCTCGACGCGAAGGCGAACTCGTACGTCGAGCAGCTCTCCGGCGGCCAGCAACAGCGGCTCGCGGTCGCGGTTTCGCTCGTCGGCGACCCCGAATTGCTCTTCCTCGACGAGCCGACGACCGGCCTCGACCCGCAGTCGCGCCGGCAGCTCTGGGACGTGATCCGCGACCTCCACAACCGCGGCCGCACCACCGTCCTGACCACTCACTATATGGACGAGGCCGAGCGACTTTGCGACCGCGTCGCGATCGTCGATCACGGCAAGGTGATCGCGCTCGGCTCGCCCGCCGAGCTGATCGCGCGCCTCGGCGGCGAGCACATCGTCGAATTCGCGGTCGGAGGCGATGCGCCGGCTCTCGACGCCGCCGTCTTCGGCGCGATCCCCTCGGTGCTCGACGCGCGCGCCGAGGCCGACGGCTACGCGCTCACCGTCGGCGAGCCTCATCTCGCGATCCCCGCCTTGCTCGACTTGCTCGAGGTCGAAAATCGACCGCTCGCGCGGCTCACGACGCGACAGGTCAGCCTTGAAGACGTGTTCGTCGCGCTCACCGGCCGTCACCTCCGCGAGGCCGACGAATCGAACGGCGCGGCGCGCGAAAAACCCAAACGCGGACGCCGCGGTCGCGCCGGCGCCGGTCGCGGTTGAGCGCCGACGCGAAGTCACGGCGCGGCGACGGCTTCAACACCGCTCGCGTCCCGCAAACCGCCGCCTTGCAATCATTTTAATCACTGAATTGACGGAGAGATCGCCAACATGGTTGCTTGGACATCGTTTAAGGCCCTTTATCTCTCTCGGCTGCGCGAATTTTACCGGCAACCCGCGCGCATCTTCTGGGTTTACGGCTTCCCGATGATCATGGCGGTGTCGCTGGGGCTGGCGTTCCAGAATCGCTTGCCCGACCCGACGCAAGTCGACCTCGTCGCGAACGACGCCTCGAAGCCGGTCGAGGCCGCTCTGAAGGCGTACGAAAGCCGCGCGGCGAGCGCGAAAAAGCCGGGCCTGGTGCTCAAAATCTCGCCGCTCGAGACGGCGCTGACGCGGCTCAAAACGGGCAAGACGCCGCTCGTCGTCGAGCCGCTCGCCGCCGGACCCTCGTATCACTTCGACCCCACCCGGCCCGAAGCGATCGCCGCCAAAAAAGCGATCGACGACATCCTGCAAGAAGACGCCGGACGCGTCAATCCGCTCAAAACCGCCGAGGTCGAAATCACCGAGCCGGGTTCGCGCTACATCGACTTCCTGATCCCCGGACTGATCGGACTCAACGCGCTCGGCGGCGGTATGTGGGGCATCGGCTTTTTGATCGTCAACTTTCGGATCGGCAAGCTGCTTAAGTGCTTCATGGCGACACCCATGCCGCGCAGAAACTTCTTGCTTGCGATCATGGCTTCACGTTTGACTTTCCTCGCGCCCGACCTCGCGGTCCTGCTCGGTTTGGGCGTTTTCGGCTTCGGGATGCCGATTCGCGGCAGCCTCTTGCTCGTGATCGTTCTCGACGTCGTCGGCTCGCTGGCGTTCGCGGGCATCGGCCTCTTGATCGCCGCCCGCGCGAACAGCACCGAGGCCGTCACCGGGCTGATGAACATGGTCATGCTGCCGATGTGGCTGCTCTCGGGCGTCTTCTTCAGCTCGGAGCGGTTCCCCGCCGCGATTCAGCCGGTAGTCCGCGCACTGCCGCTCACGCAGCTCATCAGCGCCCTGCGGATGGTCATCCTCGAAGGCGCCGGCGTCGCGGCCGTCTTGCCCGCGCTCGGTATCCTCGCCGCCTGGGCGGTCGTCGCCTTCGGCATCGCTCTCCGCATCTTCAAGTGGACGTGATTCAAAGACGAACACGGGATCACGAAAAAGCGCGATCGCGTCTCGCCATTTTGATCGGACCCGCGGCGCGTCGATTTTCGGAGTCGCGACTTCGTCGATCAGGTGCCCGAAGTAGGTCGCCTTCGCGGCGATCTCGACGTTCACGAACGGCGAGGGCGATTGGAGCGGGATCGCGGCCAATTTCAGGCGTCGATGAAGCCGCAGCGGCGCGTGCGGGTCGCTCGCGGGCGACCCGAAGATCACCTTCCAGACCAGCCCGCCGAGCCGTCGCGCGACGATCCCGCAGACTCCCGCGGGCCGCTTCGAGTAGACGTGGTCGCAACGGTTGATCGCCTCGAAGAGCGGCCGCACCTGTTCGACGGCCGGCGGTTCAAGCGTCGTCGCGACCAGCACCAGCGGCAGCGAAGTCCGCGCCAGGCCGCGTTCGATCGCCCGCGCCCAGCCGTCGACGTCCACCGACTCGCTCACGACTTCGGATGTTCGTTTCAACTGCGTGATCGCGTCTTTGATCGCTTCCGCGAACTCTTCGCCGCGCGCGACGTCGCCGCGGGTGAGCACGATCGCCGCCACGCCCACGCCGGTCATCGCGTTGCGCTTGAAGTGAGCGTCAAACGGGTCGACCGACTCGGGTTCGACGTGGTGCGGCATGCAGGTTCTCGCTCTGGACAGTCAACCGCGGCTGTTCGAAATTAGACGCCCGCGGCGGTGCCGGCCGCCCAACGCTCGACGGCGACGTCGTGCGCGCGCTGGAGGCGCGTCGCGACCGGGCCCGGCGTCGCGCTCCCGACCGGCGCGCCGTCGAGCGTCGTCACCGGCATCACTTCGATCGTCGTGCCGAGCAACATCAGCTCGTCCACCCCGCGCAAATCTTCGAGGGTGATCCGCGCCGCGGCGAAGTCGACGCCCGCGTCGTCGGCGAGTCGTTCGACGAACCGACGCGTCGTGCCGGGCAGGATCAGCCGGCCCTCGGCGGTCGCTTCGAGCCGTCCGCCGCGCACCCAGATCACCGACGAATGCGTCGCCTCGGTCACGAACCCGTCGCGGTCGAACAGCACCGCCTCGTAACAGCCGGCGCGTTGCGCGCGCTCGTTCGCGATCACGTTGGCGAGCAGGTTCGTCGACTTCACGTCGCAACGGCCCCAGCGCTCGTCAGGCAGGCTGATCACGCCGACGCCGCGCTCGCGACGCAGCCGCGTCGGGCCGTCGTCGTACGGCCGCACGACAATCACCTCGGTCGGCTCGACCGGCGGCCTCGGAAACGCGTGCAAACGCGGCGCGACGCCCCGCGTCAACTGCACGTACACCGTTCCCTCGACCACCCCCCCCGCGCCGATGGTCGCTTCGATCCGCCCGCGCAGACGTTCGAGATCAATCGGCTCGAAGAGCATCTCGCCCAGGCTGCGTTCGAGCCGCGCGAAGTGCAGGTCTTCGAGCCAGAGCCGCCCGCGCGTGAGCCGAAACACCTCGTAGACCGCGTCGCCGAAGAGAAAACCGCGGTCCCAGATCGGCACCCGCGCCGCGTCGGCGGGCATCAACTCGCCGTTCAGACACGCCCACGCGATCACGTCGGTCATTTCAACCTCGGTGCC
Organism: Planctomycetota bacterium; assembly: GCA_021777845.1. GTDB lineage: Bacteria > Planctomycetota > Planctomycetia > Isosphaerales > Isosphaeraceae > JAJYDB01. The sequence goes on from JAJYDB010000028.1 coordinate 13,434, forward strand.
AACCACCAACGCCGCAAGGCGACCGTCGACCACACCGCTTCGACGACCCCGAACGGCCACGCGCCCTGCAAAAATCCGTAGGCCGAGCCGAGCGCGCACGACGCCGCGAACAGCAGGATATAGACCCGCCCGCGCGACTCGAGCGCGTAAGAGACGAGCATCGACGTCACCGCGAAGAGACCGAAGAGCGTCAGTAAATCCACGCCGACTCCCCGACCTCAATGCGCGCGGCCCGCTCGTCGTACCGACCGCAATCCTTGCCACAAGCGTATCGACGCCGCGCCGGCCGAACAAGCCGGACGCGAAACGGCCGACGCCTCGACTCGCGACGCGCCGTCCGATTCTGGTTGTGCTCGCGATGCGACCGTGCGGCCGCGCGACCGCTCACTTCACGTCGGCGGCGACGCCCGGCGCTTTCAAGATCTTGCCCAAGGCGCGCTCGAGATCCGCGGCGGACCGCAAGTTGCGATTCACCACTTTGCCGTCGGCGTCGACGAGCACGATCGTCGGCAAGCTCACGAGCCCGTACTCGATCGCGAACTTGTTCTTCTCCATGCCGGCCTCCTTCGCGGCCGAGCCGGGCTCGAAAATCTGCGGCCACGGCGACGGATTCTGCTTCAGGAAGTCGTCGAGCCGCTCGCGGCTGTTGTCGAGCGCCACGCCGACGATCTCGAAGCCGCGGGCGTGATATTTTTGGTACAGCTTGGTCATGTCGGGCAGGTCTCGACGCACGGGGTCGGCCAGCGTCGACCAAAATACGACCGCGACCGTCTTGCCGACCATCTTTGAAGTATCGACCGGCTTGCCGGATAAACCCGCGCCCGCGATCGCGAACGGCTTGCCGACCAGTCCGAGCCGCTTGAGCGCGCCCGCAGCGCGTCGGCCCGGCTCGGTCTCGGGGAAGTCGGCCGCGAGCCGCTCGTAATACTTCTTCGCCTCGTCTTCTTCGGCGGCGAACTCGTTCACGCTCGCGAGCTGCCAGAGCGCCTCGGGGGATTCGGCCGCCTTCGGGAATTTGTCCAGGAACGCCTTCAAATCGACCACCCACGCCTTTTGATTCGCGAGCAAATTCGCGCCCGGCTCGTCGTTTTTGAGGTTAAACTCGGCCGAAATCTTGCGGAAAGCCGCGTACGAGCCGAGCGCGCCGCCGTCGCCGGCGAGGTTGTCGAGCACCTGGGCGCCGTCGGCGTAGAGGCCGGTCTCATAAGCCGCCGCCAAGCAATCGACCACCTGCATGTTGTAGACGAGCTTGTCGTCGGCCCCGACCGCGACCTTCACGACGTCGCGGAGCTTCTTGATCCGCTCAACCTGAAACCTCGCGACGGCCTTCTTGTCGGCTCCGGGCTGCTGCTCGTCGGGATGCGCGGCGTCGAAGTCGGAGAGCGCCTTCAGCGCCTTCTCGAGTTCGGGGTTCGGCGCGGCTTGGCCGGTCGAGCGCTCTCGGAAAATCGCGCCGCGAACACCACCGTCGGCCGCGATCACCATCGGCTTGTCGGGGTCGGGATCGACCGCGCGCGGCAGCTCGACGAACTTCCAGACGTCGCCGATCTTCACGATGTCGGGCGCCTGCAAATACGCCGTTTTCCCCGCCGCGGGGGCGTTGGGCGCGGCGGCGAAGATGATCGCGTTTTCGTAGAGGATCAAATCCTGCTTGAGACCGGTCTCGTCGTCGGCGGGAATCAACCTCGGCAGGCCGCAATCGAGCCTCTGCCAGGTGGTCGCCCGCGTCCAACCGATCAATCCCGCCTGTATTTTCTTGATTTGGTCGACGCGCTGCTCGCTCGCCGACGCCGCGGCGTCCTGCAAGCCCTTCGGCAAGCCGAGACCGGCCAGTTCCTCGGACGACGCCATCACGGTCTCGAGCAGCGCGAGATCCCCCGTGACCAGCGTCTGCACGAGCACCTTCGCCGCCTCCTCCGCCGAGAGCCGCTTCCAACCGACGAGCTTCGCGCCGCGAATCGACCCGACCCGCGTCCCGCCCGCGTTCATCCAACGGCACTCGTCGAGCCGCTGATCGCCGTCCACATCCACTTCGCGATAAACTTCGAAGCCGTCCTGATAGTAACTCCACTGATCCATGTGCCCGCGCTTGTGAGCGTCGACGAATTTGCGGAGTATCTTTCCTTGCCCGTCGCGCAGCAAGTAGCCGATCGGCTTCTTGGCGGCGTCGTAGGCGTACTCCACTTTACAGGCGGCGACGGCCGCCGGATCGGTCGGCGTTTCGTACTCCACTCCACGCTGCGAGGGACGATACTCCTTCAACAAGTCCTGCACGGCGGGCATGTCCGCACCCTCCGCCGCCGTCGCCATCCCCGCGAGCGCCGCCAACATCCAAGCGAACCGCATCGCCGTCTCCTTCCGTGTCGCAACGAACCAAATGAGCCCGATCGTACCGGCCGCCGACTAAGCGGAAAGCTCCGCCCGCGCAACCGCCCCGACCCTCCTCAACTCGTTTTATCGGCATCCGCCGCGCGACCACTCCAGACCGCGACGACGCACTCCGCGGCATCTTGAACTCTCCCCCCAATCTCCGCCAGTGCAAATCTTACTCGCCTCAAAGACAGGCCAACACTATTCGTTGTGACAAGCATTCACCGGCTTCGCCTGTCTCGACGCGTGCTTGCTAGCACCAATCGGGCCAGCAACGCAAGCCCTACATCTTACCCATTTTAAAGTTGGCTTCGTTTGGCGCAGCGGTTTGGACCCATCCGCGGGCGCGCCTTGAACGTCGCTTCCGGTCCTCTGACGAAACGAAGCCAATCGCGGCTCCGGTCCAACAGGACTTGGACTTACGTCGAGGTTTGTGCCGACTCGCGGCGTCCTCGACCGCCGAGGCTTGACATCGGGCCGGGGGGGTTTAGTCTACGTGCCTGACGGACCGGTCGCCGCCGTTGCGGTCGCGACGACGCCTCCCCGAGCGTCGCACGAGCGCGGGGGGAGACCGCGCCGCGTCAACATGGATGGAGGCATCATGGACCGACGCATCCTTGTTGTCGACGACAGCGAGGCGACCTGTCGCCGGCTCTCGCACATGCTGGCGCGGCCCGGGCGTCAAATCAAGGCGGCGTACGACGGCACCTCGGCGCTCGAGTGGCTCGTCGAGTCGAACTTCTCCGTCGTGCTCGTCGACCTGGGGTTGCCCGGGATCAGCGGTCTGGACCTGATCCGCGAGCTTCGTCGGCGGGACCTGCCGGTGACGCCGATCGCGCTGACCGGGACTGCGTCGATCGAGTCGGCGGTCGAGGCGATGCAGCTCGGGTCTTACGACTACATTTTGAAGCCGGTCGACTTCGATCGGCTCGACTTCGTGGTCGAGAAGGCGCTCGAGGATCGGAGGCTGCTCGACGAGGTGTCGGCGCTGCGGCAGACGCTCCGCGAGCGTCGCGGCTTGCACACTCTGGTGGGGCGGAGCGGTGCGATGCGCGCCGTCCTGGACCGCGTGGCGCGGGCCGCGAAGTCGGACTGCGTCGTCTTGATCACCGGCGAAACAGGCACCGGCAAGGAACTCGTCGCGCAGGCCTTGCACGACAACGGCCTGACGCCCGACGGGCCGTTCGTTGCCGTCAACTGCGCCGCGATCCCCGAGTCGCTGATGGAGAGCGAGTTCTTCGGCCACGAAAAGGGAGCGTTCACCGGTGCCGATCGACGCAAGACCGGCCGCTTCGAGCAAGCACGCGGCGGCACGTTGTTCCTCGACGAGATCGGCGAAATGCCGCCTAATTTGCAGGCGAAGCTGCTCCGCGTGCTGCAAGAAGGCGTCTTTGAGAGCGTCGGGTCGGTCGAGCCGATCGAGGTTTGCTGTCGGATCCTGGCCTCGACCAACATCGACCTCGCCGCCGCGGTCGCCTCGCGACGCTTTCGCGAGGACCTCTACTATCGGCTCAACGTCGTTTCCATCGCGCTGCCTCCTTTGCGATTGCGGCTCGACGACGTCCCGTCGCTGGTCGAGCACGCGCTGGCCCGTCTGTCCGCGCGGCACCCTTCAAAGACGATCGAGCCCGAGACCCTCGCCAAACTCTCGCGTTACGACTGGCCCGGCAACGTCCGCCAGCTTGAGCACGTGCTCGAGCAAATGATCGTGACCACGACCGGCCCCGCGCTCACGCCGGACTCGATTCCGCCGCAAATCGTGGCAAACCGCGAGCCGCCTTTCAGTCTCGACTTCGACGATGCGCAGCCGCTGCGCACGGTCGCCGCGACGCTGGTCGAACGCGTCGAGCGGGCGTATTTGGTCCGCGTGCTCGAGCGATATCAGGGCAGGATCGACCGCTGCGCCGCGCACTGCGGCCTGTCGCGCCGCAGCATCAGCGAGAAGCTCCGCCGCCATCGGATCGACAAGTCGAAGTTCAAGTCGACGTCGCGAACGCGTCGGCCGCAACCGGACGCGACGGCCCGCGCCGCGATCGCGGGCGACGATTCCGCGAGCCCATCGGTCTGAGCGGAACCGCGCGTCGATCGAGGTCAATGCAAGCCTTCGGCCTCGTCGGCGCCGATCATCAGGTTGAAGTTCTGGACGGCGACCCCGGCGGCGCCTTTGACCAGATTATCGAGGCACGCGAGGATCACGATCCGCCCGCGTACGAGCCGCGCGGTGACGTCAAAAAAGTTCGTGAACGCCGAGTCCTTTGTGGTCGGCAGGCCGTCGACGACTCTCACGAACGGGCTCTCGCGATAAAACGAACGGAACAGGTCGAGGATCTCGTGCTCGCCGACGGCGTGCTTCGGCCGGGCGTAGATCGTCGCGAAAATGCCGCGGTCCATCGGCGCGAGGTGCGGCGTGAAGACGACCTCGACCGGCGCGGCGTCACGGTTGCGGCCGACCGCGGTCAATACCTGGTCGATCTCCGGGGTGTGACGGTGCCGGCCGACGCTGTATGCCGAGAAGTTCTCGTTGCATTCGGAGTAGAGAGTCGACGGCTTCGGGACTCGCCCCGCGCCGGATACTCCACTCTTCGCGTCGATGACGACCGTGTCGCGCTCGATCAGATCCGCGGCCACGAGCGGCGCGAGCGCGAGGATGCTCGTCGAGGTGTAGCACCCTGGATTCGCGATCAACGACGCCCCGGCGACTTCGCCGCGATAGAGTTCGGGCAGTCCGTAAACCGCTTCGAGCAGCCCCTCGGGGTCGGTGTGCGGATGCCCGTACCAATCGGCGTAGACTTGCGGGTCTTTGAGGCGATAGTCGGCGCTCAGGTCGATCACTTTGACGCCGCGTCGGCGCAGAGCGGGCACGACTTCGAGGCTGGCGGTGTGCGGCAGCCCGAGGAACGCGAAGGCGGCGCGGCGCGCGACGGCGTCGGCGTCGAACGGCTCGCAGGCAAGCGCGATCCGGCCTCGCAACGACGGATGCAGATCTTCCACGCGGTTCGCGTCGCCTTGACGCGAGGTCGCGACCGTCACCCGCGCGCGGCGATGCCTCGCGAGAATACGGAACAGCTCGCGCGCCGCGTAGCCCGAGGCACCGACGACCGCAACATCCACCACGTTGTCCGCCATCACGCAACCCTCCGCCGCCGCGGCCGCAGCCACAGCGCCGACCAGATGATCCACGCTCCCGACGAGACGAGCAACCCGGTTGTCACGTCGGTCGCGTCGAGGTCAAGCACCAAACTCCAAGCGCCCGCGGCGTCCGGCAACCGCACCGCCTGACAGCCGAAGTCGTTCGAGCGCGCGAACGCGGGTTCGATCGTCGCGACGCGCGCTTCCCGGTCAGGTCCGACCCAACGGGCCCGCCAGGCGGGGTCGGCAAGCTGCGGGATCAGGACGTATTGTCGACGAGCGGGCCCGCGTTCGCGACCGATCACGTCAATCTCGATGTGTTCGGGACGTCGCGAGCGGATTTCGAGGGCCCGGCCGGCGTTGACGAGCGTCGCGATCGCGCTCGGGGCGGCGTTCGCGCCCTGAAAGACCGTGTTCTCCTGGTCGGGCGTAAGGTCGAGGAGCCGCGCGCGGGCGGGCGGAGCGTCGCGGCGGATGAACGTGAACATCGCCAGTTGATCGCCCGCGGCGAGGCTCCAATCGCGACCGTACAGCCAGGACGCAAGCGCCGGGTCGCGGACAGTCTGCGCCGTCCAACCTGCGGGCAAGCGCTCGATGCGGCCCGAGCGGATCGCGTCGGCGGTTTCAAAGGCGTCGAGCACGCGTGCCGAGGCTCCGAGCGCGTCGGCGGCTTCGAATACGTCCTCGACGCGCTCGGCGCGGCTGAGCGGCGTGCCCGCCAGGTTCACCAGAGCCGTCAACGCGGGCAAGTCGAGCGTCCGATAGGCAGACGTCGGCGCGGCACCCGCGACCATCGGCAGGTTCCGCGAGACGTCGAGCACCCGCGCACCCGGCCCCAACCCCGCCATCCGCGTTAAAATCGGGCTTTGGTCCGTCAACGATCGCAACGGCCCGAGGTCGATCGTCCGCATGTCGCGCCAGAGTACGAGGTCCACCAACGCGATCATTACGAGCACGCCCCGCGTCGCGCCCGCGCGCCGGCCCGCCCACGGCGCCAGCACAATCAAGCTTCCCCACAGGACACAGCTCGCACCCAACTCGTTCGCGTAGATCGAGAACCGCTCACCCCGCAGCACCATCGTCCGCGGCGCGGGGTCGACGACACCCTGCCGCGCCAGCCACGCCCGCACCCGACGATCGTCGCCCTGCGATCGATCCGCCCAGCGCATCACCACGCGGAAGCCGGGGTCGCCGGGCCAGGGCGAGAGCGCGCCGAGCACGCTCTCGAAGACGCCCGCAACAGCGGCCGAGCCGCGCGGCTCGGTCGCGCGGAACGCCAGCTCCAACAGTCCCGCGACGGTGCCCGTCATCAGTAACGCCGCGGCCCCCGCCCTCAACAGCAGCCGGCCGCGACGCTCCCAGCTCAACCAGGCGTCGAACCCGCGGCCCGCAAGCAACGCCAACGCCAGCGTCGTGCCGAGCGTCCAGCGCGACGGCGCGCGGAAGAAAGAAAATCCAGGCAGCCTGCACAACCATCGGAACCCGGGCACGTACGGCCCGAGGCTGAAACACAGCGTCAAAACCGCCAGTCCGGCGAGGACCCGCACCGCCGGGTCGCGACGAATCCCGCGCGCCGACGCTCCCGCCGCGAGCATCAAGGGCACGACGCCGAGGTATCCCAAATACTCCTCGGGCGAGGTGTGAAACGAGTCCCAAATCAAGGGACGCCACAGCGGCGACCGATGCCACAGCCCCGGCGCGACGAAGCTGATCAAGTGCAAGGGCGTCGCCGCGAAGCCCGCGAGATAGTTGAAGTCGCGCTGGTCCGCCGCCAGCCGCGCCAGCCGGAGCGTCGGCACAAGCTGGGCCGTCGATAACGCGAACGCCCCCGCGAACGCACCGACGAGACGCAAAAATCGCCCCGTCGAACACCCTTCGAGCCGGCAAAACACGCCGATCGCCAGCACGCAAACCTGGGTATTAAAGGCAAGCTGGAAGTGGCCCGGCAGGATTTGCAGCGCCAGCACCGCCGCGAGCAAGAGCGAGTCGCGACGGCCCGAGCCGCCGGCCGTCGGCGTCGTCTTGGCGTCAACGATCGCCGCGGTCGGCGCTTCGCCGCGCATCAAGCTCCACGCCAAACCCCACGCCCAGGGCATCCAGCTCCCGGTCGTCGCCGCCCATTGATGCGGCAGATGAATCAGAAAAAAGCCTGAACACGCCCAACTCGCCCCCGCCAGCACTCCTCCCGCGCGCGAAATCCCAAATCGCCGCGCGGCGAAATAACCCCCCAGAGCCCCCCAAATCGCGTGCAGGACCAGGCTTGCCGCGGTCGCGACCTCGTTCGAAAGTAAACCGAAGAGCACGATGTTTGGCGGGTAATAGACCCCCATCTGGCTCTCGGCGAGCCCTGGAAAGCCCAGCCCCCAGCGCTCGTTCCAGATCGGCAGCCGCCCCGCCGTGATCGACCCTCGAAAATAGGACGTCAGACCCATCGAAAACTGCGTGACGTCGCCTCCGACGGGCATCCTCCCCCCAAGTCCGACCGGCCAAAGCCACAGCGCCGCCAACGCGACCAATATCGGAATAAAAATACGCTTCAAGCCGCTTCTCCTCGCTCCGAACCAACCGTCGCCGCCTCGAAAGGCCGCCGGCGTCAACGTATCTAGCGGAGGTCGCACCGAGACGGCTCGCGACCCGGGCCCCGATGCCCGAAAAAGCGCGATCCTTGAGGCAAAATCTACAAAATCGGGCGGAATCCGCACCTAACCTCACGCGACATATCCGACAAGGATACCCCGGCCGGTCACCCGCAACTCCACAATTCAGGTCGACTTACGCCGCGAATCCCACCGATTCGACCGATTCCGCACGATTGGCACAAGGGATGCGTATTTCCTCTCCACGTGATCGCGACGCCTTGCGGAGTCGCATCGTCAAGGACGAGGTCCCCGGACAGGAGGTTCCCCCGATGTTGGTTCTCACTCGTAAACTTGGTCAGCGCTTGAAGTTCGGTAACGACATCTACGTCACCGTCGTAAGGATCGACAAGCACACCGTCCGGATTGGCGTCGAGGCCCCGAAAGACCTGGTGATCCAGCGCGAGGAGCTCGATCTTGAGGCCGTCGGGGGTCGATCGTCGCGATCGCGCGATCACTCGCTTGCATTGATGCAGATCCCTGCTTGATTGCACAAGGGGGTCGCCGCCCCAAAACGGTGGGCGGCGCGGTCCCGGCGAAGCCCTGGCGCGGCGCGTTTGAGAACGCTGTTGCGTTTCCGCGCGGCGTGAAACTGCTCTCTTGATTCGGCGTGATTTTTTGGTCAACATGATGAGCCATTACTGTGATCGCGGTCTGAATCGGCGGAACCGCGGACGCCTGACGCGCCGCGGCGGTGTCGGTTTTGACTTGTCCTCCGTGCGATTTGCCGATCTCGCCTGAATTGCCGCAACGTCCACGACAGGAGTTCGTCCGATGTCTCAAGCCCCACGCCGTCATCTTCGCTTGGAGAGCATCGACGGGGTGACCGTGGTCAGTTTCGTCGACACGAAAATCGTCACCGAAGAGAACATCCAAGAGGTGGGCGATCAGCTTTACAGTCTTGTCGAGGACGAAGGCCACAAGCAACTTTTGCTCAATTTCGGTAATGTTCAATATCTTTCGAGCGCCGCGCTCGGCAAGTTGATCAACTTGAAGCGTAAAGTGAACGCCGTGAAGGGCAAACTGAAGCTCTGCTGCATCCATCCCGACCTTCTGGAAGTGTTTCGGATCACGCGGCTCGATCAAGTCTTCGAGATTTATCCCGAGGAACAGCAGGCGCTCGATCGCTTCTGAACGGCGAGTTCGCCTCCCCTCCGGGTCGCGACGCTCGACCCGAGCGGGTTTTCGACGGCGGGGTGCACAGATGCCGTTTGACCGCGGGGTCGGCTGCTTCGTTGCGGGAAGCTATTAAGGGTCCGCGCGGAGTTGGACGGCTCGCGGTCGCGCACTCGTTCTTTCTTTTCATTGAGCCTCGCCGCGACCCCTCCTCCATGAGCTTCGAGTCGTCCGACACACCGATGATGCGGCAGTACCGCGAGCTCAAGGCGCGTGACCCGGACGCACTGCTGCTCTTTCGCATGGGTGATTTCTATGAGTTATTCGGGCCGGACGCCGAGCAGGCTGCGACGGTCTTGGGGTTGACGCTCACGTCGCGAGACAAAGGCCCGGACGCGATCCCGATGGCGGGTTTCCCGCATCCCGCGCTCGATATGTATTTGGCGCGGATTATTCAGGCAGGGCTCCGCGCGGCGGTGTGCGAGCAGGTGGAGGACCCGCGCCTGGCGAAGGGCCTCGTCCGTCGCGACGTCTTGCGCGTCGTCTCGCCCGGGACGCTGACCGACGACGCGTTGCTCGACCCGAAGGCGTCGAACTACCTGGCGGCGATCGTCGAGACCGGCGGCAAGGTTGGGCTCGCGTGGATCGAGCTTTCGACGGGCGAATTCGCGCTCGCGAGCGTTTCTCGACTCGAACTGCCCGAGGAGCTGGCGCGACTCGCGCCGGCGGAGATTCTGGTCGCCGAGACGAATCTCGACGCCGCTTGGCTGCGGGTCTTGCGCGGGCAGGGGTATGCGGGATTCACGTCGCGGCCGTCCTGGGATTTCGTCCCCGCGCAGGCGCACGGGGTGCTTTGCGAGCACTTCGGCACGACGACTTTGGCGGGATTCGGCGTCGACGACGACGCGGTCGAAACGACGGCCGCGGGCGCGCTGTTGGCGTATCTGCGTGAAACGCAAAGGGCCGCGCTCGGGCACTTGACGCGGCTCACGCCGCACCGTCGCGATGATACGCTCGCGATCGACGCGACGACGCGACGAGCGCTCGAGCTGGTCAAAACGATGCGCGAGGGGAAGCGCGAAGGCTCGTTGCTGCACGCTGTCGATCGCACCGTCACGCCGATGGGTGCGCGGCTGCTGGCACGCTGGTTGTCGTCGCCGCTGACGTCGCTCGACGCGATCCGGGCGCGTCACGACGCGGTCGAGGAATTGGCGCGCGACGAATCGCTGCGCAACGACCTGCGCGGTTTGCTCGGTCAAGCGCACGACCTTGAGCGGCTCGCCGCCCGCGCAGGCACGGGACGCGCCGGTCCTCGCGACCTCGTCGCGCTCGCCCGGACGCTCGCGCTGTTGCCGAAAATCAAGGCGAGGCTCACCGCGCGCCGATCCGAAAACCTCGGCCGGATCGAGGACGCGATCGAGCTATGCCCCGAGATCCGCGGCGCGATCGAAGCGACGCTGGTCGACGAGCCACCGCTCGCGACCCGCGAAGGCGGCCTGATTCGGACCGGCTTCCACGCCGAACTCGACGAACTCCGCGACGCCGCCCGCGGCGGCAAGAACTGGATCGCCAAATTCCAGGCCGAGCAGGTTCGCTTGACGGGCATCCCGAATCTGAAGGTCGGATTCAACAAAGTTTTTGGATATTACATCGAGGTCTCGCACGCTCAAGGGTCAAAAATTCCGGCGGAGTACATCCGCAAGCAGACCGTCAAAAACGCCGAACGCTACATCACGCCCGAGTTGAAGGAGCATGAGGACCACGTGCTCCGCGCCGAGGAACGAGCGCGGGACCTCGAATACGAGCTGTTCCTCTCGCTCCGCGACCGCGTCTCGGCGGAGTCGCCGCGGTTGATTCAGGCGGGTGCGGCGCTGGCGCAGGTCGATGTCATCGCCGCGCTCGCCGAACTCGCGGTCACGCGCGGTCACGCGCGCCCCGAGATGACCGACGAGCCGGTGCTTGAGCTGGTCGAAGCGCGGCACCCGGTGCTCGATATTTTGATGCGGTCGGGCGACTTCGTGCCGAACGACCTCAAGCTTGACGCGGACGCGACGGTGCTCCTGATCACCGGCCCGAACATGGCGGGCAAGAGCACGTTCATCAGGCAAGCGGCGTTGTGCGCGATCCTGGCGCAGGCGGGTGCGTTCGTGCCCGCGCGACGCGCTCGGATCGGCGTCGTCGACCGCCTGTTCGCGCGGGTCGGAGCGTCCGACGAACTGGGCCGCGGTCAGAGCACGTTCATGGTCGAGATGGTCGAAACCGCGAACATCATGCACAACGCGACCGCGCGCAGCCTCGTCGTGCTCGACGAAATCGGTCGCGGCACGAGCACGTTCGACGGCGTCTCGCTCGCGTGGGCGATCACCGAGCACATTCACGATCAAATCGGTTGCCGGACGCTGTTCGCGACGCACTATCACGAGCTGGTCGACCTCGAAAAGACGAAGCCGCGGCTGCGGAACGCAAACGTCGCGGTCCGCGAGGTTGACGGCTCGATCGTCTTTTTGCATCGGATCGTGCCGGGCGGGGCCGACCAAAGCTACGGGATCCATGTGGCGCGGCTCGCGGGCGTGCCCGAGCGCGTGATCGCGCGCGCGTCCGCGATTCTCGCGTTCCTCGAACGCCAGCACAGCGCCGAGCCGCCCGCCGCCGCGGCCGCGGTCGCGATGCGCAAGCCGAAGACCGGCCGCTCGCTCGGCGGGAGTCTGTTCGCGGCGCTGCCCGACCCGCTGCTCGAGGAGCTTCGCGACATCGACCCCGCGCGGCTCGGGCCCGACCAGGCGCTCGAATTGATCGTCAAGCTGCGCACGCTCGCGGAGTAGCCGCGGCGCTCCGCGGGTGCGACCTGCGGAATGTCCGACGTCGACAATGCTCGCTCCGCGGCTGCCGGCGTCTTTCCAACGCGTCGACGCCGGGAGTATCCTGAACCAACCTCGATGTTCGGGGTGTTTCGACGCTGAAGGAGATCGACGATGCCGCTCGACTGGCACGCGACGACGATACTTTCGGTCCGGCGCGGCGACCGCGTCGCGATCGGCGGCGACGGCCAGGTCACGCTCGCGAACACCGTCATGAAGGCGGACGCCGTGAAGGTGCGCAAGCTGCTCGAGGGCCAGGTGCTCGTCGGCTTCGCGGGCAGCGCCGCCGACGGCTTCGCGCTCCTCGAACGCTTCGAGTCGAAGCTCCGCGACTATCCGAACAACGTCCCGCGGGCCGCCACCGAGCTCGCCAAACTCTGGCGCACCGACCGCCTGCTGCGACGCCTCGAGGCCCTGCTCATCGTCGTCGACGCCCGGCACAGCCTGCTGCTCTCGGGGTCTGGGGACGTGATCCAGCCGAGCGACGGGATTCTCTCGGCGGGCTCCGGCGGCGGCTATGCGCTCGCGGCGGCGCGCGGCTTGATCGCGCACACGCAGCTCTCGGCGCGCCAGATCGTCGCCGAATCGCTCAAAATCGCCGCGGGAATCGATATCTACACGAACGATCATATCACCGTCGAGGAACTGCCGTGCGCGACCTGACTCCGCGCGAGATCGTCGCCGAGCTCGACCGCGATATCGTCGGCCAGGCCGACGCGAAACGGGCCGTCGCGATCGCGCTGCGCAATCGTTGGCGGCGGAAACAACTTCCCGACGATCTCCGCGCGCACGTGATCCCGAAGAATATCCTGCTGATCGGCCCGACCGGCGTCGGCAAAACCGAGATCGCGCGGCGTCTGGCGGTGCTCGTCGGAGCGCCGTTCGTGAAGGTCGAGGCGACGAAATACACCGAGGTCGGCTATTACGGACGCGACGTCGAAAGCCTGGTGCGCGACCTCGTCGAAGCGGCGATCACGCTGGTTCGCGAACGCGAACGCGGCCGGGTGGCCGACCTCGCCGCCGAACGCGCCGAGCATCGCTTGCTCGACCTCCTCGCACCCGAGCCGCCCGCTCAAACCTCGTGGTCCGACGAGGACGACGCCGAGGCCAACGAGGCCGCCGAACGCCGCCGCCGCACTCGCGAAAAGCTGAAGAATCGGCTCGCGGCGGGGATGATGGAGGAAAGCGAGGTGGAGGTGACGCTCCCCGGCCGCTCGGGCGCGCCGGTCTCAATCATGGGCGCGGGCAACTTCGATCAAATGGAGCTCGACCTCCAGAACATGTTCGAGAAAATGATGCCGAAGCCGACGCGGGCGACGCGGATGAAGGTCGCCGAAGCGCGGCCGCTGCTCGTCGCGCAGGAAGCCGAGGCGCTGCTCGACACCGAGAAAATCCAAAGGGCGGCGCTCGATCTGGCGCAAGAGCAGGGGATCGTCTTTGTCGACGAGATCGACAAGATCGCGGGCGACGACGGCGGCGGCCGCGGTCCCGACGTCTCGCGGCAGGGGGTGCAGCGCGACCTGTTGCCGATCGTCGAGGGCACCACGGTGAACACGAAGTACGGACAAGTCAAAACCGACCACGTCCTGTTCATCGCGGCCGGGGCGTTTCACCGCAATAAGCCGTCGGACCTGATGCCCGAGCTGCAAGGGCGGTTCCCGATCCGCGTCGAGCTCGACGACCTCACGCGCGACGACTTCGCGCGAATTTTGCGCGAGCCGCGCGCCTCGCTCGCAAGGCAATACGAGGCCCTGCTCGCCACCGAAGGGCTCAAAGTCGAATTCGCGCCCGACGCGATCAACGCCATGGCCGACCTCGCGTTTCAGGTGAACACGACAACGCAGAACATCGGCGCGCGGCGGCTCCACACGATCCTCGAACAAGTCGTCGAGGACATCAGTTTTCACGCCCCCGAGCGCAAAGGCGAAACGATCGTCATCGACGCCGCGGCGGTCCGCGGCCGACTCGACGCGCTTGTCCAAGACGACGACCTAAGTCGATTTATCCTCTGATCCAACGCGGCAAACAGGCGCGCGTCCGCGCGCACCACGTCCGGCTTCACGGTGTTAGGGAGAACGCACACGGCCATGTCTCAAACCGATCACCCGAACACGCTCCTCAACATCTTTGAGATCGAGGACGACACGAAGCGTCGCTTTTTGCTCTGCTTCCTCGACCCGGTGCTCGCGGGCGCGCGCGGGATCGACCCGCGGTCGATCGTCGGCGAATTCGAGGCCCCGCCGGGCGTCGAACCAAACTCCTTCGCGGCCAATCCCGGCTTCTCCGACTCGCTGTGCGCGTTCATGAACGCCGAGGCCGCAAGCTCGCTCGACATCTCGAGCGAAGCGCGGAACCACCCCGGTGGACAGCTCTTCGTGCTCGACCCGCGCGCCGGCGCGCTCCAGGGCGACCAGGAGCCGAACGTCTCCGACGTCATCGGTTGGTTTCAAGTCGACGAAGCGGGCGCGCTCGTCCCAAACTCCTTCGAGTACAACTCGATGCACCTTTGGATCAACCCGACGAACGGGCCTTCGGGCGTGCTCTCCGACCGCCGCTTTCACGACTGGCTGCACGCGATCGACCCGCGCTGAGCCTCGACC
>JAJYDB010000029.1 GCA_021777845.1 Planctomycetota bacterium
TCGGACGTGTTCAGCGAGGCGATCGACACCGGACGGTCGAACGTCACCTGGAAGGCTTGCGCCTGCGCGCCGCTCACGTTCGAAGGATTGAGCGTGTCGCCCGACGTCCCCACCGGCCCCTCGGTCGCCGCGATCACCCGCGGACCGACCGAGTACAGCTCGGAACCGACGTGAATGTTGAGCAGCTCGATGTTCGTGATGTCCGAGCCGCCGTTGTCGTTCCCCGACCACGCCGGGTAAATGTGCCCGTCGAGCACCGCCAACGACTGACTCGTGCCGAAGCCGTACGTCCCGTCGGTCTTCGAATTCCCGCTCGACTGGTTGTCGGGGATCGGTCCCAACGTCACGTTCTGCTGCGAAGCCTGGTTGAAGGCGACCAAGGGCTGGTTCGCGAAGTTCGACTCGTTGAACGTCTGGCCGCCGTCGATGCTCACCTGGATCGACATCGCCGCCCGCGCCCGCGCCGCGTCGTAGCTCGTGTCGTAGTAGCTCACCACCACCGCGCCCGAAGCCGGGTCGACCGCCACCGACGGATCGAACCGCGGCCGGTTGCCGAGATAATTCCCGTTCGCGTCGACGTACGACTGCGAATATCCGTTCAGGTTCGCGTTGTCGTTGTTCACGATCGACGGCGCGCTCCAGGTCGCGCCGCCGTTGTCGGAGTAGATCATATAGATGTTCGTGTCGTCGGCGGGCTCGATTCCCGCGGCGATCGCGAACGGATTCTTATTGACGTACGTCATGTAGATCCGGCCCGAGTACGGCGAATTCGTCGACAGGCTGTTGTCCGACGCCATCGTCGCGTCCGGACCAATGCCGATCGGCGTCGCGAGCGAGGTCGTCGGGTTGCCGAGCCCGGAGAACGTGCCCCGCACGTACGTCAAAGCCGCCACGTTCTGCCCCGACGTCGTCTCATTCCCGCCCAGCGCCGTCAACTTCGCGCTCAGGAAGTTCGCCGTGTTCGTCGCCGAGCCGTTCGTGATGTTGAGCATCCACACGCCGACCGGATTTTGGCCGTTGAACGCCCCGAACGACTGCTCCGGCGCAAACTGGCCGATCGCCGGGCCGGTCGCCGCATCGATCGAAGTCGCCGCGGTCGACGTGAACACCGTGTCGTATCGCGTGCCGTCGGCCGCCACGCCCAGGTTCGAGCCCGCGACTTTGCCGTTCGAGATCAGCGTGACCGTCATCGTCCCGGCGGGGTTCGTCAATGTTACCGTCAGGTCGCTGTTCAACGCCGACTGCAAATTCAGGCCGAGATTCAAGCCCGTGATCGAGGTCGCCGCCCCGGTCACGCTCATCGGAATCGACGTCGACGCGCCGGGCGCGATCGGCGCCGACAACTGGTTCCCGCCGGTCGCAAGCTGGTCGGGCTGAATCGTCACCGTCTTGATCAAGTCGTACGGATACGGCGTCGCCGTCGCGCCCGACCCGTAGTCGTCCCACAACACCGTCACCGCGCCCGGCGTCACCGTCCCGCTGGGATTCCCCTGGCTCACCGTGATCCGCGGCGCGCTGTCCCGCTGCGGGCCGAAGTTGCCGTCAAGCTGCTGGAAGCCCGAGAACGTGTTCCCGCCGTCGGTCGATTGATTGAAGTAAACGACGTTCGGGTTGAAGTTCGGCAGGTTGTTCGGGTTCGGGACGATGCTTGTCGTCGCGATGTAGACGTTGCCCGAGAGCGGGTCCGACTGAACCCCCGCGAAGCTCGAATTCAAGTTGTTGTCGACCGCGATCGTCGGGTCGAGGAACGCTACCTGCGTGTTTGCGCTCCACGACGCCAGTACGTGAGTGTTGAAGTCGGAGTTCAGACCGCCGCCCGCGTTCACGGTGTACTTGCTCAGAACCAGATAGCCGCCCGTGTTGCCCGAGTTCGACTCCGAGCCCACGACGTAGAAATCGCCCGAGCGGTCAAACGCCACCGACGAATTCAACACCGGCAACGGCGGCGGATTCGTCGTGACGCTCGGATCCGGCAACGACTGCAACGGATTGAACGAATTCCACGACTGTCCGCCGTTCGTCGAGTACGCCCCCTGCGACACCACCTTCTGCAGCGGGAAGTCGATCGGGTCGTTCAACGTCCACACCGACACCAAGATCTGCGGATTGGTCGGATCCACCGCGATCGACGGCGTGTTTTGATTGCCCGCGTAACCCGTCACCGGCGACGTCGGCGACGTCGTCACGATCGGCGGCAATATCGACATCAACGTCCGCTCTTCGAGCGTGTCCAAATTGAGCACGTGCGGCTGTCGCCGGCCGCGGCCCGTTTGGTTGCGAGCGGCGTCGCGCTCAGGACGAGATGTAGCCTTGGAATCGCGGTAGGATGCCCGTCGCATGGACCCCTCGATACGAAAAGGTGGACTCGTTCGTACGGAACCCGAGAGGAGGCATACCCACGGTGCAGCTCAATTTGGACCAGTCCGTGGGCAAGGATGCACGCTGCTTCGACTCGCGTCAAACTTTCGCGACGCCGACGCGTTCCCGCGCGACGCGCAAACCCCTAGGATCACTCCACTCGGAGTCTTCGCCGCGGTCGCTACTCTCGGATGCTCGTTCAAAACGCGGAAGGATGAGCTCTTACAACACGATGCTTTGCAATGCTGTCTTGCGTGATTGCACGCATTGGTTCATACGCTACTTCAGACTCGACGTGACGTCAAGCGATTTTTTTCGATCGACGCTCGGGAGGTCCAACCGAGCCTCGGCCCCAGACTTCGCGGCCGACTCGGATGCACGACCTTACCAAACGCGAGCTCGACTTGTCGCGTCCCTACGACCAGACGTGCCGCTCGAACCGCCCCGGCAGTCCGTCGCACCAGGGAATCACATCATAATTGAGCGAGAACGCGTCGATCAAGCCGCGTCGCGGCACCAACCCCGCCTCCCGCACGGCCAAGCGGCTCTCAATCTCCTCTCCGGGACTCATTTCCGCGGTGATTCAAGCCTCCCCGGCCAGCCGCGACCCCCGATTCCGATGTTGTTTTTTCGCAACATTCGCGTCCCAAACCACCCAGTCCCTAAAACCCGAACCCTCGCAATGATCCCCTTTTCGGTTTTTTTGGAACGCGACGGTCAAAACCCGCCGAGTCGCCCGGCAGATCCAAAATCCCAAGCCCGGTCTTGTCCCAAAACGCACGCCGATCGCTTGCAACCGTCGCGCATTGGTGATACCCTGTACCCTGTTAAACAAGTGTTGTTCGGCGATCTCTCCCGAAGAACAACGAGGCGTTGATGTTGCGCTTGCTTGGATCACCTTCCCGGCTCTGCGACGGCCGGAGCCGGCGCGAGATCATGCGCATCGGCGGGCTGGGCCTGTTGAACGCCGGCCTGAATCTCGGCGGGCTGACGCGCGCGATCGGTCAGGCTTCGGCCGCGACCTTGCCGACCTCGGCGGCGTCGGGATCGTCGTTTGGCCGCGCGAAGTCGTGCATCGTCATGTTCTTGATGGGGGGCCCGCCGCAGCATTCCACCTGGGATCCGAAGCCCGACGCGACGGCCGCGGTCCGCGGCGACTTTGGACCGATCGCGACTAACGTCCCCGGCCTCTCGATTTGCGAACTGTTCCCGAAGACCGCCCGCGTCGCCGACAAGATTTGTCTGCTCCGCGCGATGTCGACCGGCGACAACGCGCACTCGTCGAGCGGCTACTACATGCTCACCGGCCGCCCGCATCAGCCGATGAACTTCGAGAACGCGAACCCCGGACCGCCGAACGATGCGCCGAGCTTGGGCGCGATGGCCGGGCGACTGGTCGGAGGCCACGAGGGCTTGCCGCCGACCGTCACGCTCCCGCACCGAATTTTTAACACCGACGGCAGCGTCTGGCCGGGACAGGACGCCGGCTTCTTGGGCCGCTCGTCCGACCCCTGGCTCTTGAACGCGATGCTCACGCCCGAAGGATATCGGATCCGCGAAATCGACCTCCCCGCCGACCTCGACACCGCGCGCCTGACGCGCCGAATGAGTTTGCTCGACCACCTCCAGGACGGACTCGGCGCACTCGACGGCGACTCGACCGCGCGGTTGCTCGACGTCCACGCTCGGCAGGCGTTCGATCTCTTGCGCTCGCCCGCGGCCCGTCGCGCCTTCCGCGTCGAGCTCGAATCCGAGGCCACTCGCGCCCGTTACGGCAAGACTCCCTTCGGACAGGGCGCTTTGCTCGCGCGCAGGCTCGTCGAGTCGGGCGTCCGGCTCGTGCAGGTCAACTGGTATCGAGCGCTCGACGAACCGCCGAACAACCCGTGTTGGGACAGCCACGTCGGCGAATCCGCTCGACTCAAAAACGTGCTCGCGCCCCCGACCGACAGTGCCTTTTCGGCCCTCGTCGCCGACCTCGACGAGCGCGGCCTGCTTGACGAAACGCTCGTCGTGTGCATGGCCGAGTTCGGACGCAGTCCGCGCCTCGACGCCGCCGGCGGTCGCGGACACTGGGGTTCGGTCTTTTCGATCGCGATGGCGGGCGGCGGGATCCGCGGCGGTCACGTTTACGGCTCGTCGGACAAAATCGGAGCCACGCCGCGCGACGGCCGCGTCCGTCCCGAAGACCTCTCCGCGACGATCTTCCACTGTCTCGGCGTCGCTCCCGACGCCGAGATCAAAGACCCGTTCGGACGTCCGTACCCGATCAGCCGGGGCGAGGTTCTGCACGCGATCTTGTGAACCCCCCGCGACGCCGCCTCAGACCGGCACGACGCCGACGGCGTCGAGGACGGCGACGACACGCTTGGCGGTCTCGGGGTCGAGTGCGCGAAGCGGTTGCGGGAGCATGCTTTCGAAGAGCTTTCGGTATCGGCAGGCGACATCGACGCAGCCGAGATACGCGCCAAGCTGAGTAGCCTGGGAGAGCCGCGAGAGTTGTGATTGAAGGCGGAAGGCACGTGCGGCGTCGCCGCCGACGGCGGCGTTCCAGGTGGCGACGGCGAGTTCGGGGAACGGGTCGGCGAGCGCGGTCACGAAGCCGTCGGTTTCGAGATCGGCGGAGATCGCGACCAGGTCGTGAGCGTGGAGATAGCTGAATCCGAGCTGAGCGCGCTCGGCGCGGGGCCACTCGAGCGCCCGACCGACGTGCGGTCCGACGTCCTTGCAGCCGACGATGCGCGGATGTTCGGCGAGCCGACGTACCTCCTTGAAGGGCAGCTGGTTGCAGACCCAGGGTGCGTTGTAGATGACGACCGGGCGGGCGAGTTCGTCGGCGAGCTTGTGGTAATAGTCGACCACCTCGGCGACCGACATCGGCAGATACCAGGGGGGCAGCGCGGCGTAATAATCGTAGGGGAGGTCGTCGCAGCGGCGAGCGCGCTCGATCGTGCGCTGCGTGCCCATGTCGCTGACGTTCAGAACGAGCGGGAGCCGGCCGCGCGCGACCCGCGCCGCGGTTTCGGCGAGCACGCGCTGATCCTCGTCGGAGACGAGGTCGAACCGCGCCGTCGTGCCGAGGATCCAGAGACCGTGGACGCCCGCGCTAATCGAAAATTCGACCAAGCGCGCGAAGGCGTCGACGTCGGCTCGACGGCCGTCGGGCTGCATCGGCGTGGGCAGGGGGGGGATGATTCCGCGTAACTGCTTCGAGGAGAGTGACATCGTCGGGACCGTCGCATAGTGGATGGAGGCGGTGGGTTTGGCGTCTTGGGACGCTGCCGGCACGGGCCGCGCGGGCGGGTTCAAAAACGCACCCTTCTAGTATGATCGAACCGTCGGGTGAATCCAACCGTGCCGTTCGTCGCGATTTATCTGATGAAGCGGGCGCGGTCCGGCCGATCTATGTGAAGGAAGCGAGCGAGACGTCCGCGGCGACGACCGCGGCGGCGTTTCACGCTCGCGACATGTCAAGGTGGCGGCACCGATCCGAAGTCGGCCGCGGTAAACGGCGTAGGATGCGCAGATTTGCGCCTCGCCGGCCGCGTTCCGAGCTACATGGAACGGAAATCCGTCTGAGACGCGCGACTGCCGCGCGTCCCCAAGGTCGCAAGGAGGAGTCGCGAATGGCCACGGCACGACTGCGCGTGTTCCCCCACCCCGAGGACGAGTGCCTCGACGATGACGGTGCTCCAAACGTGACGATTCGACTCTCCGACCTTTATCCCCTGTTGGCGCAGGCGTATCGCGACAACTACGTCTGGCTGCGCGACTTCGAGGACGAGCCGATCCTGGTCACTCCCGACCTCCAAGAGATCGTCCGCGCCTTTTCGAACTGCCGCCCCTCGGCCTAAGGCGACTTGCGACCGGTGCGTCGAGGCGATTGCGCCCCGACGCCGACGCGGAAGGGCAGGGGATTGCATGCATAGCGAGCGTACCGTAGGCTAAGCGGGGTTTCCACACTCCGCTCACGCCTATTGCGGCGAGGCGATGCGCTTACGGCGGCATTCCTCATGATTAATTCGACACCAAACGCGTTTACTCTTGAGCAGCGCGGCGAACTCACGATCGTGACCGCCACGCCGCACATTGAGTCGTTTGAATTCGGCTTCGACGAGGAAGCCGCCGAATTGATCATGGCGCCGTTGCGCACGCAGGACGTCCCGCTGCTGATCTTCGACCTCGCGGCCGTCGACTATTTTGGCTCGGTCTTCCTCGCGATCTTGCTCCGCTGCTGGAAGCTGGCGCAGGCGCGAGGCGGCTCGATGGCGCTCGCGGGCGTTTCGGATCGCGCGCGCGAATTACTGCGGCTAACCTCGCTCGATACGCTCTGGCCGCTCTACGCGTCGCGGCAAGAAGCGACCGAGGCGCTGCTCGCCGACTGACCGACCCTCGATCCGCGCAATCGCGCCGTTTCGTCCGACTGGTTTCGACATCCGTGCACGCCCCTGAGCGTTTTGTCGCGGGACGTTGACAGCCGCGACTTCGCGTCCGATGATAAAGAAGTCGAGTCGCGTCACGACCACTCCCCGGCTCGCCGCCGAGGAGCCTTGCCGCTTTTTTTTGGGAAGCCCGCCGCGTCGGAGCCGTCATGGGCATCTATGATCGTGATTATTACCGCGGCGACTCGCGCGGGGTCGGACGTCTTTTCAGCACCTCCCCCGCCACCACGGCGATCATCGGCATCAACGTCGCCGTCTTTTTCCTCCAAGGTCTCGGCGGCGCGGACGTCCGCTTGCTGCACGAATGGTTCGCAGCCTCGGTCGACGGCGTCGTTAACCACGGCCGCGTCTGGCAGCTCCTGACCGCCGCTTTCCTCCACAATCCGCATGATATCTTTCACATCCTTTGGAACATGGTGTTCCTTTGGATGGTCGGCCGCGAGATGGAGGCGTTCCACGGCTCACGCGACTTCGTGATGATGTACCTCGGCGCCGCGATTTTCAGCACCGCCTGCTGGCTCGGCGTCGACGCCTTCTCGGCCCGCGGCCATCAGATGATCGGCGCGTCCGGGGCCGTCACCGCCGTCGTCGTCCTGTACACGCTTTATTATCCGCGACGCGAAATTTTGCTCTTCTTCGTGATCCCGGTCGAAATGTGGATCGCGGTCTTGCTCTTTCTGGGGCTCGACGCTCTCCGGCTCATCCAAGGGGTGCCGGTGCAAGAGGCCGTCGTCGCGCATTTGGGCGGCGCGCTCTTCGGCTGGTTGTTCAAGACGTTCGACTGGCGCTGGTCGAGGCTCGGGGTCGACGCCTGGCCGAGCACGCTGCGCAAAGCTTGGTCCCGACGTCACTTGCGCGTGGTTTCGCCGCCGCGTGACGACTACGCGCCGCCCCGCCTCCGCGAGCCCTCGGGGTCGTCGTGGACCAGCGAGCCGGGTGTCGCCGCCGCGCGACCCGTTGCCGCGCCGACCGTTGCGCCGGTGATCCCCGAGGAGCAACTCGAAGCGCGCCTCGACGAGATTCTCGCCAAAATCGCTCGCGAAGGTCGCGCGGCGCTCAACGACGACGAAAATCGACTGCTGCTCGAGGCCAGCCGTCGTGCCCGCGGCAAGCTTGGCGGACGTCCGCGATGACCGCGTCCGAGTCGCGCGCCCTCGAATTTCGGATCCGCGACGCCGTCGCCGCCGACGCCCCGACGATCGTCGCCTTCAATGCCGCGCTGGCCTGGGAGACCGAGCGGAAGCAGCTCGACCCGCGAGTGCTCACGGCCGGCGTCGCCGCGGCGCTGGCCGACCCCGACCGTCTGCGTTATTGGGTCGCCGCGACACGCGACGATCCGCGCGTGATCGGTCAGGCGGCCGTCACGCGCGAGTGGAGCGACTGGCGGCACGGCTGGATCTGGTGGCTGCAAAGCGTTTACGTCGCCGACGACGCTCGTCGCCGCGGGGTTTTTCGCGCGCTCCATCGCGCGATCCGCGACGATGCTCGCGCTCGGCCCGACGTCATAGGACTGCGGCTCTACGTCGAGGTTGAGAATCACGCCGCGCAGGCCACCTACCGGGGGCTTGGGATGTCGCCCGGCGGCTATCACGTTTACGAAGAAATCTGGACGGAACGCTTCAATCGAGCGGCGTCGGATGTTCCCGGCTGAGCCGCGCCCAAGCTGCCGGCAACTTCGCGGCCGCCCCCGAGTCGATCGCCTCTTTCGCCGACTGACAACCCTCGAGCAAGCTCGGCGCGACTCCCGCCGCGTACAACGCCGCCCCCGCGTTCGCGATCACAATCGACCGCAACGCGCCGCGCTCGCCCTCAAAGAGCGCGCGAATTCGATCCGCGCTCTCTCGCGGCGACGCGACCCGCAAGTCGACGGGGTCCGCGGCCGACGGCTCCAAGCCGCGCCAACCGTCGCGTTCGAGATCCGACCGTCCGCCGAATTGGTCAGGACGCCACTCCTCATTCCGGTCGAGACCGTCTCCAACCCAACGGACCCGCGTCGTGCCCGCCGGCAAGATCTCATCCACCCCTTCGGAATTCGATACAACCGCTGCCGAGAGCGGCCTTTCCGTCATTTCCTCTAGCGCGCCCGCGATCAGTTTCGCCGCCGCGTCGCTCGTCGTGCCGATGAGCTGGTAGGCTGGTCTCGCCGGGTTCACCAGCGGCCCGACGAGATTAAAAATGGTCCGAAACGGCAATTGTTTTCGGATCGGCGCTGCGTGACGCAGCCCATGGTGAAACTTCGGTGCGAACAGGAACGTGATCCCGACGTTTCGCAGACAGTGTTCCAGGGTGGCGGGCGGCGCATCGATGTCGACCCCGAGCTCCGTGAGGACGTCGGCGCTGCCGGAGCTGCTCGAGGCCGCGCGGTTGCCGTGTTTCACGACCGGCACCCCGCACGCCGCGACGACGATCGCCGCGGCCGTCGAAATATTGACGGTGTGAGCGCCGTCGCCGCCGGTCCCGCACGTGTCGAGGACCTGCAGCCGCCGGCCGTCCGCGTCGGTCGGATCAAACGCGACCATCCGCGCGCGAACCGCCGCGACCGCCCCCGCGAGCATCGCCGCTGTCTCGCCGCGCTCGTGGATCACCGTCAAAAACGCCGCCGCGAGCGTGTGGTCGGCCTGCCCGTCCAAAATCACCCCGATCGCCGCCGCCGCCGCGCGCGCAGTCAGATTGCCGCCCGCGCGGCAAATTCGCACCGCTTCGCCGATCGGGTCGAACGGCCGAACCGTCACGGCAACCGCACCGACCGTCGCTCGATCGCCCCGCGGACCACGCGATCGACGCCCAAAATCAATGCCTCGGCCGCGGAGTGACGGCTGATCTCGCCGAACGCCTGGTCGGCGTCCGCGACCGCCTTCCCGTCAATCGAAACAATCACGTCGAGCCGGTCGAGCAGCTTCGCGACAGGGCTTTTCGGGTCGATTTTGGTCACCACCGCGCCGCGGAGATCGTCCGGCAGCCCGAATCGACGCGCGCCGGCCTCGTCGAGCGTCGCGAGCTCAAGCCCGCGCGCCGACGAACTCGAACCCGTACGCTCACGCCTCCGCGATGCACCCGCGTGCTCAACCCGCGGCACGCCCGCGTCGTCGTCGTTCCCGGCCACCTCGCGGTCCTTGTCGCCCACCGTCACGTTCAGATTCACCAACTTCCGCCCGCGCCACACGACCACCTCGGCCGGCCGACCGATCGCCGACATCGAGACAATGTTGATCAAATGGTTCAAGTCGTTGATCTCAACGGCGTTAAATCGCAATATCACGTCGCCGTCGCGCAACCCCGCGGTCGCGGCGGGCGACCCCGGCTCGACGCTGTCGACCCACGCCCCGGCGGGTCGTTCCAGACCGAGACGAACCGCGTCGTCAGGGCGAAAATCCGGGTGCAGCCGCACCCCAAGCGCCCCGCGATTCACGTGCCCGTGCGCTAGCAACTCCTCCATGATCCACTTTGCCAGGTTGATCGGAATGCTGAAGCCGACCCCTTCGTTGCCGCCGCCGTTCGAGGCGATCGAGTTGTTGATCCCGATCACTTCGCCCTTCATGTTCACCAGCGGCCCGCCCGAGTTCCCCGGGTTGATCGCCGCGTCGGTCTGCAAGAAATCCTGATTCTCGACGTCCGCCAACTCCTCCATGTGCCGCCCGCGGGCCGAAATAATCCCCTGGCTGACCGAGTGCATCAGACCGAACGGGCTGCCCATCGCGAGCACCCACGTGCCGACAACCGCGTCGTCGCTGTTGCCCAGCCGCGCTGCGGGCAGGTCGTCGCGATCGAGCGCCAGCACCGCGATGTCGGCCTTCGTATCGAGCCACATCGCCTTCGGATGCAACGCCCGTCCGTCCTTGAGTAAGATTTCGACCTTCGGGGCCGTCGTCTTTTCCACAACGTGATTGTTGGTAAGCACATACAACTCGCGACCGCGGCTCGCGCGGACAATCACGCCCGAGCCCGTCTCCTCATAACGACGGGCGCGACCGGCGTCGTCGCCGCGGCTCGACTTGGTCGCCACGATGTGCACCACCGACGGCGAAACCGCCCGCGATACGAGCTGATACGTGCGGTCGATGACGGCGAATTTCTCGTATTGCCGCGCGAGCTCGGCGTAAGCCTGATCGTCGAGGGGAGTTTTCACGGCGTCGGCCGCCGTTTTGGCGTCGCGTCGCGTCGCGGGAGCCGCGGAATCGTCGCCGCCCGCTTCAGTAGCGACCGCCGTCGCGGGAGTCGGATTCGCCCCGGCCCGCGGCATCTCGCCGAGCCGGCCAAACGCCAATCCCAAGGCCGCGCCCAACGCCAGGAGCGCCGCGCCCCCGGCCGCCGACCGCAAAGGCTCCCGGCGTCGCGTCATGAGACTCGCTCCCGATGACCTGAACGGCTCGCGCGGATCACGAAGTTCTCGCCGCGCGGCAACCCCAGTGCTGTCGATCCAGTATAGTACCTGCCGCGGGGCAACGTCAAAGACCGTTGCGACCGATCCACGCCGAATCCCTTGGAAACCACCGTGCACGCGCGTTTCGCCGTCCGCGACGGCCGACGCACTCTCCAGAAACGAACACGGCCCCCGAACAACGGAGGCCGTGGATTCAGTTTCATTTGAGCCGCGGGTCCGCCCGCCGCCGTCGGCGCTTAAAAAAGCGTCGGAGAGCGACGTCAGCGCCCGGCTTCGGAGGCGTCGAGCTCGAAGTCGCTGAGGTTGATCTCGGATTCCGACTCGCCGTCGTCGCTGTGCTTCTCGAAGACCTTCGCCCAACGCGTCGTGTCGGGAGCATATCCCGCGCCGTGTCCTTGACGCTCGTTTTCGCGGGCGCATTCGATACAAGAGTTCGTATAGGGCAGAGCGTTCAGCCGCGGCTCCGCGATCTTCTCGCCGCAGAACTCGCAACGTCCATAAAGCCCCTGTTCGATACGCTCGAGAGCGTGCTCGATTTGTTCAAGTTCGCGGCTTTCGATCTCGACGAGCTGCGAGCTGATTTCGTCGTTCGCGCTGTCGATGGCGGCGTCCACGCTGTCGCCGACGGCATCGTGCGCCGCCAACTCGCGAAAGCCGTCGAGGTCGCCGTTGAGGGCTTTACGAAGGGCGTCGCGTCGGGTCACCAATCGCGCGTGCAAGCGAACCATTGCGTCTTTGCGGGCCATGGTGGGTACACCTCCAGGTGTCTTGTTCAAATTGGGGCCGCGGAGGCGACCCTTTCAATGTTCCGCGCTTCAAGGTTTAAATCGACACGCCGTTCCGACGAATTCAATCCCACATAGAAAATCCAGCCGCATTGGCTCCGATCTTCGTGTCGGACGCATGAATCGCGACAGGGTTCGGTCCACATCAATCGTCGGCCGCGGGGTCCGCCCCCGCCTGTGCCGTGGTCACTCTCATGATTCATTCCCCAAGCACATTATGCGCCGCGGGCAAGGATCAGTCGGAAGAATTACAAGTCGCACCTTACATTACGTAGCACGCGACTAAGAGTTTGATCGAAAACTACGTTTTTTTTCGAACTCGTTTGGTCAGGCGGGTCGACGCGACGAATCTCAGGTCAAGCATGCATGTGGGCCGCTCGTCGCGAAGGGCCGTCACACTATACGTAGCCTCAGTGTGAATTGCGACGCGCCGGCCTTGATTTTTTTTGAAGGCGGGCACCGGTCGGTGGCGACCTGTGTCGGAACCTAGGTCGCGCGAGGCGGCCGACGCATTTTTTGGAATGCTTTTAGGGAGGAGTTAGAGCGTGGGCGACCTTGGAATCAGGACGATTGCGCGGGCGATTGCGCGGAGTGGAGGTGCTGCCGGCTTGACTGTGCGGCGTCCTCGGTTAGGATTCCTTTTGTCCTCGCGTCGATGACGGTTGCGAGCCGGAGTGGCGGAATTGGCAGACGCGCTAGCTTGAGGGGCTAGTCCGCTTACAAGCGGGTGCAGGTTCAAGTCCTGTCTCCGGTATTTGCCTCGGCAACGGACATCATTCGCGACGTTTGGAAAGATCGGCTTCGACACGAGCGCCGGAATTTGCTAAAGTTCCGGCCGATCGCGGCCGAAGGCGTCGGCCGACGTATCGCCCCGAGGGGGTGACGACACGGAGGTCGGCGTCATGTCGAAGGAATTGCAACGTTCGGGTTCGATACCCGGCCTGCGTTTGGCGTCGTTGGCGACTTTCTTACTGTTGCCGACGCTTACTGGTGCGACGTTCCGTACGAAGAACTTCGTCGTCGAGGCGCCGACGGCCGCGACGGCACGCGCGGTGGGCGAGCGTGCCGAGCGCGAGCGTCTCGCGATCGCGCGCGCCTGGCTTGGCAAGGAACTGCCGGCTTGGTCGAAGCCGTGCCCGATTCGCGTCAAGGTGACGCAGGGCAACGCGGGCGGCGTGACCAGTTTCGGCTTCGAGAACGGCCGCGTCAGCGACCAGGAGATGAGCGTCGAGGGCCGGCTCGACCGGATCCTCGTCTCCGCGCTGCCGCACGAGATCACGCACACCGTGTTCGCCGCTTACTTTGGCGAGCCGATGCCGCGCTGGGCCGACGAAGGGGCGTCGTTGCTGAGCGAGGACGCGTTTGAGCTGCATCGTCACGACCTGATCATCCGTCAGGTCTTGGGACGCCGCGCCGACCTCCCGCTCGGACGCCTGTTCCAAATGACGGAATATCCGAGCGACTTAATGGCCTTTTATGGCCAGGGTTATTCGATCTCGAAGTTTTTGATCGAGATGGGTGGCCGACCTCGCTTTTTGGCGTTCGTTCGCGACGGCGGCCGGAAGGGCTGGGACGACGCGACGCGCGTCCATTACGGTTTGACCAACGTCCGCGAACTCGACCGCGCATGGCACGCGTGGCACACGGTGCTGGCGCGCGGCGATCGGACCACAGTGGGTCGCGACGCCGACGGCGCGGTTGTCCGGGCGCAATCCGAGGACGAGGAGCCGGTCGCGCGGCGTTAAGCGGGGTTTTTGCCGCGCGGGCCTGATCCTCGCTCGTTTTCAATCGCGCGGCGCGAGGTTCGGGTGGGTGCGCGCCCAGTCGCGGTAGGCTTCGATGGTCTCGAAAGTCTCGAATCGAAAGAGCCGGCCGCGGTCCTCGACCTTATCCATCCAGGTGTACTTCCAGGAGTCGCCGCGGCGGGCCATGAGCTCGGCGAGCTGTGCGTCGAGCTTTTGACGGAGCGCGGCTGAGGCGGGGTCGTCGATCAAGTTGTGGAGTTCGTACGGGTCGCGCTCGAGGTCGTAGAGCACCCACGCGTTGTCCTTGGTCCGTGCGTACATGTGCGTCTTCGTGCGGATGCCGCGCCAGGGGAGGGGGGTGCGGTCGCCGTCGAAGGGGACGAGAATCTGGAACAGGACGGCGTCGGGACCGCGATCGTCGCGGCCCAGGACGACGTCGGCGAGGTTCGAGCCCGACATGGCGGCGGGGACGGGCGCGTCGGTGAGTGCGAGCAGGGTGGGGGCGAGGTCGACGTGGCTGACGAGTGCGTTGCTGGTCCGGCCCGCGGCGATGCGCGCGGGGTAGCGGATGATGCCCGGCACGCGGGTCGACTCTTCCCACGGTTTGCGTTTCAGGATCGAGCCGTGCGAGCCGAGCATGTCGCCGTGGTCGGAGGTAAAGACGACGATGGTGTCGTCGCGACGGCCGCCGGCGTCGAGGGCGTCGACGATCCGGCCGACTTGCTCGTCGACCGCGGTGATCGCCGCGTAGTAGGCGGCGAGGTCGCGACGCGAGCCGCCCGGGGTGCCCGCGACCCAGTTCGGGCGCAACGACAAGGCGTCGGGGTCGTACATTTTCATGTATTTGGGCGGTGCGGCGTAGGGGTCGTGCGGCGGTCCGGGGGCGACGACGAGAAAGAACGGCGCGTCGCCGGTCGACTTCAAGAATTCGAGTGCGCGGTCGGCCCAGACCTCGGATTCAAAGCGGTTATCGACGATCGGCCGGGGGTCGTCGCGAAAGTACGAAGGGTGAAAGTGGTTGTGCTCGCACTCGTTGGCGGCCCAGAATTGAAAGCCTTGCCGGCGTGGACCGGGCGGCACGAATCCCGGCATCCGGGGTCCGCCGTCGAGGTGCCACTTGCCGATGAAGCCGGTGCGATAGCCGCGCGCGGCGAGAATCTCGGCGATGGTCGTTTCGGAGTCGCGGAGACGGAGGTCGTTCGCGACCATGCCGTTTTGATGGGCATAGCGGCCGGTCATCAAGACGGCCCGCGCGGGGCAGCAGACCGGCGTATTCGCGAACATCGTGCGACAGAGTAGCCCCTCCGACGCGAGCTTATCGACGCAAGGCGTGCGGACGTCGACGTTGCCCATGCAGCCGAGCGCCTGCGCCCGCCACTCGTCGGGGAGGATGATCAAGACGCTCGGCGGACGCGTCGCGGCGGGTTGCTCGGATGCCGGCGCGGCTGCGCGCGCACTCAATCCCGAGATCGCGGCGAGGACGACGAAAGCACGCATCGAAGCGGCATCTGAGGAGTTGCAACGCATGGCGACGACTCACGGTTGTGAAAAATAGTCGTAGACTTGCTCGGCGATTCGAGCACAAAGGACGTTGCCGGCGTTGTCGGGGGCGTAACGCCGGTCTTTGTTGCATCGTGTAAGGACGGCGAGCGCGACCGCTCCGCGCGGGCACTCGACGACGCCGACGTCGGTGCGGACGTCGTCGACGCTGCCGGTTTTGTGAGCGACTTTGCCGCGCGGCAGGAAGCGCGGGAATTTGTCGTTGTCCTCGCAGGCGCGGAGGTGCGCGATCATCGCGTCGCACGAGGCGGTCGAGAGGATAGTTTTCTCCCAGATTGCCGTCGCGAGCCGCGCCGCCTCGTCGGCCGTGGTGCTGCCGAGGCCGAAATCCTTGCTCCGATCGGGGAAGATCGACGTCTCGCGGTGAAACACTTTGGAGTGAAGCTTGGTGTTGGGGTAGCCCAGCGAGGCCATCGTCGCGGCGGTCGACGGCAGGCCGACGGCGTCGACGACGAGGTTCGCGGCGGTGTTGTCCGAGAATGCGATCATGAGGTGGACGGCGTCGAGCAAGGGGAAGGTCGCGCCGTCCGAAAAGTGGTATGCGAGGATGCCCGAGCCCGGCGCCTTGTCCTCTTTTTTCAGGGTCAACGTGCGTTTAAGGTCGAGCTTGCCGGCCTCCGACTGTCGGTACGCCTCGACCATCACCGCCATTTTGATGAGGCTCGCGGTCGGCATGGGGACGTCGGCGCGATATTCGTAGCGCTCGTTGCCGCGCAACGATCGCACCACGACCGCGACCTCGCCCTCGTGCGCTTTGATCAGCGGCGAGATCCGCGCTTCGAGGCTGCGCGGCGCGGGCTTCGATTCAGCGGCCGTTTCGGCGGCGAGGGGCGTTCGCGCGGTCGACGAGCCGGTCGCGAAGAGGGTCACGAACGTCATCAGACGAAGGTTGCGCGGCATGGACGGCTCGGGCGACGACGTTTGGGGGTGAAGGGTCGCGGACTCCAATGATACACGAGCGGACGCCGGCCGGCTCAAGCTTGATTTCGGGGCGGTGGAAGGCAACGATAAAAGCTGACGGACGTTTCTCGGCTCCCCGCTCGCTTGAGGAGTTTTCGTGATGCGTCGCAAATCGTTTGCCGCGGCGGCTGGTCTGGCGATGTTGTTGACCGCGGCCCCGGCCCTCTCGATGTTTGCCGCGACCGCGCGGGCCGACGACGTTCCTTCCGCCGACGACCCTCGCGCCGAGGCCAAACGCTGGTTCCGCGACGCGAAGTTCGGCATGTTCGTGCACTGGGGCGTCTATTCGCTGCTCGGCCGCGGCGAGTGGGTCATGAACAACGACAAGATTCCCATTTCGGAATATGAAAAGTTGCCGCCGCGCTTCAACCCGACCAAATTCGACGCCGCCGCCTGGGTGTCGACCGTGAAAAGGGCGGGGATGAAGTATATTACGATCACGAGCAAGCATCACGACGGCTTCTGCATGTACGACAGCAAGCTCACGAAGTACGACATCGTCGACGGCACGCCGTACGGGAAGGACCCGCTGAAGGCGCTTGCCGACGCGTGTCATAAAGAGGGCGTCAAGCTCTTTTTCTATTATTCGCTGCTCGACTGGCATCACCCCGACTATTTTCCGCGCGGCGGCACGGGCAAGACGGCGGGCCGGGCCGAGGAGGGCGACTGGAAGAAATACGTCGCGTACTATCAGGGTCAGGTGCGCGAGCTGTGCACGAATTACGGCGAGATCGGCGGGATTTGGTTCGACGGTTGGTGGGATCGTCCGCGGGCGGACTGGGATCTCGAAGGGACGTACAGGATCATCCACGAGTTGCAGCCGAAGGCGCTTGCGGGGAACAACCACCACGTGAAGCCGTTCCCCGGCGAAGACTTTCAGATGTTCGAGCAGGATCTGCCGGGGGAGAATTCGGCGGGTTTCAACAAGGCTCAGGCCGACGCGGGGTTGCCGCTCGAGACCTGCCTGACGATGAACAACTCGTGGGGGTACAACGCGGGCGACAAGAAATTCAAGAGTGCCGATCAGGTGATTCGGACGCTCGTGGGCGCGGCTGGGCGGAACGCGAACTTGCTGTTGAACGTCGGTCCGCGGCCCGACGGCACGATCGGTCGCGAGTTCGAGGAGCGTCTGGGTGAGGTCGGGCGCTGGCTCGACGCGAACGGGCAGTCGATCTACGCGACGCGTCGGGGTCCGTACGGACCGGCGGCGTGGGGCGTTTCGACGCAGTCGGCGTCGTCGGCGACGATCTTTCTGCACGTGCTCAAGGACGTCGACGAGGTGGAGCTGCCGCGCTCGGCGCTCGACCTCGCCGCCGATACGATCGACACGCACAAGCCGTTCATGATCACGACGAAAGCGGGCGCGGCGGCGATCGCGATTCCGCAGGATGTCCGCAAGCCGGTCGACACCATCATTGTGCTGACGCCGAACGTGCTCCGGAAGGAGCCGCGCCGGCGCGAGCCTTGACCCGTCGCGACGGCCCGTCGGCGTCCGAGTCGAGCGCGTAGTCAAAGGAACCTTTCCTGAAGGAGGCTGGAGCGATGTCGAACTCGAGCGGGTCTCTCGTCGTGTCGGATTCCGCGTGCGGCACGTGTTCGATCAAGACGGTGAAAATCCACCATCGCGACTATCCGGAGACGGTCTGCGAAGGGGTGACGGTGTCCACCGCGGCGGAACACCTGGCGAATCAACTCGTGCGATCGCTTGAGCACGCGCCCGATCACGATCGTCGCGCCGGGATTTCGAGGGCGCTCGAGGAGGTTCGGGCGTTCTTGAAGCATGACGGCGCGCGCGGCGCGGCCGTCGACGCTCCCGGAGCGATCGGGCCGGATGCGAGCGTCCCCGGATCGCCGCGCGCGCTCCCCGGCGAGGTGATCGACGTCTGCCCCATCGGCGCCGCGCCGGGATTGGCGAAGACCGCGGCCCTGATCAAGACCGCCGCCTTCGACGTCTACCAACGGGTCTTGCCGCGCGGCCAAGAACTGCCCCCGCATTCGGTCCGCGGCGAGGCGATTATCTTCTGCCTCGACGGGGACGTCGTGTTCAGCGTCGACGGCTCGCGTCGCGAGCTGAAGTCGGGGCAACTGCTGTATCTGAAGTCGGGGCAGGCGCATTCGGCGGTGGCGGTCGACGACACCTCGTTGCTCGTGACCGTCGTGCACGGCCTGGAGGCAATGCACGCGATGCACGCGTAAACGCGGCGGCGGGCGGCTCCGAAAACGAGGCGCGACGTCGACGGATCGCGTTCCGAGCGACTTCTTGATTCATTTCATGACGGCGATTAGGATCGATGTCCGCGCGTTCCGCGTCTCGAAATCCTCTCTTGCCGCACGTCTCCCGTCAGGAGCAGCCGCCATGCGGAAGTTTGCACTCGTTTGCCTCGTGGGGACGGCGTTTGCCGCCGCCGCGGAGGCGCAATCTATCGATAAGCGCGTGCTTGATCAAGTCAAAGACGCGACGGTGTTCGTGAAGCTGAAGATCAAGGGGATGCAGGGGAGCGGCTCGGGCTGGGTGCTCGAGACCGTCGGCGACGTCACGCACATCATCACGAATCGACACGTCGCCGTGCCCGACCCGAGCGAGATTCCCGAAGGGACGAAGGTCGAGCTCTCGGTCGTGTTCCGGAGCGGCACGCCGCAGCAGCAAGAGGTGCCCGCGACGCTGGTCGCGTATGACCGTCGCGAAGTCTTCGACCTGGCGATGCTCGAGGTGAAGGGGGTGCGTTCGCCGCCCGCGCCGATCCGGGTGAATCGCGCGGCCGTCGAGGCCGAGGCCGAGTTTTCCGAGACGATGCCGGTCTATACGCTGGGATTTCCGCTCGGGAGCATGATTCAGGGCATCACCGATAAGCGCGGGGTCGACCCTGCGATCACGGTGACGACGATGTCGATCAGCAGCTTGCGTCGCGACGAAATGAATCGTCTGGCGCGGGTGCAGCTCAACGGGCCGTTGATCGAGGGGAACAGCGGCGGGCCGATCGTCGACGCGAAGGGGCGGCTGGTGGGCGTGGCGGTCTCGCGTCTGCGCGGCGAGGCGGTCGGATTCGCGATCCCGCCGACGATGGTCGCCAACTTCCTGCGCGGCGACTTCAACATTGAGCGCGCCGAGCTGCTGGCGCCGTCGGGCATGAACGCGCAACTGCGTCTGGTCCTGAAGCTGGTCGACCCTCTGAAACGGGTGAAGGCGGTGTCGGTGCGATCGGCGCCGCAGGCGGGGGCGTCGCCGTTGACGCCGACATCGAACGGCACGTATCCCTTGATGCCGAGCTCGGTGCATGTCGCCTTCAAGATCGAGAACGGGCTCGCGAGCGGCATTCTGAGCATCCCGTCGCCGAAGCTCGAGGATCGCAAGCAAAACTTGCAGGTGGCGATCACCTTTGTCGACGGCGTGACGCTCACGAGCAAGCCGCTCCCGATCGAACTACCCGACCGCCAAGGGGTGATCGCGGGCTTGGTCGAGGATGCGCATGCGAAGACGCTCGCGAAGTTTTCGTGCGAGGTCAACATCGGCGACGACGTGAAGATCGTGAGCTCGCCGGGCAAGGTGATGATCAACGTCCCCGGCGGCGCGCCGCTCACGAACGCCCCGCAGTTCAAGCTCTTCAACGCGCCGTGCGCCTTGGTCCGAGTGAAGGGGGACTTCCTCTGCGCGGTCACCGTCACGAACGAATTCGACCCCGGCGGCACGACGGTCGCGCTCCCTTCGGGACGCAAGCTGCCGTTCACGTTCCAAGGGGCCGGGCTGTTGCTCTGGCAGGACGAAAAGAATTTCATCCGGCTCGAACGCTGCAAAGGGTCCGACGGGGACATCGGCACGATCCACCGCGTTCTGGTCGAGATTTATAAGAACGGCCGCGAGGCGGGGGTGCATTATACGAAGGCGCTGCCCGATCGGCCGGTGGTGCTCGCGGCGCGCCGCAAGGGGAGCACGGTCCAGTTCCTCTATGCCGAGAGCAAAGAGGAGATGGTCGTGTTCCAGGAAGTGGTGCTCGACTTCGACCCCGAGATTTTCGTCGGCCTGTCGGCGTCGACGCTCTCGAAGCTGCCGTTTCAGGCGAAGTTCGAGCGGTTCACGGTGAAGTCGCTCGAGGACGGCAAGGACATCGAGGCCAAGCCGGTCGCGATGACGCGGCTGATCGACACGGGCGGTTATCGGAAAACGGACGGCACGTGGGTGCTTGAGGGGGCGGGGATCAAGGTTTTGAAGGCGGTCGGCGGCTCGGCCGCGCCGCAGACGAACATGGATCAATTCAAGGGGA
Organism: Planctomycetota bacterium; assembly: GCA_021777845.1. Lineage (GTDB taxonomy): Bacteria > Planctomycetota > Planctomycetia > Isosphaerales > Isosphaeraceae > JAJYDB01. The sequence continues at coordinate 20,491 of JAJYDB010000029.1, forward strand.
AGTGGACCGCCAACCGGCAGCTTTTGTGGAAGGCGACCGGCATGGGCGACGCGCTCACGCTCGAGGTGCCGGTCGAGAACGGCGGCGCCTACGAGGTGAAGGCGAAATTCACGATCGCCCCGGATTACGGCAAGGTGAAGTTCTCGATCGACGGCAGGTCGCTGCTCGCGGGCAAGCCGACCGACCTCTTTAACACCGAAACCCGGCCGGCGAAGCTGATGTCGCTCGGCACGACCACGCTCGGCAAGGGCAAGCACCGGTTCGTGGTGACGTTGCTCGGGAAGAACCCGAAGTCGTCGGGCTATTCGTTCGGGCTCGACGAGATCCAGCTCGTGCCGCAAAAGTGACGGCCGCGCCGAGGCGCGCATCGAGCGTTCTCGATGCGCGCTCGCGACCGGGCTGGAGCGGGGGGATCACGGGGCATCCGCGGCGTGATTACGGCGCATCGGCGGCCGGGACGGCCTCCTGGACTTTGCCGCCGGGCCGGAGCGCCTCGTCCATCGTGAGCAGGTAGATCGCCATCGCGGCAAGCATGAGACCGACGACGAGCCAGACGCGCCAATCCTTATGCAAGCCGGAGCGGTCGGGCGCGGGCCGGCCTGCTTGCGAGTGCGCCTGATGGTCGCGGTGGTGTCCGCGCTCTTCGTGTTCGTGGTCGCTCATTGAGGACGGACTCCGGGTGGTTGACGGTCTCGGTGCGTTGGCTGCGCCGCTCATCTTAGCCTTTTTCAAGGTGGGCTTCGACCATCCAGAGCCATTTGTCGATGCCGCGCGAGACGCCTGTGAAGAGGTCCGCGGTGTCGGCGTCGTCGAGGTCGGTCGCGGCTTTGATCGCGGCGCGGACGTGCTTGCCGAAGCTCGCGAGCGCGTTCGCGAGGGCCGCGGCGTGCTCGTGCCCGGCGCTGAGGGTGAGCGGGTATTCCGACAGCGACGAATGCGCCGCGACGGCGCGCGCAGTCCCCTCGACCTGCCCGCCGAGCTGCACGGCGCGCTCCGCGATCTTGTCGGAATAGTCCTCGATGTCCTCCGCGATTTTGTCGAACAACTCGTGCAGCGCGATGAAATTCGGGCCCTTCACGTTCCAGTGCGCCTGCTTCGTCTGGGTTTGCAGGTCGATGCAGTCGGCGAGTCGCGAGTTGATCAGTGCGATGACTTTCGTGCGGACCGCTTCGGGCAGGTCGTTGCGGGTCGGGTGGAGTCGCATGGTTGAACCTCGCTTTGAATTCGGAGCGCCCGCGCGCGTGGTGGACGTTGCGAGGCAAGTCGCGGGATCTACTCACTCCGACGCGCGTTCCATCTTACCATGAAAAAGCTCGCGCACATCGATTCGACTTTAACGTCGGTCGGGGATGGCGTCGTCAAGACCGCTGTGGGATAAATCTGCGTGTGACCAGAGTCCAACGTTGATGAAGGGGCCGCGACGATGGCCGATCCCGACGTTCCCGACGTTCCCGACGATACCGGCGATGCAAAGACGTTCGCGTTCGACGCGGCGGCGGCGGCGGAGCTGCGCGCGATCCGGATGCGTCGCGAGTACGTTTGGGCGGTCCAGCGCGGGAATCCCGACGCGTACGCGTACGTCGCACAGAGCAGCGACGCTTCCGACGTGAATCTGCGGACGGCGCTGGACGCGGCGCGCGACGCCGACGACCGCGCGACGATGGTGCGAAACGAGGCGCTCGACCGGCACCTGACGGCGCTGTCGTTTTCAGGGGGCGGGATTCGCAGCGCGACGTTCGCGGTGGGGATTTTGCAGGGGCTGGCGAATCTGGGATTGTTGCGGCGGTTCGACTATCTCTCGACGGTTTCGGGCGGCGGCTACGCGGGGGCGTGGCTGGCGGCGTGGATCAAGCGCGACGGCGACCCGGCGAACGTGGAACGCGAGCTCGACCCGAGCCGCGTGCGCGAGGCGAGCGGGGATCGAGGCGAATTGCTCGACCACATGTGCGTCGTCGACGAAGAGCCCGAGCCGCTGTTCCACCTGCGGCAATTTAGCAGTTACATGATGCCGCGGCCGGGGGCGCTCTCCGCCGACACCTGGACAATCATCGCGATCTGGCTGCGGAACGTGCTGATCAATTTGCTGATGATCGTGCCGCTCGCGATGCTGCTGGTTTTGTCCGTGCGGGCGATCGTGCAGTTGCACGTCTATTTGACGCCGTCGCTGTTCGGCGCGACGTTGGATCGTCGGCCGGCCGCCTGGGCGATCGCGGCTTTGGGATTGCTCGCGTTGATGGTCGCCTATTTCGTCAATTCAAGTGCGCTCAGCGATTTTCGCAGGCGCTCGCGCGCGCGTGAGCAATGGAACGCGGGCGGCCGCGCGTTGTTGCTCGAGCGCTGGAGCATTGGGAAAGGAGTCGCGTTCTGGTTGATCATTGTGCCGCTGGTGATCGCGTCGGGCTGCATCACGGCGGGCTGCTCGTTGACGATGAGCGAGATCGACGAGCGGACGAAGCAGCTTGGGGCGGCGTTCCTCGAGTGGTACGGGCTGACGCCGACGTCGTCCGTGCTTGGCCTGCTGGGCATCGCGATGTACTGCGTGGTTTTCGGTTTGCTGATGGTCGTGGTCTCGCTCTGCACCTCGTTGAGGTCGGGGATCTCGTGGCGGGATTACCGGTCTTCGGCGTTCCTGGCGGGGGCGAGCGGCGGCCTGCTGCTGGCGTTTTTGGTGAAGCTGCTCGCGTCGGGGCTGCTCGACCCGTGTCTGCTCGCGACGTTCGCCGCGCCGTTGGCGATGGCCGTGATCGTCGCGGCGCAAATGGTCGAGGTCGCGCTCTTGGGGCGGAGGATCGAGGAGTCGGAGCGCGAGTGGTGGTCGCGACTGAGCGCGATGTTGTTGATCGCGGCGTTCGTGTGGATTGGGATCGCGAGCACGATCATTTATCTGCCCGCGCTGATGATTCGCGTCGACGCGTCGATGCGGGCGGCACTCGCGGCGGGCTGGGTCGGCACGACCGCCGCGGGGGTCTTGGCGGGGCGGTCGCTGCTGGCGAAGGCGCGCGGAGCGCGGCTCTCGCTCGCCGCGATTGCGACCGTCGCGCCGCCGATCTTTCTCGCGGGCCTGCTCGGTCTGTTTGCGCTCACGACCGCCGCGCTCGTCCTCCTCTTCTTCGACCAGCCCGCCTTGCTCGGGTCGAGGCTGCTCGACATCTATTGGAATACCTTGCGCGAAGGGGGTTGGAGACCGCTTGCTTGGCTGGCCGCGATCGCGGTGGTGCCGGCGCTGCTCGGCTTCCATCTGATCGACGTCAACTTATTCTCTCTGAACGCGATGTACGCGAACCGGCTGGCGCGGGCGTACTTGGGTGCGTCGCGCTGGAAGTCAAGCCGGCGGCAACGCTGGAGCGGCGATCACGACCCGCGCGCGGGCGGCGGCGCACCGATCCGCAGCCTGAGACCCGCTCCCGCCCCCGGACCCGGCGCAACCACGCTGCCTCCCGAGGATCGTCGCGACGAGCCGAACGCCGCGCCCGGCAGCGCCGCCGTCGTCGAGGACGTTCGCAACGAAAACCCCGTCACCGGCTTCGACCTCGGCGACGACATCGCGCTCATGGATTTCAAAATCGGCGACCCCGAGCGGCATCCGGCCTATTGGGGACCTCACTTGCTCATCAACACGTCGCTCAATCTCGTCGGCGGACGCGAGCTCGCCTGGCGGAACCGATTGGCGGAGTCGTTCACGCTCTCGTCCGAATATTGCGGCTCGAAGACGACCGGCTACGCTCCGCTTGAGGTGCCCGACGTACTCGACGCGCGGCGTCGCGCGGAGTTCCTGAAGAATCTGCGCGGACTGACGCTGGCGCGCGCGATTTCGATCTCGGGCGCGGCGGTCGACCCGAATATGAGCTTCTACCAGTCCGCGCCGCTCACCGCGCTCTTGACCATCTTCAACGCCCGCCTCGGTTACTGGATCGAGAATCCAGATCGCGACGTCGTCGGCGCGCGCGACCCCTGGAGTGCGCAAAGCCCGCGCTACGGCGGCCTGCTCGAGGACGAACTGCTCGGCCGCACCGACGGCCAAGGCAAGTTCGTTCATCTGTCCGACGGCGGCCACTTCGAGAATCTGGGCGTCTACGAGCTGATCCGTCGCCGCGCCCGCTACATCGTCAGCATCGACGCCGCCGAGGATCCGACCGCGTCCGACGAAAATCTAAGCGCGCTGATTCGTCTGGTGCGGTCCGATTTCGGCGTGCGGATTCAGCTCGATACGCGGCCGATCCGCGTCGGCGAGGGCAAGCTGTCGTTGAGCCACGTCGTCGTCGGCAAGATCCGTTACGACGACCTCGACCATGGCCACTTGCCCGGCGTCTTGATCTACGTCAAGACCTCGCTGACCGGCGACGAGCCCGCCGACGTGCAGAACTACTCCGAGACGCACGCGCACTTCCCGCATCAAAAGACCGACCTGCGGCAGGCGTTCGACGAATCGCAGTTCGAGAGCTACCGCGCGCTGGGAGATCACATCGCCCGCGCCGTCTTCGGCGACGCGGTCGAGGAACTCGACGACGACCGCGCGCTTTGGACCGAGGAAAGCCCGCACAACGAATTCGTCCGCGGCAATCGCAGGCTGTTCGCCGCGGTCCTCGACCGCTGGAGCGACCAAAGTCCCGAGTCGTCGAGCGTTCAGATTGAAGCCTCGCGCGCTTGGATCGACGTGCACCGCGACCTACGCCTTGATCCCGCGCTCGCGCGCCTCAGTCGCGAGCTCTACCCCGAGCAGGCGACCGCCGCCGATCTCGTCGAGAATGACGTCGACCCTGCGCAACGTCGCCGCGCCGAGTTGCACGCCGTCGCGCAAATGTTGCAAATCATGGAGGACGCCTGGTATCGACTCGGCATCCGCGGCTATCAAGGGCGGCCGGTCAATCAGGGCTGGATGAACGTCTTCGCGCGCTGGGCCTCCGCCCGCTCGTTCCATCGCCTCTGGCCGACGCTCAGGCCCGAATTCAGCCGCGAGTTCGTCCGGTTTTGCGAGGCGCGGTTGCACTTGGCCTCCGCGACGCCGCGCATCGAGAGACTCGCCGCGGTCGACCTCGATAAACTCCGCGCGCACACCGACCCGATCGCGCTCCGCGCCCGGTTTGCCGACGACCCGCGCGCCGACGAGTCCGCGATCCTCGCGCTCGCCGACGAATTCGCGCTGGACTGGCCGACCGAGGTCGCCGCCGGACGCGACGTCGTCACGCTCGTCGCGCGCTCCGAGGAGTTCCGCGTCGCGCTGCGCGGCACGCGCGCCGCCGCCGGCGTCTCCAACGGACTCGACCGACCGCTCATCTGGCTCGCGTGGCTCGGTCCGGAGGCCCCGCGCAACGACTCCGAACGTTTCGCCTGCGGGATCGTCCTCGCCCGCGCCGACGACCTCGACCCCAAGATCGTCCGACTCTTCGCCTGGATCCGCCCGGTCCATCGCTCGCTCGGACTCGGCGCGCGGTTTCTCGAGGCCGTGCTCGCCGACCTCAAACCGCATATCGACGGCAGGCGGCTCCGAATTCGCTACCCCGCCTGGCCGCACTCCGACGCCACCGAGAGCTTCCGCGTCGGCTGGCGCGCCTTCTTCGGGCTGTACGACTTCCGCGACCTCTCCGGCGAGGCGAATCCCGACGACCCCGACGTCGACCTCATCCTCGACCGGCAGTTCTAAACCCCCGCCGGCACGGTCGCGCGCAAACTCGCCGACCCGTGTTTGATTGACCGCGACCAAGCCTTCCCACTACGATAGGCGATTGCGACGTCCGCCCCGCCGGCTCGATCTCGCCCTTGCGATCGGCGATCGACCCCGCGGCCCGCTGAAACTTGCCCACGGAGGCTGTCCCGGCCATGACGCAGATTGAAGAAGCCCGCCGCGGCGCGGTCACTCCCGAGATGGAATTCGTCGCGCGACGCGAGCGGCTCGACCCCGAGACGGTCCGCGCCGAGGTCGCCCGCGGACGCATGGTCATCCCCGCCAACAAACGCCACCTCCAGCTCGGCCTCGAACCGATGGGCATCGGCATCAAGGCCACCTGCAAGATCAACGCCAATATCGGCAACTCGGCCGTCACGTCCGACGTCGAGAACGAGCTGCTCAAACTCCGCACCGCCGTCGGACTCGGCGCCGACACCGTCATGGACCTCTCCACCGGCGGCAACATCGACGCGATCCGCGCCGAAATCATCGCCGCCAGCCCCGTCCCGATCGGCACCGTGCCGATGTACCAAGCGATCCAACAGGTGAAGCGCGTCGAGGATCTGACCGCGCGGGACCTGCTCGACATGGTCGAGCACCAGGCGCGTCAGGGCGTCGATTACATGACGCTCCACGCCGGCATCCTCCGCGACTACATCCCGCTCACCGCACACCGAATCACCGGCATCGTCTCGCGCGGCGGAGCCCTGATCGCGCAGTGGATGATCGCGCACAACCTCGAAAACCCGCTCTACACGCACTTCGACGACCTCTGCGCGATCATGCGGCAGTACGACGTCACCTGGAGCCTCGGCGACAGCCTGCGACCGGGCTCGATCGCCGACGCCTCCGACGCCGCGCAGTTCGCCGAGCTCAAGACCCTCGGCGAATTGACCCGCCGCGGCCGCGCGCTCGGCTGTCAGGTGATGGTCGAGGGCCCGGGCCACGTCCCCATGGACCAGATCGCCATGAACATGGAGAAACAGGCCGTCGAGTGCGACGAAGCCCCGTTCTACGTGCTCGGACCGCTCGTCACCGATATCGCGCCGGGATATGACCACATCACGTCGGCAATTGGGGCGGCGCTCGCGGGCTGGCACGGCGCGAGCATGCTCTGCTACGTCACGCCGAAGGAGCACCTTGGCCTGCCCGAGCCCGAGGACGTCCGCCAAGGGGTGATCGCGTACAAGATCGCCGCGCACGCCGCCGACCTCGCGCGGCATCGCCCCGGCGCGCGCGACCGCGACGACGCGCTCTCGCGCGCCCGCTACGCCTTCGACTGGGAGGAGCAGTTCCGCCTCTCGCTCGACCCCGAAACCGCGCGCCGCATGCACGACGAGACGCTGCCGCAAGAAGCCTTCAAAACCGCCGCGTTCTGCAGCATGTGCGGACCGAAGTTCTGCTCGATGCGGATCAGCGAAGACCTCCGCAAGCACGCGGTCGAAGCCGCCTCGCTGGTCGAAATCGGCGTCTGAAGGGTTGTCTTGCATGCCGCGGCTGAACCTCCTGCGAGGTCAATAGGCGGATGCGGGAACTACCTCGCCGTCGCGTCGGGTGGAGAGCGCTTGATAAACCCCCGGACGCGCGCTCGGCAGCATGATGTAGGGTGTCTCTTGGTTTCCTGAGACACCGGCGGGCATACCCGAGTTCAGGTCGATCGGCCAGCTTTGGATTGTCTCCTTGATGAATCGGACCGAGCCGTCGCAGAAGGCAAAGTTCGCGCCGCCGGGGTGGTAGCTTCCCGCCGACGCCGCCGGTGCGTCGATGACGATTTGATTGGCGGAGTAACCCGGCAAGACCCGGTACGGGTTGATTGGGTGCAGCGTAAAAAACAGGGTGTCTTCTTTGGAGCCGTCGAACCACCAAAACGACCGGTATTTGTGCTCCGAGTCAAGGCGGCCGTAGGCGCGCTCGCCGAGCATCAAGGTCTGGCTCGCACCGTCGACAATGTCCGCCAAGCGGACGGAAC
>JAJYDB010000274.1 GCA_021777845.1 Planctomycetota bacterium
GGGCGGGGGCGGGCTCGGGGGGCTTGGCGGGGAGTTGCGCGCGGAGGCTCGAAATGACGCGGCGTCGGCTTGTGGTTGGGTTGATGTTGTGGGCGGCGTTGGGCGGGTGGGCGAGTGCGCGGGGGGCGTCGCGGGGCCGGCCGAACATTTTGTTGATTCTCGGCGACGACGTCGGGTACAGCGACCTCGGCTGCCAGGGCGGAGAGATTCGCACGCCGCGGCTCGACGCGCTGGCGCGGAGCGGCGTCCGCTTCGCGAACTTCTACAACTCGGCGCGCTGCTGCCCGACGCGGGCGTCGTTGCTGACCGGGGTGCACCCGGCGCAGGCCGGCTTCCCCGACATGTCGGGCCGGCTGCCGAACAGCGTCGCGACGATCCCCGAGATCCTCAAGACGGCCGGGTACAACACGTACATGGTCGGGAAGTGGCACCTCGGCGCCGCGAGCAAGCCCACCGACCGCGGCTTCGACGAGTTCTACGGGATGCTCGGCGGCTTCAACAGTTGTTGGCGCGAGGACCCGTACTATACGCGATGGCCGCGGGGTCGGGAGCGTCGCCGGTACGCGCCGGGGACGTTTTATTCGACGAACGTCTTCGGCGATTACGCGCTTGATTTTCTTGAGCAAGGGCGGCAGGCGGGCAAGCCTTGGTTTCTGTACCTGGCGTTCAACGCGGCGCACTTTCCCTTGCACGCGCCCGCGGCCGAGATCGAGCGTTACGAGTCCGTCTACGCCGACGGCTGGGACGCGATCCGCGCGCGGCGGCTCGCGCGGATGAAGGCGTTGGGGCTTGTGTCGGACGACGTCGCGTTAACGCCGCGGCTGGTGGTCCCGAAGAACTGGGCGAACGCGGGGAAGGGGTCGGCGGACAAAGAGATTCCGGCGTGGGAGACGCTGCCGGAGGATCGTCGCAAGGATCTGGCGCGGCGGATGGCGACGTTCGCGGCGATGATCGACGTGATGGACCGCAACATCGGTCGCGTGGTCGATTATCTGAAGCGGACCGGGCAGTTCGAGAACACGATGATCCTGTATTTGTCGGACAACGGCGCGTGCGGGGAGTGGGACCCGTTCGGCTTCGACACGGAGTCGGGTCCGAAGAACATCCTGCACGCGGGCGACGACCTGAAGCAGCTCGGCGGGCCGGAGAGTTACGCGAGCTACGGCAGCGGCTGGGCGAACGCGTGTTCGACGCCGTACCGCTATTACAAGCAGTACACGCACGAGGGGGGCATCCGCACGCCGCTGATCGTGCATTACCCGGGCGGGGTCGCGCTGCCGGCGGGGACGCTGATCAAGCGCACGGGCTACATCACCGACATCCTCGCGACGTGCGTCGAGGCGGCGGGGGCGACGTATCCGACCGAGGTGCGCGGCGCGAAGATCCTGCCGGCGGAAGGGGCGAGCCTGCTGCCGACGCTCGCGGGCGCGGAGCAGGCGTCGCGACCGATCTTCATCGAGCACGAGGCGAGCAAGGCGGTCCTCGACGGCGGCTGGAAGCTGGTCCAGGAGCGCGGCGGGCACCCGTGGGAGCTGTACAACCTCGCGGCGGATCCGACCGAGATCCACGACCTGAGCCGCTCGGAGCCCGCGCGCGTCGCGACCATGACCGCCGCTTGGGAGGCCTGGTCGCAACGCGTCGGACTGAAACCGCAGCGCTAAAGCGGGTCGCGTGCGCGGCGGCGCTTAGTTAGGCAGGATCAGCCCGGCCCGCACCGGGGTCGAGAATTGCGACGAGTTGCCGCTCGACGAGGTTGCGGTGGCGGTGACGTACAGCGGTTGCGTCGGCGACGGGTTGACGACGCTGCCGTTGAAGGCGAAGTGCGCGTAACCCTCCTCGTTCGTCCGCGCGATCACGTAACCGAGGAAATCGGCGCCGGTGCCGGAGCGAGGCGTGTCGGAGGCGAAGACCTCGACCTGATAGGTGGTGCTCTCCTGAGCGTGGAGCGTGCCGCGGACGAGGATCGAGCCGGTCGCGGAGATGATCCGCGCACCGTACAGCGAGGGCGGGTGCGCTTTGTCGTTCGCGTGGTTCGAGAGCGCGATCCCGAGCCCGCCGTTGCCGAAAATCGAGCTGCCCAGGACGCTGTTCTTTTGACCCGAGCTGATCTCGACGCCGCCGTGCCGGTTGAAGGCGATGATGTTGGCGTCGCGGGTGCCGCTCGCGCCGACCTTCGGGCCGATCTGCACGTTCGAGGCGTTCGCGACGTAGATGCCGTCGTAGCCGTTCCCGCCTGCGCTGACGCCGTCGATCTGCGTGCCGATCCGGCTGTTCACGACCCTGATCGCGTGGACGCCGTTCCCTCGGATCGCCACGCCGTTGCCGAGGTTGCCCGAGATCAGGTTCGCCGCCTCGAGGAAGCCCGGACCTTCGGGAACGCCCGCGACCGAGGGCTCGAAGCCGCCGATCGAGACGTACGACGCGCGACCGTTGATCGCGATGCCGTTCTTACGGTTCGGCTCGGCGTTTTGGCCGTTGGTGGACATCCCCACGACCGACTGGCTCACCTGAACGCCGCGCGCGTCGCCGTTGATTTCGATGCCGTTGCCGCCGTTGCCGGACACCTGGTTGGTGAGGATGATCGTGCTGAAAACCGACCTGCCGAAGACCTTGCCGCCGCCGTTCGAGGTCACCAGGATGCCGTCGCCGCGGTTGCCGACCAGCGCGCCGGGGTTGAAGGCCGCGACCCCCGCGAAGGTGTTCGCCGAAATCGTGCGCGACGCCGAGCCCGCGATCTCGAGGCCGTTCTTGCCGTTCGCCGCGGCGACGTTCCCCAGCGGAATGTTCGCGCCGAACGTCGTTTGGTCGGAGTGCCCGTTGATGAGCACGCCGTCCAGACGATTGCCCACCGGCGTGCTGTTGTTCGCCCCCAGACCGAAAAAGTTGGCGTAAACCGTGGTCCCGTTCGAATTGTTGATGAGCAGGCCGTTCCGCCCGTTCCCGCTGATCACGTTGTAAAAAACGAACGGGTTGTTCTGGTCGATCGGAGTCGTGCCGAACAACGCGTTGTTGTTCGCGGAGACGATCGCGACGCCGTTGCCTCGGTTGCCGTCCGCGACCAGCCCCGTGACGTCGGTCCCGATGAAGTTGCCTTCGAGCATGTTCGACTGCGCGGCCTGCCCTTCGATCAACACGCCGTCGCCGCCGTTCCCCGAGATGATGTTGCCCTGCGGGGGTCGCGCGAACGTCGGGGTCGTGTTCGTGGGAGGATTCACCGTCGTGAGCCGGCCCGCGGGGTTGTTCGGGTTGTTGTTCGCGTCGACGCCGATCTGGTTGCCGCCGATCGTGTTGCTCGCCGACGTCACCAAAATCCCGTTGCCCGGAAAATTCGTGATTTCGAGCGCCCGGACCGTCGCGTTCCCGCCCCCCAACACCAAGCCGTTCGCGCTCCCGCGCAACGCCGAGCCGTTGAGGTCAAGCATCAGCCCGGTCAGGTTGTCGAAATTGGCCGCCGTCGTGCCGTCGATGATCGCGACGTCGGTGAGCGCCGGCAACGGCTTCGCCCCCGCGGCGCCCGCGCCGACGTAAATCGTGTGACTCGAAGGCGTCAAGCTCACGCCGGCAAAGCTGATGACGTCGGGGTTCTGCGAGGTCCCCGCGTTCAGTTGATTCGCCAGATTCATCACGTAGCGCAGCGAACCCGCGTCGCCCGACCCGACGTTGTTGTCCGCCAGCGACGTCACGGTGAAGGTCGAGAGCAGCGCGCGCTCCTCGACGACCTCCAGCACGAAAATCGACCGGCGACGCTGCCGAGTCGCCCCCCGAACCCCGACGCCGCCCACGCCCCCGCGCGACCACGACGTCCCCACCTTCGACTCCCCAACCCCCCTCGAACGATAATTCACGAGAATCCCCCTGCTCTGGTGTGGTGCCTTTTGCGATGCCAAACGCTCTCGTTGCCGTCGCGGACACGTCCCAACGACCCCCGCGCGGTCAACCGCCAAGGCCGCTGCAAGTCGTGTCCGAAACCCCTAAACCTGCCTGCCTCCACGCAATGAGCGATTGCGTCAAAACAAGCAGTATAAAACGTCCGCACAGGATAGGACAGATGGGTGATATTTCAGGCGCGATCAAACGGCGCGGAGGGTTTCAGAGGAAGGGGGCGTTGGGCGAGGATTCAAAAGGCGCGACCCCGCCGCGGCGCGCTCGCTCGAGCGCGTCGGGCGGAGCTTCGGATCGCCGGGGCTGGTCAGCTCAGCCTGCCGAGCTTGCCCGCGGCGACGTCGTCGGCAAACTCGCTCGACGACAACAAGGCGTCGACCAGCGTCTGCTCGCTCACGCCGTGTTGGCGGAGCGAGGTCCAACTGCTCACCGCGGAGGTGTCGGCGGGCCGGCCGAGCGTCATCGCGTAGTCGGCGTTCGCCTCATGTGCGAGCCCTTCTTGGCTGAACATGATTTGCGTCGCGACCTGTGCGCCCGACATCCCCGACGCCAATTCCTGCGTGAACGCCGTCAATCCCGCCGCGTCGGCCGCCCGCCCCAGCACGTCTTGATACATCCCAGAGACCACGCCCGCGTTCGTGCCGCCGTGGTCGTTGCGATATTCCTGCGACCCCAGCACGTCGGCCTTGATCTGGTCGAGCGTCACGCCGGCCTGCTCGGCCTGCACCCACGACGTCACTTCGTTCGCCCCCGCGGCGCGATGCAGCAGCCCCTCGTACAACGCCTGGATCGGCGCCGCCTGCCCTTCCGGCGCGCTCTCGATCTGGCTGATCACGCTCGCCACGCTCGTGCCGTTGTTCAGCTCGCCGCTGAAAACGTCGAGCCCCACCGGGTCGACGTGCCGATGCAACAAATCCTCGTACAACGTCTCGACGATGTTTTGATTCGTCGACCCGATGTTCGCCGCCGTCGTGAACGTCTGCGTCGGGTTCCCGTACGCGTCCTTCACCGTCACCGTCACCGTGTAAGTACCCGGCAACGAATACGAATGCGTGCCCGAGATCGTCGCCCCCTGCCCGCTCAGCGACGGCAAAATATTCGCGTTCGCCGTCGTCGCGCCGTCGCCCCAGTTCACCGTCGCGCTGTACGCCGTCGCCGGGTTGCTCCCCGCCGGACTCGCGATCGTGCCGAGCTGCGCGTGAAAGAGCTGGCTCGGCGGCTGCACGATCGGCGTCGGCGTCGCCGTCCACGACGCCGGCGTGATCGTCACCGGGTCGTACGCCGTCGACGTCGTCCCGTTGCTCGACGTGAGTGTAATCGTCGCGGTGTAGTTGCCCGCGTTCGTGTAGTTATGCGTCCCGGCGACCACGATGCCCAGGTTCGAGCCGACGACCGGCGTCGTGAACGTCAACCCCTCCGCAAACTGCGACGGGCTCGACACGGTGTTGATCGGCGTGCCGCCGCTGCCGCCGTAGCTGCCGGTGTACTTCGTGTCGCCGCTGCCGTCGCCCCAGTTGATCGTCGCCGTGAAGCTCTGCGACGCCGACGCCGACCCGATCGCACTGTCGTTGAACGACGCCACCGGAAACGTGACGTCGTTGTTCGTCGGCTGCGTCCACGACGGGTTCGCACTCGCGACGATCGGCGCCGGCGTGAGCGTGATCGTCGTGTTGATCGTCGTCACACCCCCCCCGACCGGACTGCTCGGGTTGATGTCGTTGATCGTCACCACCGCCGGCAAGGCCCCGGTCCCCTGCACCGTGTTCGGCGGCAAAATCACCTGAAATCCACTCTTCCCGTCACCCTGAACCGACGCTTGGATCGGCGACTGACCCTGCGGCGTCACCGTCGCGATGAAGTCCGACGCCGCCGCCTTCGCGTCCGCCGACGTGAAGTCCGCGACCACCAGACTCGACGTCAACTGCGGCGTCCCCGTGTTCGCCTGCTCGGTCGTCACCGGCTGCGGCGTCGCCGTCGCGCTCGCCGACGGCGCGTTCAGCACGAACCGCGTCAGACTCGACCCCCCCGCAAGCCACGCCGTATTCCCCCCCGCTACCACCGCGAACGGCTGCTCGACATTCATGTTCGCCGGCTGATACACACTGTCCACCCCGCCGGCCGTGATCCGCGCCGCCTCGCCGTCCGACGTCGCCATCCACACCGACCCGTCCGCCGCCGTCGTCAAACTCGTCGGATAACGCACCTGGTCCACCGACGGAACCGTGTTCGTCGCCGCAA
>JAJYDB010000275.1 GCA_021777845.1 Planctomycetota bacterium
ATGAAAAGCAATTGCGGGGCCGCGCCGACGTAGACGCCGCCGAACCCGAGTTCAAGGCCGCTGACAAGGTTGAGCTTGTCGGCGAAGACCTTGCGTGAGTCGAACTTGCCGTCGCCGTTGGTGTCCTCAAAGATGAGGATCTGATCGCGCGACTGGTCGTCGGGCACGCGTATCGGGTAAGAGTAAGCCTCGGCGACCCAGAGCCGGCCGCGGTCATCGATCGCGAAGGCGATCGGCTGATGGACGTCGGGCTCGCCTGCAAACAACGTGACCCGAAAGCCGGGGGGCACGGTCATCGCGCGCGCCGCGTCCTCAGGCGGAAGACCCGCGTGCGCGAAGGCGTCCGGGGTGGAGCGCACCTCAACCAAGGGCTTCAAGTCGTGCAAACGGAAGTCGTCCCAGTTCAGGTGCCCCCAGCCTCCGGAAGCATCGTCGACGAGCCGGACGAAGACCTCTTTCCCAACGTGAGGAGTGAGATCGAACGCGACTCGCTTCATATCTTCGATATCCTCGCCCGAGGCCTGCGCAATGACCGCGCCGGTGTCGCGGCGGACGATCTCGGCTCGAGTGTCCGAGGTTGATCCGCCCGCGATCAAGAAGCTCGCGAACGGCTTCGACAGCACGAACGGGACCGACGTGAGCCGCCCTCGAAGAGCATCGCCGCCGCGCTCAAAAGTGCCGACCCAAAAGCGTCCCTCGTGACCGCTTTTCATGTCGCTACGACGCTTCGCGATCGTATCGCCCTCGACCGGCATATCCGCGAACGCCGCGCCCTCGGCATGCCAGTCTTGAAGCGTGCCGGCCTCGAAACCGAGGTTGAGCGCGATGCCGCGCGCGTTCACCGGCACCACGCCGACATCCGCCGCGCAGGCCACGGCGGACGTCCCCATCAAAGCGGGGATCAGAAACAGCGATAGATGCGACTTACGCACGATGGAACCACCTCCTGATGGTAAGCATGCAGTCGGCCTCGCGAGACGACTGAGATTGCAGATCCAGCGTACCAAGCGCGTGCGGCGAGGCAAAGACAGATGCCTTATCGGGCGCGGATACCGGGCCTTCGAGATCGGAATGTTACATTCGAGTGACGGCGGCCGACCGCGCGCGGCGGGCGAGCCTGGATTCGTAGTGCTCTGCGAGGCGTCATGATGGGCATCTATCGTAAGATCTTCTTCCCTAGACTGTGCGACCTTGTCATGCGTAACGAGCTGCTACGTCCGTATCGACGGCGCGTCGTCGGCGGTGCGCATGGCGAGGTGCTCGAAATTGGCGTCGGCTCCGGACTCAACTTCGAGTTCTATCCCGACGCCGCACACGAGATCATCGCGCTCGAACCCGACCCCGAATTGATCGAGAAGGCACGTCGGCGCGCGGAGGCGTCGTCGCCGCGCGCGACCCTCCTCAACGCTTCCGCGGAGTGCCTTCCGCTCGAGGACGACAGCGTCGATACCGTCGTGACCACCTGGACCTTGTGTACAATTCCCGATGCGTCGCGCGCACTCGAAGAGATGCGCAGGGTACTGAGGCCGAGCGGCACATTGCTGTTTGTCGAACACGGCCTCGCGCCCGAGCTCAACGTCCGCAAATGGCAGCACAGGCTGACCCCGCTTTGGGGATGCATCAGCGGCGGCTGCCGACTCAATCGACCGATAGACGAACTGATTACGACCGCCGGCTTTAGCATCGATCAACTCTCCGTCGGCTACGGCCCCGGCCCAAAAACGGCGGCGTATTTCTACGAGGGGAGCGCGAGGCCGCGTTGATGCCGCGCGCAGCGTCGCCGCCTCCGACGGGACACACGCGGGAGATATCTGGAAAGAGTGTTACTCGATCCCGGAATCCGCGGGCAGACCCGAACGGCACGTGGATTCTCGTTCTTAGCGACAGTCGCATTACTGAAATTTAACCTTTGGTTGGATTCTCCCGGTTTTTTTTAAGGGAGTGCCAAGCCGGCGGGCACGAATGATTCAGACCTGCGGCGCGGGTTCGAAGGGCGAACACATCCATGATTATGCTGTCGTTGCGGCCAAGTTCGAGTCCGACGACGTCAAGCACAAGGGCTTGTTGATACAACGATCGATCGACGAGCCGCGCGTCGCGATTGCGGAATTCGGCATTCAGACTCGGCTCGACGAGCGCGAGGACGAACGCAACCGACTCACGTTCAACGTGCGCTGCGTGCAATGGAGGCTCAGGCCGATCGGATCAGTTATCAGGCCAGAAGCGCGGGGACTAGCCTGGCCCCCGTGACTTCGGCGTCGGTCAGGCTCGTTCCTCGCCCGTCGTGCTGGACGGCGAGTTTGCGGTGATCGAGGCCCAAACAATAAAGCAGCGTCGCGTGGAGGTCATGGACGGTGACGATGTCCTGGACCGATTTGTAGCCGAAGTCGTCGGTGGCGCCGTGGGTGTATCCGCCCCGGAACCCGCCGCCGGCGATCCACATAGAGAACCCGTAGCGATTATGGTCCCGGCCGTCGGTTCCCTGAGAGATGGGGAGGCGCCCGAACTCTCCGGTCCAGATGACGATCGTGGATTCCAGAAGGCCGCGCTGTTTCAGATCTTTGACCAACGCCGCACTCGGTTGGTCGGTCGTCGCGCACAGGCCCTTCAGGCTCTCAGCGTTCTTGCTGTGCGTGTCCCAGGGCTGGCCCTTCATGTAGATCTGGACGAAGCGCACACCGTTCTCCACCAAGCGACGGGCGAGCAGGCATCTCCGCCCATATTCGGCCGCGGCAGGGTTATCCAGACCGTAAAGCTTGCGAGTGGCCGCGGTCTCCCGGGAGAAGTCGAGCAGCTTGGGAACGGCTGTCTGCATGCGGGCGGCGGTTTCAAAGTTCTTCACGCGAGCTTCTAATTCGCTGTTGCCCGGGTGGCGTCGCAGGTGACGTCGATTCATCTCGTCAAGCCATCGTAATTGGTTCGCCCTGGCTTGCTCGGGGAGATCGGACGGAGTCTTCAGGTCGGAGACCGGCGTCGTACCCGAGCGGAAGGGCGTGCCCTGGTAGACTGCGGGGAGCCAGGCCGACGACCAGTTCCGCTCGCCGTCAACCGGCAAGCCTCCGGGGTCGGTCAACACGACATAGGCCGGCAGATTCTCGTTCTCGCTTCCCAGGCCGTATACGACCCACGAGCCCCACACCGGCATCCCCGCGAGGAATCGCCCCGTGTGAATGAGCCGAAGCGCCGACTCGTGATCGACGGATTCTGTGCTCATGGAGCGGATCATCGTGATGTCGTCAACGATGCCCGCCGTGTGCGGCAGCAATTCGCACAGTTCGATCCCGCTTTCGCCGTGCTTCGCGAACTTGAACGGGCTGCCCAGCACGTTCCCTTTCTGCTTGTCGAAATGCACCTCGAGACTGCCGCCCGGATAAGACTGCCCGTGATATTTCCGCAAGGCGGGTTTCGGGTCGAAAAGGTCCATTTGGCTTGGCCCGCCGTGCTGGAACAGGCAGATCACCGACTTAGCCTTGCCTGCACTCGTGCGGAAACCGGACACGGAAGCACGCTCGTCCGCCCTCGCATCGACCGAGGCCAGCAAGTGAGCCAATGCCAGGCCCCCAAGGCCTCCCGCGGAGCGCGACAGGAAGGCACGGCGCGTTAAAGATTCCCACAGGCCTTCCGGGTTGGGGTACATTGCGATCTCTCCGGAGCCGGGAGTCAATCCAGGTACAAGAATTCGCTGCTTATCAGGAGCGACTGGCAGAAATCGACCCACGACTTCTTGCGAGCCTCGGCGGCTTGGCCGTACTCATTCCGCTGAGCCTCGAGGAATCCGTAAGCTGCTGCTTCCTCATCGTGGGACGGCGGGCGAGCGTACGCGATCGCGAAGGCCGTCGCTACACGCTTCGCCTCGTTCGCTTCCTCGCGTTCCAGGCGGCCGGCGAACGAGCGAGCGCGATTGCGTACGAATTCGGAATTTAAGAGCGTCAGCGATTGCAGCGGCATCACGGTACTTGCCCGACGAAGCGAGTTGAAAACGATCGTCGGGGTGTCGAAGATCTGCAACAGATTCACCACCCGCGTCCGTCTCTGCTGTAGATAGATCGATCGACGGTGCCCGCCCGGTCGCGATTCCGGGATCACAACCCCTTCCGGCGCGACCTCGACAGCGACATACGGCCCACCGATCAACGTATCGAGTTCGCCGGCGACGGAGAGCATGGCGTCGCGGATCGTCTCAGCGTCCAGCCGGAACGTCGGGAAACGTCCGAGCAATCGGTCGTCGGCCGGCACGGAGTCCTCGGCGTCGCCGGACTGGCGAAACGTCGCCGAATTTAAGATCAGTCGATGGATGTGCTTGACACTCCAGCCGGACTGGATGAACTCCGCGGCGAGCCAGTCGAGCAACTCCGGATGCGTGGGAGGCGATCCGCTAAGTCCGAGATTCTCGGGCGTGGCCACGATCCCGACTCCGAAATACGACTGCCAGATCCGGTTGACCTGGACCCGAGCCAGGAGGGACGCCGCACGCTCGTCCGGGTCCGTCAGCCAGTTTGCGAACGCCGCTCTCCGCCCCGTTGTGCGGGATCCGCCGGGCGGCCTGATCGCGAAGGTCGCTCCCGGTGCCGCAAGAGCGGAAAGCGGCGACGGGATCATCACAGGGCCCGGCTGCGCGTAATCGCCCCGCAACAGTAGGTGAGTCTCCGGCGGCGTCGGCGAAACGTCGGACGCCCAGGCGATCTTGCCCGGCGGGTTGGCTTTCAATTCGTTCGCCGCGTCCTGCGCGGTCCGGAGCTCCTGCTGACGGCGATTGAATTCCACGTCGCGCGTTGCGATCGAGGAGGGCTCGCTTGCCGCGGCGGAGAAGCGCTCAATGCGGACGTCGTCGACGACGAAGCTGCGATCCGCGTGATACTCGAAGCCGAACCCGCCGTCGGGGAGTTCGGCCGCCTCGAGAGTCAACGAGCCCGCCTCGGCGAACCCGTCAACCAGGTGATCCAGCCGGAATTGCCCCTTGCCGATGTTCGTGACGCGGACACCGAAATTCCTCCCGGTCACGTAGCCGGTGCGGCCAATCGTCCCTTTCGAGGTCGAGTCCGGCCCTGGATAATCGAGAAAGACGCTGGTGCTCTCCGAGGGGTGTCCGTCAACGAGGATGTTCCCCCCGGCGACCCTGCCGTCATCATCGAAGTCGTGCGTCGCGATGTAGTATCCGATTCGTTCTGCGGGCTTGCCGTCGGGATTAAGCTTGTTGTCGACCAGGTTGAACGTCACCTGGATCGAGTCTCGCACGGCATCGGGCGTCCAGTCGAAAGCCCTCGTCGTCGTGATCCAGCTATCAAGGGTCCCGCCCGCGGCGATCTCCAAACGTCCCCGGCGGATTCGGGCTGCCGGCGGGTTCTCGCCGTCGGGCGTGACGGGAACTTTTCCTCCCGGCCGATTATCGGTCGGCGCGGTGTTCGACCAGCGAGGAGCCAGCGGGGTATTCGGGTCGAACTCGTCGAGGAAGAGAACAGATCCTCTCGGACGGTTCCGTTTGACCCAGCCGCCAAGTGTCGCTTGGAGCGTTGCGACTCGCTCGGTTGACGCTTTGATTTCCTCGTCCCATTTCTGTTTCTGCTCGGGCGTGGGCGCAACGACGAATCGCGCCTGGGGCTTGATCCAGAGGCCGGGTGTCGAGGCCGGGAAGACGGGGGCGAAGACGGCCTGAAATCGGTAGTAATCCTCGTGCGTGATCGGCTCGAACTTATGCGAGTGGCACTTCGCGCACTGGATCGTCAGACCCAGGAGCGCGGACGCTACGATTTGCTGACACGATTCGAGCGCGGCGTAACGATCCACGCGCAGCTCGTCGGGATTGCCGTCGCTCTCACCACTGCCGTCCTGGCCGTTACGCAGGAAATGCGTCGCGATGAGGCGGTCCGCAACCTCGGACGAGACCGGTCCGCCCGGCGCGAATCCGGGCAACTCGTCGCCCGCAAGCTGCTCGCGGAGGAAACGGTCAAACGGTCGATCTTCGTTGAAAGCACGGATCACGTAGTCGCGATATCGATAAGCCTGGGGGCGATCGGAATCGGCGTTGAAGTACCCGTTCGAGTCGGCGTATCCCGCGGCGTCGAGCCAGTATTTCCCCCAGCGCTCG
>JAJYDB010000276.1 GCA_021777845.1 Planctomycetota bacterium
TCCCGAGCGGGTGGCGGGGTCGGATTTAATTTTCGCGATCGGCGAATTGGCGGCGCGTAAGGACTACGGGATCTTTATCTTCGGCGGCGCGCCGGGTGTGGCCGAAATGGCGTCGCGCCGGCTGGAGGAGCGTTACCCTGGGTTGCGGGTGGTCGGGACGCTGTCGCCGCCGTTTCGCGAGTTCACCGTCGAGGAAAACGCGGCGATCATCGAGCAAATACGCGCGGCGCGGCCGGACGTGCTGATCTTGGCCTTTGGTCAGCCGAAGGGCGAGATTTGGATCCACGAGCACTGTCGCGTGCTCGGCGTCCCGCTGTCGACGCAGCTCGGCGCGTCGATCGACTTCGCCGCCGACCGCGTCCGCCGCGCGCCGAGGTGGATCCAGCGGATCGGAGGCGAGTGGGTGTTTCGACTCGCGTGCGAACCTCGGCGTCTGTTTACGCGTTATTGGGCCAACGGCCTCTTTTTTCTGCGTGCGCTGCTTGTCAAATCGCGCCGTTGATGGGACGCTTGCCCGCTGAGGATGCGAACGGGACGGCCTGCCGCGGCGGGCACCGGGAGGGCATTGCCCAAGATCGACATCCGCGGCATCGGAGAGCGGTCGTCGGGACGGCGTGATTCGACTTCAGCCGCGCGGACGATATACTCAACGGGCGTGATCGATCGGCGCCGCACGCGACGCGCGCCGGTCGCGGCGTCCGGTGACGGTTCTCGAGGGCGGCTGCGGTGCGCGTCTCGCATTTAATGCTGCTGGTCTTGATTACGGCGGTCGCGATCGCCGTGTCGCGCGAGCCCGCCGGCCGTGCCGCCATGATCGTCTTTCTGACCGGCCTCGGCGTCGTGACGCTCGCTCTGGTCGCGCTGATGACGCTCTTCCAGACGGTCGGTTCGCTCGGCGAGGCCCGCGGGCTTGCCGAATGCTGCGAGGCCCTGGTTGCGACGTCGCTGGTGCTGGTCCTGGGCGCGGCGTCGGTTTCGGGCTGGCTCGCCGCCGGACTTTGGATCCTCTTCGAGTTTGCTTGACCGATCGTGAACGCCGCGGCGGCGGCGCGTCCGAGACGCGGTGATCAACCCGAGACGGTAAGTTCGCCGGCGAGACGCCCGGGGCGATCGCCGCGCCGACGTCTCGGCCGCGCGTCGTTCGCGCGCGGTCCGTGTGAAAACCGCTCTTTGATGTTGTTCCGAGGCGGCGAACTGGACGCGGCCGTGAACTTCGCGCCGGGAGGTTGCAGGTGGAGAGCCGGATCTCAGGACGACGGGGCGAGAAAGCGCGCAAGTCGGCAACGGCGGCCTCGGTGTTGCGAGGCATGCGTCCGACCGAGCAGCATCAGGTCTTCCCGAAGAAGCTTTTCGCGGCCATTGTGCAGCAGCGTCCGCGGATCGAGGTTTCGCGCGTGGTGGTGGAGTCGGCGGCGCTCGACGCGGCGGGCGTCTACGCGCGGCTGGCGACGCGACCCGAGGGACTCACGTCGAGGGAAGCCGCCGTGCGTCGGGCGGAACACGGCCCCAACGTGTTGGCGAAGGATCGGCGGGCCGGCATCGGCAAGCTGGTTTGGAACGCGGTGATCAACCCGCTGGTGATCCTCCTGTTTGTGCTGGCGGTCGTGTCGTTCGCGACGGGCGATGCGCGGGCCGGGGTTGTGATGTCGCTGATGATCGCGTTGGGCGCGGGGTTGAAACTCGTGCAGGAAGCCCGGGCGGACAGCGCGGCGGCGCAGCTCAAAGCGATGATCTCGGTCGAGGCGACCGTGCTGCGCGACGGCGCCGCGCGCGAAATCGCGGTGGCGCAGCTCGTGCCCGGCGACGTGGTGCAGCTTTCGGCGGGGGACATGATCCCCGGCGACGTGCGGCTGGTCGCGGCCAAGGATTTGTTCGTGACCCAAGGGTCGCTGACCGGCGAAAGCTTCCCGGTCGAGAAGTTCGAGGTTGAGAAGAGCGCGACGGCGGCCTCGCCTTTGGAGCTGACGAGCATCGCGCTGCTGGGCACGAGCGTCGAGAGCGGCTCGGCGACCGCGGTCGTCGTCGCGACGGGGGCGGCGACCTACCTCGGCGGCATGGCGGAGTCGCTGTCGGCTCAGGTCACGCAGACCGCGTTCGACAAAGGCATCGCGCGGTTCACCTGGTTGATGGTCTGGTTCATCCTGGTGATGGTGCCGTTGGTGTTCGTGATCAACGGCTTGAGCAAGGGGGTGTGGGGCGACGCCTTCTTCTTCGCCGTCGCCGTCGCCGTCGGCCTGACTCCCGAGATGCTGCCGATGATCGTCGCCGTCTGCCTGTCGAAGGGCGCGCTGGCGATGAGCCGCAAGAAGGTGATCATGAAACGGCTCAACTCGATCCAGAATCTGGGGGCGATGGACGTCCTCTGCACCGACAAGACCGGCACCTTGACGATGGATCGCATCATCCTCGAAAAGCACTGCGACGTGCTCTTGAAGGAGAGCGACGAAGTTCTGGTGTTGGCCTATATGAACAGCCACTTTCAGACCGGCCTGAAGAACATCCTCGACCGCGCGATTCTCGGTCATACCGAAACGCACGCCCACGCCGCGATCCCCGCGTACGCGAAAGTCGACGAAATCCCGTTCGACTTCCAACGCAAGATCATGACGGTCGTCGTCCGCACCCCCGAAGGCCGCGATCGACTCATCAGCAAGGGGGCTCCCGAGGAGATCTTCGCGCGTTGCAAGGAGTACCAACTCGCCGGAGCGCGGTTCGCGCTCGAAGACAAACTGATCGAGAAGCTCAAAACGGAGTATGAACAGCTCAGCGCCGACGGCTTCCGGGTCTTGGCCGTCGCCGACAAGGAGCTCGAGCCGCGCGGGGTCGTCGCCGGGGACGCCACCCCCTATTCGAAGGCCGACGAGTGCGACCTCACCCTCCAAGGCTACGTCGCGTTCCTCGATCCGCCCAAGGAGACCGCCGGCGCGGCAATCAAAGCGCTGCAAGTCCACGGCATCGCCGTCAAGGTCGTGACCGGCGACAACGAATTGGTCGCCCGCAAGGTCTGCAAGGAAGTCGGCCTGTCCACCGAGTTCATCTTGCTCGGCAACGAGGTTGAGAAGCTGAACGACGAGCAGCTCGCGGACGCGGCGGAGCAAAGCACGCTCTTCGCCCGCGTCTCCCCCGCTCACAAGCAGCGCATCATCTCCGCGCTGCAATCACGCCGGCACATCGTCGGCTTCATGGGAGACGGCATCAACGACGCCCCCGCCCTCCGGACCGCCGACGTCGGCATCAGCGTCGATACCGCCGTCGACATCGCCAAGGAATCGGCGGACATGATCCTCCTCGAAAAGTCCCTGATGGTCCTCGAAGCCGGAGTGGTCGAGGGACGCAAGGTGTTCGTCAACATTCTCAAGTATGTCCGCATGGGGGCGAGCAGCAACTTCGGCAATATGTTCAGCGTGCTCGGGGCCAGCGTCTTCGTCCCCTTCCTGCCCATGGCCCCCATTCAGATTCTCACCAACAACCTCCTCTACGATATCAGTCAGACTGCAATCCCCACCGACGAAGTCGATGCCGAGCAAATCGAGAGGCCGCGGCCGTGGGATATCAAGCAGTTGACGCGCTTCATCGTTTTCATCGGTCCGTGCTCGTCGATCTTCGACTACACAACCTTCTTCATGATGCTCTCCCTCTTCGGTTGTTGGGACGTCTCGACCCCCGCCGCCGCCGACCACAGCCGGAGCTTGTTCCAGACAGGCTGGTTCGTGGAAAGCCTGCTGACGCAGACCCTCGTCATCCACGTCATTCGCACCAACAAAATCCCCTTCCTTCAAAGCGTCGCGTCGTGGCCGCTCCTGGTCATGTCCGGGGTGATCATGGCGTTCGGCATCACCTTCCCGTTCACGCCGATCGGAAGCTACCTCGGCTTCGTCGCGCTCCCGCCTGCGTACGCGCCGCTGCTCGCACTCACGCTGCTGTGCTACGTTGCACTCACGCAAGCCGTCAAGACCTGGCTGCTCCGCAAGCAGTGGATCTGACGAGGGTCGCGATCCGGGCGACCTCCACGCTTTTTTAACGCGTGCGTACTTAAGGCGAGGCGACGCCATATATGGCACGCCTGTCCCCTTCAACAGCTGGATGACTTAGGCCAAGTGGTCGCGCGTCGGCCTGCGGGAGGATGGCCGCGCGTGGTTGCACGCATTGGGATTGCCGGTGCGCGTGTTGCGTCCGAACGGGGCGGAGAAAAACGAAGCCAATCGCGGGTTGTGTCAATCAGGACAAGGGTTTACGGCGCACACTACGGATTTTGTACAGGTTGTACAGGTACGCCGGAGGGTTGTCGAGCCGCCAAGCGGTCAAATCCGCCGGGAGGTGACGGTAGCGAGAGCCCGACGGGGCCGCGCGGCGGGGTGCGCGCAGCCAAACGCGCGACTGGACGAAACGAAGCCAATCGCGGGTTGTGTCAATCAGAACAAGGGCTTACGGCGCGCATCTTAAACTTGTACAGGTAGGGGGTGCGCACCGAGGCCGGGGTCACATCGCGATCTGCTTGCCGAGCCAGACGCCCGCGATCACGGCGAGGAGCCCGGTCAACGGACTGCCGGCCCAGTAAAGCAGTGCAATCACGCGCTCGCCGCGTTCGAGGAGGAGCAGCGACTCGAGCGAGTAGCTCGAAAAGGTGGTGAACCCGCCCAGGAAGCCGGTCACGACAAGCAGGCGGACGCGCGGGTTGGGCAGCCAGGCGGGGAAGGTGGTCGCGATGAAGCCGATCGCGAAACTTCCGGCGAGATTGATCAGGAAGACCGGCCAGGGGAACCGGGGCGGCAGGTCGCGGAGCCAGATGCCGACCCAGTGGCGGAGGTTGACGCCGAGCGCACCGCCGACGGTCAGCGCCGCGGCGTCGAGCCATGGTTTTGCGTTTCCGAACATCGTCGCGTGCCGACCCCCGTGTGTTGAGCCGTCCTTAAAGGTTACTCGGATTGAGTTTCGACCGCGGCGACGAGCACCTTGTTCGCGGCGTCGAGGCCGAGCGCGACCGACCGTCCGGCGACGTCGAGGACGATCGCCCCGGCTTGCGGACGGCTCTCGACGAGCGTGCCCGCGGCGCCGAGGTCGAGCCCGCATTCGGTGAGGAAGCGCAGGAACACGGGGTCTTGATCGACGACGCGCACGACTTGGAACCGCGACGACCTCGGAATCGCGGCGAGCGGCGTGCCGACTGGTTCGGTGAGGGTGCCGTCGGAGCGCGGGATCGGGTCGCCGTGGGGGTCGACGGCGGGCCGGCCGAGGAAGGCGTCGATGCGGTCGACGAGTCGGTCGGAGACGGCGTGTTCGAGGTGTTCGGCCTCTTCGTGGACCTCGTCCCAGGCCATCCGCAGGGTTCGTGCCAAAAAAAGTTCAACGAGACGGTGCCGACGGATCACCTTCATGGCCAGCCGATGTCCGACGGGGGTGAGCCGCGCGCCTTCGTAGGGGGTGTAGGTCGCCAATTCGGCTTCGGAAAGCGTCTTCAGCATCCCGGTGACGGTGCCCGGCGAGACCCCGAGCGCCTGCGCCAGGACGCCGGTCGCGACCGCCTGCCCGTCGGGGCCGCGCGCGGCGATTTGAGCGATCGCCTTCACATAATTCTCAACCGTCAAGCTCGGCAAGAAAGCGGCTCCGGGGTCGGCTGGGCTCGTCGGTTCGGTTTCATTCGGACTCGGGAGCGGTCGGCGTCTCGGACCCTTCCGCGGGGTCGAGCCGCATCCAAACCGCCTTCAAATAGGCCCCTTCGGGGGCTTCGAGCGCGAACGGGTGGTCGGGCGACGCCTCGGAGATCGCCAGCACGCGGACGGTCCGGCCCGCGCGGCGCGCCGCGGCCCGCAAGAGGTCGAGAAACTCGTCGCGGGGCATCAAACCCGAGCACGAGCACGACAGAAACACCCCTCCCGGCGCGGCCAGCCGCATCGCGAGCAGGTTCAGGTCGTGATACTTCTTGCGGCCTTCGTCCCAATCCTCGCGGCGCGCGATCAGTTTCGGCGGGTCGAGCACGATCGCGCCGAAAAACCGGCCGTTTTGGTGCATCTGACGCAAGTAATGAAAGGCGTCGGAGTGGATCCAATTGATCTTCACGCC
Source organism: Planctomycetota bacterium (assembly GCA_021777845.1). GTDB lineage: Bacteria > Planctomycetota > Planctomycetia > Isosphaerales > Isosphaeraceae > JAJYDB01. Next base: position 6,061 of record JAJYDB010000276.1, read on the forward strand.
GTTCAG
>JAJYDB010000277.1 GCA_021777845.1 Planctomycetota bacterium
GCGTCAGAGAACTGTCGAGCCGCAGGCTCAGCCGGAACGATGAGCATTCTCGGTTGAGGACGGAGCCCTCGACGAGCTCCCATTTGATGTACGGGTCGGAAGACACGATTTCGAGGATGCGAAAGGGCGGCGCGGCGCCGGGGACGAGATTGAGGCTTTTCGAGGCCGCATATCTCGCGCCGCGACGGTCGAGATGCCTCGCCTTCGACGTCCGCATGGCCATTCGCACCTCACGATCGGGTCGAATACCGCCTCTTCACTCGATAAATCAAGACCGCGCTCAAGACGATCGTCGACGCGGCGAACAGCCAAAATCCGATCGGACGCGGCTCGCCGACGAGGTCGGGCGCGATTTTGACCAGCCCGTTCGCGCTCGGCGGCGGCTCGACGTACGGCTCGAACCCGCTGCCGTTCCAGATGCGGTTGATGTGCTTGTTGTCGTTATCGGTGACAAGGCGAGCCCCAGGGTGCGGTGCAAGCGCCTCCCACGTGAGCAGTTTGCCGTCAATCGATTTATTGATCTGAACGATCTCCAGTTCCCACGTCTCTTGGATGTCGAGAACGTCATTCACATAATGTTTGAGCTCCAGTTTCTTCGGAAGGCTGAAGTGATCCCGCAACGGTCTGTCGTATTCCAAGCTCACATCGCTGCGAATCTTACGACTGGGCGTCGTTCGCGTCTTGAGGACATGCACCGGCGTACCATCGCGCCCATACTCGAAGCGCGATGAGAGCCCATTCTTGCTTATGTAAGTTTCAACGAAACCGTCGACGAGTTCGCCGCGCTTCCACGAAACCGCGTCCGTGACGATGCGTCTCACGTCGTTCAGGACGTAATTATGCATGATGCCGAACGGTTCAAAGTAGAGTCCGAATATCCTGGGCTCATAAAGCTCTGGACCCGTGACAGGCTTTACCTTCACAAACTCCGCGAGAGGGTAGGCGGCTGATTCCGCACGCCGAACTACCCTGTAGGACTTCTCGTCGCGGGCATACCGAGTCGTCACGGGAGAACCCTCGCGGTGCTCCTTGCTCTTGAAGCGATCAACTCGGAATCGGCCGGGATTAGAGTCAAGCCATTGATGGATCTCCCAATCTTGGCCTTCCAGCTTCGTGCGTTCCGGCGAGGTTGTGAAGTGGACGCGGATCTTGAATTCGATCGCGCGAATCTTCTCGCGCTCGTTCACGATTTCGAGCAATCGCGATTGCGGCTTTGTATCCGCTGCCGGTGGTTGGATCACTGCCGACAGAGCGATCAGAGTTGAAATTAATAGCATTCGACACTCCGCTTTTACCGGCACGCGGAACCTCTGTTCGGTCGCGACCGAAGTCGTGAACATGATCCAATGCGGACCGTTGAGAGAAGAGCCGATGTCCCGCGTCAGAGAACTGTCGAGCCGCAGGCTCAGCCGGAACGACGAGCATTCTCGGTTGAGGACGGAGCCCTCGACGAGCTCCCACTTGAGTTACGGGTCGGAAGTCTTGATTTTGAGGATGCGGAAGGTCGGCGCGGTGCCCGCGACGAGGTTGAGATTTTTCCAAGCCGTGCCGTCGAGGGAAATCGCCTCCGGCTCGGTCGCGATCGACGGTTGGACGAACATCCTGATCGGCACCGGCAAGGTGAAACGCCCGGTGATCCCCTCGATCTCGTAGGTGAACGCGACCCCCGTCTCGACGGCGCCCCGCCTGTTGGTCGTATCGACCGCGCCGCGCGCCGTCAACGCGCCGCGCGCCGGCATCGAAGTTCCGCTCGTGACGTCAAGACGCGTGCACGTGCAAGGGCGGGTCACGTCTTTGATCTCGATCCGTCGCCCAGTCCGATTCTCAAGACGAAATTCAAACGCGTTTTGTTCGCGTTGCGCCACCTGGTCCAAGATGATCTCGGGCGGCGAGGCGATCAGGCCAACCGCGACGGCGCGCGAGCGACCCATCAGTCCCCACGTCGCACCCGCGGAGAGCGACAGAACCAACAACAGCAGGATATCGAGAGGCTGAGATCCGAATTTGCGGACCCGCGTTCCGCTTGATCGCGGGGGGGGGGGAATCATATTGAGGAACGACATTGCTCCCAATCCTCCCGAGGCCGAATCGAGCGGTCACATCGCTTTGGATGGTGCGATAATCACATTAAGACGTCGACCGCGCGGCGTCAAGAGTGGTCATAGAAGTTCGTTGCAAGAGTCTGAGATTGAGCAACCGTACCCGGCGAATCCGTCATCGCGACGTCGGGTCGCGCCAAAAGCGGATTTCGCGGAGTTCGCCGTGCGTGGTGAACGTTCGGACGCGCTCGCCGCAGGCGTTCCAGATCGCGTCGAGGGTTGGGTAGGACAGAAACAGCGCGACCGCGAGCCAACCCGCTCGGCGATCAAACCGGCAGCGGAGACGGTCGTAGATGTAAAAGAGAGCCTGCGCGATCACGACCGCAAATAAAGGGAACAGAAAGAGAATCAAGCGTCCGTGGAACGGATAAACTCGCAGCCACGCGGCCGCGAACGCGAAAACGACGGGCAAGGTCGCGAGCGCGCAGAGCCGTCCATTTTCGCGTGCGAGCCTCCGGACGCCGGTTGCGAACACCGCCGCCGCGACCAGCGCCGTCGGCCAAGGCCAATCGCGCCAAACCAGGTTGAGCGGGTTCACGAACACGTCGAGCACGATTCGAACCAGCTTCGCGAGGTCTTCGCGGGTCGAAAGCATGCGCGGCGGGAACGCGAAGTCCCAGAAAGTCCACATGCCGCCGCCGGTGAGCTGCGTGAGCATCGCCGCGCGCGACGTCGCCGCGCTCGCGAGCCAGATCAACCCCAAGCCGGCGACCGCCGCCGTCGCGCGACGACGCCGCGCCCGCAGGTTGCCGACCAACCATACGACGGTCGTCGCGCCGAGGATGAAGATCGAGGCGGGGGAAAACCAAGGCGCGACGACCCCCAAGGCGAGCAAGCCCGCCCAACGCCGAGGTCGTCGCGGCGGCTCGGGGGGCTCGAAGTCGAGTGCGGCATTCAGGCAGAGGAGCGTGATCGCGACGTCGGTCGAGTACGGTTTGAGCTCGCTCGCGTAGTAGACGAGGTCGTCCGAAAACGCGCAGAGCCAGAGCGTCAACAGCGCCGGCGTCTGGGTCAGATGTCGACGCGCCGGCCGCGCGACCAGCCAAAGCGCGGCCAGTCCCGCCGCGAGCGACGGCAGTCTCAGAATCCATCGCGACCCGCCGCTGAGCGCCGACAGCACGCGCTCGGCGAACAAATAGCCCGGCGGCGCCGCTTGGACGTTCGAAAGCGGCTCGAACAGACGCAGCGGCGAGCGCCCGAGGATATTGCCCGCGAGCGAGCCTTCGTCCATCCAGAGCGATCGACCCCACGCATACGTCGCGAGGCGCAAGACAACGCCCGCCGCGAGCACCAGGTCGAACCGTCGCCGCCAGGCGAGATCCCCCAGTGCCGCGGCGTCGATCGGACGGACCAGCCGCCGCGTCCACCTCGAATTCACGCGGCGACCCTCGCTCCTCGGTCCTTCACCTTGCCCAACCGTCCCTTTTGGAATTAGATCGAGCGTTCGCGCGCCTCGGCGTCGGCTTGACGAACCGCCTTCAGAGCCGCCTTCGCGTCGTGATGCGGGCTGAGCTCGAGTCCGATCGCGTCGCGATAGCCGATGTCGTGAATCACCCGCAGAACGTGGCCCCAATTCACCTCGCCGGTGCCGGGCTCGTGACGTCCCGGGTGGTCGGCGATCTGGAAGTAGCCGATCAGCTCTTTATACTTGCGGATGTTCCCCGTGAGGTTGCCCTCGCTAATTTGTTGATGATAGCAATCGAAGAGCATTTTCACGTGCGGCGAACCGACGGCCTTGAGGATCTGCGCCGCGTGCTTCGAGGTCACGACGAGCTGCCGCGGGTGGTTCACGAGCACGTTCAGCGGCTCGAGAATGATCATGATGTCTTCGGGCCCGACGATATCGGCGGCGGCCTTGAGCGCCTCGACGACGGCCTTGTTCTGTTCGTCGATGCTCAGACTGTCGGTGGTTTCGCCCGCGACGACGCACATTTTCTTGACGCCGAGCTTCTTCGCGACGGGAATCGCGTCTTTGACGGCCTGCAAAAACTCGGGCTTGCGCGTCGGGTTGGTGATCCCCCAGAAGGCGCTGAACTGGACCGGCACGAGGCCGAGTTCGGCGTTGAGCTTCACCATTTCGTCGATGTTTTTGTTCTTCCAAGGCCAGAATTCGTAGTGCGTGAAGCCCGCCTCGGCGACGTTTTTAAGACGCTGGGGGACCGTCAGGTTGCCCCAGATCATTTCGATGTTGACCGCGTAGGTCAGCCAGGTTTTTTCGCCGACCGACGGGGCCTGCGGCTTTTCCGCGGCGTGTGCCGTCGCAGCGAGCGCGCCGGCGACGCCCGCGCCGGTGGTCGTCAGAAATCCGCGTCGCGTCGTGGTGGACATGAGGGTCATTCTCCTCAATGATTGATCGTGGTGCGGCTGTGGTGCGAACCGCATCCGAGTGTAACACGGCGACGCGCCCCGCGGCAGGCCCGACCCCCCATCTCGCGCGGTTGTACGAGGCGACTTTCGAGACCAAGGCGGATCGATGAAAATTACGTGGTACGGTCACGCGGCGTTTCGGGTCGAGACCGCGGGGGTCGCGATGATCCTCGACCCGTATCGGTCGCCCGACTCGGGCGGATATCTTCCGATCGAGGACGGCGCGGACCTGGTCGTCGTCAGTCACGAGAACGACCGCTATCACAGCCATCTCGGCCAGATCAAGCCGCCGTTCGAGGTTGTCCGCGGGCTCGAGTTGCCGCAGCCGCCGGGCATTCGCGTCGTCCGCGGCATCGCGTTCCAAGCGACGCAGGTGTACGAGAGCCCCGAGAAAAACCTCGGCGACGAAGTGAGCGTCGTTGCGTTCGCCTCGGAAGGGCTGAAGGTCGTTTTTCTCGGCGACCTCGGCCACGCGCTGACGCCGGAGGAAGTCGAGCCGTACCGCGGCGCCGACGTCTTGCTGATCCCCGCGGGAGGGCCGCCGACGATCGACTTCCCGCTCATCCCCGCGCTGGTCGACTCGATCCGACCGCGTCTGATCATCCCGATGCACTACAAGACGCCGAAAATCAACCTGTCGATCGCGCCTCTCGAGCACTTTCTCGCCTGCTTTCCCCACGATCATATGTGGCGTCTGGGCGCAAGCACGTTCGAGGTCAACCACGACACGCTGCCGATCCGCCGGACGATTCTAGTCCTCGACCACGCGCGTTGATTCGCCGCCGTCGCGTCAGAGTCGACCGAACGGATCCGCGCCTTCCTCGCGCGAGGATCGCCCCGACTCGCCTCTGATTTCTTGACGCCTTGAAAAAGGTCCAACCGACCATCGACCCACACGGGCTCGTCAGTCGAGTTTCAAAAGATCCGGGATGGGTTCGGGGCGCGCGTCGCTTGATTTTGAGACCGGCGCCAGGTCGATGAGTTTGTGGAGCGGGGTGTGCGTGTTTTTGACTTTGCCGCCGGTGTCGAGGAAAAAGCGGTCTCCTCGCATGCCCGCGTCGATGTTCAGGGCGGGGTTGGCGTCGGCCGTGAATTCGGCTTGGCGCAAGGGTCGCCACGTGCCGTCCTTGGTTCGAACCCAACCTGCGCCGAAGGTCGCCCGCCGCTCGATTGTCGCGGAGACTTTGTCGCGTTTGAAGTCTTCGATGAACGAATAATAGCCGCTCAGGAGCCGTCGCCGCGCGATCGTCGAAAACGACGCGAGGCGTCTCCATGCTTTCGCGCCGGGCGGGGCGATGGAGGCGGAATACACGGTTCGATCGCCGTCGAGCTTGGCCTGGACGAGGAACCGATAGGTCTCGCCCGGCTTCCAATCGAGGTCGAGGAACGACTGCCCGCCGGTCCCTTCGTTACCGAAACGGCCGATGCGCACCTGCTCGTCTTTCGAGACCAGCCGGACCCGATTCTTGGGGTCGACCGAGTTCGGGTCGTTCTGCGCGCCCGGATCCCAGACCGAGAAAATGACCACCTTTTTGCCGCCGCCCAGCTCCTGGATGCCAAAGTAGCCTTGGTTGAATCCGC
>JAJYDB010000278.1 GCA_021777845.1 Planctomycetota bacterium
CTCGTCGCCGGCGTCGCCGGTGAGGGCGACGGTAACCTCGCGGCGGGTCTCGCGCGCCACGAACCAAGTCGGCAGCGCGGAGCTGTCGGCGAACGGCTCGTCGAATTGTTCGGAGAGTGCGGGAAGTGTTTCCCAAGCACGCGGCGCGACCACGAACGCGTGGTGCTCCGTGCCCAGGAACGCGGCGGCCTCCGCGGCGAAGGCGCGTTCGTCGAACGCGGGGTCGTCAAATCCGATCGAGAACGTTTTCACGGGTCGATTCGATGCGCGCTGCATCAGGCCGACGATAATGGTCGAGTCGACCCCGCCCGAGAGAAAGGCTCCGAGCGGGACGTCGGCGACCATTTGTTCGCGTACGGCGTCCTCGAGCACGGCGCGGAGCTCGTGGGCGGCATCGGCGAGCGGTCGACGCGACTCGGCGTTCCAATCGGGGGCCCAATATCGGCCCAGCTCGAGCCGCCCGGCATGCCAGACCGCGTAATGAGCGGGGGGCAGCTTGTACACCCCTTCGAAGATAGTGAGCGGATGATTGATATAGCCGTACGTAAGATATTGATCGAGCGAGATCGGGTTCACGACGCGCGGAAACTCGGCCTTGGGCAGCGCGAGCAGCGCCTTCAGCTCGCTCGCGAACGTGAGTCGCGCGCCGTCGTGTTTGTAAATCAAGGGTTTTTGGCCGAGTCGGTCGCGCGCGAGGACGAGAGTGTTACGCGGCGCGTCCCAGATCGCGAGCGCGAACATTCCGCGCAAATGCCTGAACATTTCGACGCCCTCGTCCTCGTAAAGGTGGACGAGGACTTCGGTATCGCCGTGCGTTTTGAGCGTGTGTCCGCGTGCTTCGAGGCGCCGCCGGAGCGCTTGATAGTTGTAGATTTCGCCGTTGAAAACGACCCAGATCGAGCCGTCCTCGTTCGAAAGCGGTTGCCGGCTTGCTTCCAGGTCGACGATCGAGAGCCTGCGAAATCCAAGCGCCGCGTGCGGGTCGAAATGAAATCCGGCGTCGTCGGGACCGCGGTGCGCGAGCCGGGCGGTCATCGCGGCGAGTTCCGGTTCCGACAGCGCATGCCCCGAGTCGGTCCAGACCGCGCCGCAGATTCCGCACATGATGCCACCTATTGATGCGTACGTGCGCTAAGGACGCCGACGTCGGTCAATTATCATGAACGCTTGCGTCGAGCGTGATGCCCTTTGAGCGCGCGAGGTCTTCGATCAATCCCGCGAAGCGCTTGATCATGACCGTCGCATGAAAAGCGGATTCGGCGAGGTCGCGACCGGCTGCACCGAGACGATGCGCCAGCGCCGGGTCGTCGATGACGCGCAGAATCGCACGAGCGAGTTCGGTCTTGTTTCCAGGCGGCACGAGCAGGCCGGTACGGTCGTCGGCGACGACTTCGGTCGTACCGGGCGCGGCCGTGGCGACGACGGGCTTGCGAAAGCGCATCGCCTCGAGAACAACGTTGGGCAGGCCTTCGTATAGGCTGGGGAGCACGAGCAGATCGGCAGCGGCGAGGAGTCGCGGCACGTCGTCGCGGTGCCCGCAAAAGCGGAGGCGCGCGCCGAGTTGAAACGCGTGCGCGATGCCCTCGAGACGCTCGCGTTCAGGCCCGTCGCCCACGATCCACGTGTGTAGATTTGGGCGGATGTGTTGCAAGACGTCGATCGCCGCGAGCAAGTCTTCGACCGCCTTCTGGGGCGCAAGGCGGCCGATAAAAATCGCGACGGAGGCGTCGGGGGGAGTGCCGCACTCCGCGCGGACGGCGGCGCGGTCGATGTCGGGCGGTTCTTCGTCGCCGATCCCCGAGGGAATGCACGCGAGGCGGTCGTCGGGGATGCCCTGCTTGCGATAAAAATCGACGACCGCGCGCGAGTTGCCGATGACGCGGTCGGTCCAACCAGCGAGGCGACGATCGATCTCAAGCTGCGCCCGGCCTTTCCACAAATCGACCGCCATCTCACTCGTCAGCACGATCGGAACCCGCGCCCGCCGCGCGGCCAGCCGCCCATGCACGTTCGCCGCGAAAATCCAGGTCAATACCGCGTCGAAACGTCGCGTGCGCATCAACCTCGCCAGCCGCGCGACCGCAAAGGGATCAAACTTAAGTCGCTTGCGAATAGAATGGATGGGAATGCCCGCCTCGACGAGCTCGCCTTCGAGTGGACCAAGACGCGTCAGCGCCGCAACTTCGACCTCAAAGCGGTCGCGCGGCAATCCCCGCGCCAACATCGACATCTGCTTTTCGGCTCCGGAGCGGTCGAGCGTCGGGATGACTTGCAAAAGCTTGATCACACGCGGTACCCACGGCCATCGCGAATTACGTGAATGAGCTGCGCTCGTCGTCGGCCCATGCCCCGCCGTCGATAAGTCGGGTCGGAATCCTCACCGAACAGTATGACAGGTCCGCGCCGATCGGGATAAGCCTGAATTCAAAAAAGCGATTCGCCGCGAGTCCGCGCAGCCTCGCGGGGGTTGAATCATGCCGAGGGGGGCATGATGCTTGATTCCTCCCCTCGCATTTCGGCTTATCGGGCCGAGTCGACCAATTGTACGGGCCAAGGAGCAACCGATGACATTTTCGAGGATTTGCAACCACTCTTTGTGCTTGCTGCTACTGGCGGCGGGCGGAGCTTCGGCAAGGGCGGACGCACGATTGCCAAGGATTTTGTCGGACCACATGGTGTTGCAGCGCGACGTCGCGGTGCCGGTCTGGGGTTGGGCCGACCCCGGCGAGGAAGTCGTCGTCGCGTTCGCGGGTCAAACAAAGACGACGAAAGCCGGAGGCGACGGCCGTTGGATGGTCCGCCTCGACGCCCTCAAAGCGGGGGGAGTCCAAACACTTACGGTGAAAGCGAAAAACACGATCGAGGTGAAGGACGTCCTCGTCGGCGAGGTCTGGCTGGCCTCGGGGCAGTCGAACATGGGCATGACCGTGAGCCGGGCGCGCGACTTCGAGAAAGAAAAGGCGGCCGCCTCCGACGCGGAGATTCGGATGTTCCAAACTCCCATCCGGACCGCGCGCAGCCCGCTCGACGACTGCGAGGGCAAGTGGGTTGTCTGTTCGCCCGAGACCGTCGGCGGTTTTTCGGCGACCGCTTACTTCTTCGGGCGAGAACTCAGGAAGTCGCTCGGGATCCCGGTCGGCCTGATCAACACGTCCTACGGAGGGACTCCAATCGAAGCCTGGATCAGTCTCGAATCCCAGAAGAGCCGGCCGGAATTCGCCAACCTCCTCGCCGAATGGGACAAGCGCGCCGTGACCTACGACCCTTCGCGGGCGATGGCGGCTTATCAAAAGCAGCTCGCGGCTCATAAAAAGCGTGTTGCCGACGCGAAGGCGCAGGGAAAACAGGCGCCGCGCGCGCCTCGCAAACCGGTCGACCCCCGCGACGAACAGCATCATCCCGCAGTGCTTTATAATGCGATGATCGCTCCGCTGGCACCCTACGCGGTCCGCGGCGCGATTTGGTACCAGGGCGAGTCGAACTGCGGCCGCGAAATGCGCGAACCTCTATATGGGTTGCAGTTGCGCACTCTCGTCGCGGAATGGCGCGGCAAATGGGGTCAGGGAGATTTTCCGTTCGCCTGGGTCCAACTACCTAATTATGACGCCGGCGGGAGCGGACGCGGCTGGTCGCTTGTCCGCGAGGCCATGCTCGACTCGCTCACGCTCCCAAACTCAGGCATGGCGGTCGCGATCGACGTCGGCGAGCCGAAGGACATTCACCCCAAGAATAAGCAGGAGGTGGGACGTCGTCTTGGACTTTGGGCGCGTGCCCGTGTCTACGGCGAAACGATCTCGTATTCAGGCCCGCTTTTGGCTGGATGCGAGGTCGCGAACGGCACGATCACGCTTACTTTCAAACACGCCGACGGCGGTCTGCGCGCGGGAACGGGCGCCGGCGACTCCGCCGCAACCCTGAAGGGTTTTGAAATCCTCGACAACCATAAAAAGTGGCTGCCCGCGTCGGCCCGAATCGAGGGCGACAAGGTCGTCGTCTCCAGCCCCGAGGTCGCGGCTCCCGTCGCGGCGCGTTACGACTGGGGCGGTAACCCCGCCGGCAATCTCTACAACGGCGCGGGCCTTCCGGCCTCTCCCTTCCGGACCGAAAAGCGCTAAGCATCGATCTGAACGGGAGATCGGTCGCGGTTTCGATCGATCTCCCTTGCACACACCGGCGTTCCTCGAGAAAGCCCGCGCCTTCGGCGCAACTGACTACAAACAAAGATGTTGCGTCTTGATGTTTGCCGTCGCGGCGACCTAAGCCGCAACTTATCTTCGGCTCATGTGATCTTTAGAGAATCCGTTAAAATTGGGACGAGCGTCGCCCAAACGATGCCGATGCCGACATGGTCTTAGTATCATGTTTTCCCCCAATGAAACGGAGATCTGGACACGATGTGCGGGTTTTTGTCGAGGACGACGGAAAAAGCGGCGGCGTTTATTCAAAGACGATTTGTGTGGATGATCGCGGGTTCCTATTTGGTCGCGGCCCTCGCGCCCGACTTGGGCCTGCGGTTGCGTGCTTTGGGGTGGCGTGGTCTCGGCTCGGGCAACGGCGAGTTGCAGGTGACCTTGCCGACCGCGCTGTTGGCTCTCTTGCTTTTTAATGCCGGATTGGGAGTGCGGCTGAGGCATCTCAACGAGCTTGTTCGCAGTCCTTGGGCCCTCTTGGTTGGGCTCGCGGCGAATTCGTTGACGCCGCTTTTGTTTTTGATCGCTTTGTCTTTGACGATTCCGCTCTGGCATAACCGCGATGAGCCTCAAAGCTTGCTGGTCGGCCTGGCCTTGGTGGCGTCGATGCCGATCGCGGGCTCGTCGACCGCCTGGTCGCAAAACGCCAACGGTGATCCCGCATTGAGTTTAGGACTCGTGCTCGCGTCGACGTTGCTGAGTCCGCTCACGACTCCGCCGGCGCTTTTGTGCGCGGGACTCATGACGGACCGCGTTCATTCGGACGCGTTGAGTTCGATCGCCTCGGGTGGAGCCGGATCGTTCCTCGCACTCTTCGTGCTCGCGCCGTCAATCGTCGGCATCGCGGTAGGGCACTCGCTCGGAGCGTCGCGCGTCGCCGCGCTAAAGTCTCGGCTCAAATTAGCCAATTCCGTGGTGCTGATCACGTTGTGTTACATGAACGCATCGGTTTCGTTGCCGGACGCGGTCGCGCGACCTGACTTCGACTTCTTAGCGCTCGTGGTGGCCGCGACCTTCGGACTTTGCCTGATCGCGTTCGCTTCGGGATGGACGCTCGGCACGCTGATGGGGATCGGCGACAGCCGGCGGACTTCGCTCATGTTCGGACTCGGCATGAACAACAACGGCACCGGGTTGGTGCTGGCGTCGATTGTGTTGGCGGAACACCCGCGCGCCCTACTGCCGGTCCTCATTTACAACCTGGTCCAGCACCTGGTGGCGGGTTGCGTCCAGTCCTGGTCGCGGCGGGTCGCGATCGTGCCGTCCCCGGCATAAGTCTCAATGATTACGCGTTTTGCGGTCAAACACCAGGATGTCTACGACTCTGCCGCGGCGATTGGAATCGATCCAACCGACCGCGGCAAGCATTTTGAATTCTAAATTTCGCTTAAGCAGATTCCGCGACGGGGTCGGACCGCGTAATATCAATGTGGAGTCCGGTGCGCAACGTCTCATTGATGGCGGGCTGCAATCCACGCGACACCAGTTTCAGACGGCGCAACGAGTCGGCCACCGTCCACGCGAGTTTCGAACCGACGAAGGACAACGACCATGTTTAAGACGCACGTCGCACGGCGGTGGTTCGTATTGCAAGTTTTCGCAGGAGCGATCTCGCTCGGCCTCGGAGCGGTCTCGACCGTCCAGGCCCAGATGCATTTCCAGGGAGGGCACGTCGGCGGCGGGATGCCGATGCACATGCAGAACTTCGGCGGCGGGATGCCGATGCACATGCAGAACTTCGGCGGCGGGATGATGATGCATCCCAACTTCATGGGCGGCGGCATGACCGCGATGCACCCGAACTTCATGGGCGGCATGGCGGGCGGCGGGA
>JAJYDB010000030.1 GCA_021777845.1 Planctomycetota bacterium
GAGGGCGATGCCGCTCTGGTCGATTTCAGCGCCGGTCCGGCTGTTGCCGATCAACTGCAGAACGTCGCCGACCGAGCCGGTCGCGGGCGTTGTGCCTTCCACGCCGCGTCGGACCGTGATTTGATTTAAAGTCAGATTCGGGTCGCTCTGAATCTCAACGCGTTCGCCCGAGACCAAGGCCAAGACGTCGCCGTTCATGAGCCAACTGGCGTCGAGGAGGTTGATGACGGTGTCGGTGGCGGCGACGGCGGCGGCGACGGACACGCTCCGCGGCCGGAAATGGCGGCTCACGAGGGTAAACGTCGTCGAACCGGCCGGAGCGCGGGGGACGCGCGTCACCAGCGGACAACGATTCACGAACCAGTTCGTCGTAACGACGAAGATGTCGTTGCGGATTTCCGGTTGGTTCGACTCGGAAAGCTGAATGCCTTGAAGATATGCGTCAGCCATTAAGTTCTTTCAAAAACCGATGAGAGTGGAGTCGTAATACGTAACTTAAGTAGAGTCTCGACGGCGAGATGGAGTTAACGGCGGCGGCCGAGCCCGATCGTGCGCGTCGACTCGGGTTTGCGGAGCGCGGCTTCGTGTCGCCACTGTTGAATCACGATTTCTCCGAGGTTGCGCGGAGGTTTTGACGGTTCCGGCGTCGGGTTGACGGCGTCGATGCTTTTGCCGCGGACGCCGCCGCGCGACGTTGCCGGACAGAAGTGCGCGAACTCGGGTTGTTCCAGCCGATCCTTGACCGATTCCTCAAGGGTTCTGCCGTCCTTGGCGACGACCTGGGTGCGCCCCCCGTCCTCGATCAACTCGAAATCGTCGCGCCAGAGTTTGATGAGTTGCGACGCCGCGTTCGGCACAAGCGACCTGCCGGCGAGGGCGGCGGCAAGTTCGCGGTCGCGAACGGCGGAGCGATAGTTGGCGTCGAGCTCGGAGAGCCGCCGTTCTCGGGCGTCGAGCAAACGCTCAAGTTCGGCGATCTCAACGCTCGTCGGCGAACTCGTCGCGGCTCGACTCCGCAGTTCGTCGAACTCGGCGCGGGTGATTTCGACGAGTTCGTCGTCGGCGTGCTCGTCGCCGTCGGTTTCCTCGAGATCACTGGGTTGAGGCTTCATCGTAGTCGTTGCATCCATATGAGAGTGAAAAGTCGATCAGAGGTCGAGAGCAGGTTGCGAGCGAGCCTCGAGATACTGTGCGATTTCCTCGTCGCATTCGGCGTACTGAGCATCGCCCAAGCCCGGCAACGAGAGTCGCACCAGCCTGGTTAAGAGCTGCCATTCGGTCTTCGGCAACGACCCCGCGGCGGCGACGATCTTCTGGAATTCGCCGGTGGCGGCGGCGACGTCCGCAGCGGTGTAGAGGTCGAATTCGGCCGGATAGACGACCACGATTTCGACGTTGTCGTTCAGGTCGACCGCGCCGTCGGAGCAGACCCAACGCGCGAGCTCGGCGAGTAGAACCTCGGCCTTCGCGAGGACTTTCGCGATCTTCGCGAGTCGGTTGTTGCCGTCGGAAAAGTCGAGCATTTTCGACAATCCCGACTGCGCGACGCCTTCGCGTCCGGTCGACTTGACGAGCGCGGAGTCGCGGTCGACGTCGTCGCGGATGTCGGCCTTGTTCTTGCGGATCGACTCGGCGGCGTCCTTGGGAAAGTCGACGACGTCGAACCCTTCGTACGAGACCGTGCCGCCCTGCGAGTTCTTCTTTTTCGGCAGCAGCCAGCTCGGACCGATCGGGATCGTGCCGTCCGCCTGAACGAAATCCTCGGGGCCTTGCAGGAGCGGATGCGCCTGCGTGGTGTCCGAGAGAATCAACTCCGAGTCGCGGTTGTAGTATTCGCGCTGCCGTTCGGCGATACTCTCATAACGAGATTGCCCGATGTTGCGGCAACGCGGCTTGCGGCCGTCGAACAGCCTGATGATCGGCACGCGTCCAAACGGATGCGCCGCGGCCGCGACGACCTCTCCTTCCTCGTTGTAGAGAGTCCACTCCTCGGCGGTCCAAAGTCGATAGTAAACCCGGCTCCGATCGTCGACCTGATGGTTCTCGCGGACCAGGCACTCGAGGTAGCGGCGGTCGTGAGGGTCAAGTCTCCACCAAAGCATGTTCTCAGGCAAAATGCAGCTCGCGATGCAGCGATCGAGTCCGAGTCGCAACATATCGGCGCGAGTTTCGACGTCCTCGCCCTCGGGTGCGGCCGGATGATCCATCAGGACGTCGATTTGGCCCAACAAGAGCAACAGCGGGGCCAGCGTCTCGATCATCCACTGGTCGATCGTGGTTCCGCGGCCGTCGACGTCGCGCCACCAGGCGACGAGGTCCTCGGGACCGCCGCGCTTCACCTCTCGCGCGTAAATGCGGGAGAGATGCGTATCGAGCGTCTCGGCGACGAACGTCGGCACCGGCGTCCGCGCCCGACGCAGCTCGTAGTCGTCGTCCGAAGCGAGCGCGGCGGGGTCGCGATGATAGCCCTCTCCAATTTCGCGGCTGCTGTTCGGATAGGCATTGGAATCCTCGATAATCGGCCCGAGAAACCCGATCCCGGTGTCGATCATGTCGCGCGGGTCGGGGTACTCGCGCTTGTGACGAATCAAGTTCCGAATCGGGAGACCACGCGTGTCGTAGCCGTAAATCGCCTGCCGATAGCGCTCGCCTCCTTCGAGAGAATCGAGCAACCAGCGCCATCGGAGCTGGTGTTCTCGCCACTCGGGATGACGACGGGTGACGACTTTCTTGCCTATCATCGAGGAAGATGGAGTATTCATGGTTCAAAAAACCTGCCGGGCCGAGATTCTTGGAAGCTGCGGGCGACGGTCTCGCCCCTCGGGGAAGCACGCAAGCAGACCGCCGCGCAACGAGTCGACCAAGTCCTCGTGCGGGTGCTGCGGATCCTCGGGAGAATCGAGCCACTGGCCGCCGCGCTTCTTTCTCCGATAATTCTCGAGCGCACTGATCAACGCCTCGCAGCGCGGGTGAATCCGCAGCCGCGGCGGACCTGCGGCGGGTTGCAGAAACGAATCGATCAAGGCCAGGCCGCTCGCCACCGAACCCAGCGGCCAGGGTTCGAGCTTCGATAATCCGGCACGCTGATACTCGCTGAATACGGTCGGGCCGACGGCATTGCGATAATCACCCGACGGGTCGGTCGTGACCCGCGAAATATGTCCCCCGCACCGCGCCCGCGACAGCTCCAAAATCGCCCGCGCGTTCATTTCGGCGGAGCGGTTTTCCGCGAGATAGTCGGCGAAGATTAAAATTTCCTCTCCCTGTTCATTATCGTTGCCCGCGCGTTCCGCGATCTGGAAAAATATCGCGCCGGTATAAACTCCCGTATCGACGGCCAGCTCCACCGCGAGTTTCGGGTTGTATTCCGCCGCGGGATCGACGTGCAACGAACGCTGAAACGACGAGAACCATACCCCTTCGGCACGCGGGCCGAGACACAAATAATCCGACTCGAACGTCCTTAAGCTCGTCGCCTTGAGTTTTTGAATGAGCGAATCAATGGAGTAATGTCCGTTCGACCTTTTGGCTTTGGGCGGACCGCCGTCGGTTTGGTCGTGACAATATCGAAAGAGTGGACAACGTGGACAATTTTCATTATTTGCGCCCGACCGTTCGTCGGGACAACGCTCCAAAACCTCGAAAACACAGAACGAATACGACGGAAACGCCCCTTCGCGGGCCTGTTCGAGAAGCGCGGACATCGGTCCGGCGGTCCGATGCCAGGTCGACGTCATCACGATCGACGGCGGGATCTGGTTGACCTCCATGCACATCCCCATCGCGGCTTCGCGTAACTCCGAGTCGATTTCGTCGACCTCGTCAAGCTTGAGCGAAGCGACGTGCGGTCCGCGGACGCTCTTGCTCGAAGCCGCCAAAATGCCGACCTCGGAGCCGTTCGCGTACGAGGCGTTGGATTTCGTCAAGCTCGAGATCGTCCCGCCGCTGGTGAATAAATCAGGGTCCGAGTCGCGAGCGAAGCGACGCATCGCCTGAAACACCTGGGCCGACTGCGACAGACTGCCGCCGAGGATGCGCGTCGATTGCCCCGCCCGCAAGCAACTGCTCAGATGGGTATCGAGAGCCGCGAGAAACGATTTTCCCCCGCCGCGCGGCCCGTGGATCAAAACCAACTCGGGTCGCAGAAAAAACAGATCGCAGAAGATTTTCCAGGGACTCGAGTGCCCCGGACATATCTGCTCGCGCGAGAGTCGGATGCCGGTCCTGCGAGCGATCCATTCCCACATGTCTTTCGACGCCTTCGGCGAGTCGCGCCGCGTATACTCTTGGGGGCTTTGTATTGAAGCAGACCCGCCGCGTCGAATTTTTGACAGGATTTCGCGAAAGATCTTCAAACCTCAAATCACTGGTTCTATCAGGCTCCAAGCAAGTGACCGGTTCCGAATGTAACATCGTTGAAATCCGCTCCCCGATTCCGTCGCGAGCATCGATTTTCAGACTCTCCTCGCGCGTCCCCCGCTGCGTTCCCGAAAGCGCGCCGCGCGACGATTAAACAGGTCGCCGCCCGCTGCGTCGAACGCGCGACGCCCGCGGGGACGCGACCCGAAGGCGGCCGGCTGCCTCCAAGCGTCCCAACACGGCGGCGACGCGCGGATGCGCTTGACAAAAACCGCCTCGCGGGGCTCTAATTTGATGGATGGTCTTTGTCGATTCATGCGGGTTGCACGTTCTTGCCCGCATGAAAACAACGCGTTTTGAGCCTTTCGATGGGGAGCCGCGTCCGCTCGTTCCGCGAAGTCAAATGAAGTCGGATCGAGTTTTAATCGAGCCCGCGTTCCAATCGACGGACGTAAATCTCGCGCGATCGACATTGCATCGTCACATCGGAACATCGCGCCGCGGGTCCGCCCGCGCCTGACGCTCATCGACGGCTTCTCCGATAGGAAGGATTCGGTCCATGCTCACAGGATCGGAACTGATCGCGATGATCGCGACCCGCCAAGACGCGGCGGACTTCCGCAAAAAAAATTGGCAAGGGTCGTTCGCCGAGTATCTCGAAATCGTACGCGGCGACCCTCGCGTCGTTCGTTCGGCGTACCAACGCGTCTACGACATGATTCTCGCGCTGGGGACCGAGGAGATCGTCGTCAACAAGGAAAAGCTCACGCGGTACAAGTTCTTCGAGGATCCCCTGAACGGCGGCCAGGACGCGATTTTCGGCCTGGAACGGCCGCTGATGAACCTGGTCAACATCCTCAAGAGCGCCGCGCACGGTTACGGGACCGAGCGTCGCGTGTTGCTCCTGCACGGACCTGTCGGCAGTTCCAAAAGCACGATCGCACGCCTGCTCAAGAAGGGATTGGAGCGTTACTCGCACACCGACGAAGGGGCGCTCTACACCTTCGGTTGGCGCGAGGAAGGCGCCGACGGCTCGATGTACTACGCCGATTGTCCCATGCACGAGGAACCGCTCCACCTGGTTCCGGTCGACGATCGACTCGCGCTCGTCGAGAAACTCGTCGCCGAGTCGACCGCGACGAGCCCGTACGAGGTTGTGATCGAGGGCGATTTATGCCCATATTGTCGACAAATGTTCAATGAGCGCATGGCGCGTTACGAAGGCGACTGGTCGCGCGTGTTGGGCGACGTCCGGGTGTATCGGCTGATCCTTTCGGAGCAGGACCGCGTCGGCATCGGCACGTTCCAGCCGAAGGACGAAAAGAATCAAGACGCGACCGAGCTGACCGGCGACATCAATTACCGGAAAATTGCCGAGTACGGAACCGAGAGCGACCCGCGCGCGTTCAACTTCGACGGCGAGTTCAACATCGCGAACCGGGGCATCATCGAGTTCATCGAGGTGCTCAAGCTCGACGTCGCGTTTCTCTACGACCTGCTCGGGGCCAGCCAGGAACACAAGATCAAGCCGAAGAAGTTCGCGCAGACCGACATCGACGAAGTGATCATCGGGCACACGAACGAGCCGGAATACAAGAAACTCCAGTCGAACGAATTCATGGAGGCGCTGCGCGACCGTACGGTCAAAATCGACATGCCGTACGTCACGCGCCTCTCGGACGAGATCAAGATTTACGAGAAGGACTACAATGCCCGCAAGGTCCGCGGCAAGCGGATCGCGCCGCATACGCTCGAGGTCGCGGCGATGTGGGCCGTTTTGACCCGCTTGGAGGAACCGAAAAACGCGGGACTGACGCTCTTGCAAAAGCTGAAACTCTACAACGGCAAAACTCTCGCGGGTTTCACCGAGGACAACATCAAGGAGCTGCGCGAAGAGGCCGAGCGCGAAGGCATGCACGGAATTAGTCCGCGGTACGTGCAGGACAAAATTTCCAATGCGCTGGTGGCGCACGCGAGCGAGCGGTCGGTCAACCCGTTCATGGTCTTGAACGAGCTCGAGGCGGGACTCAAACACCACTCGCTCATTAACAATGAAGACGTGCGGAAGCATTACAAGCATTTATTGGCGGTGGTGAAGGAAGAGTACGAGGACATTGCGAAAAACGAGGTGCAGCGCGCGATCGCGGCGGACGAGGACGCGCTTTCGCGGTTGTGTTCCAACTACATCGACAACGTGAAGGCGTACACGCAGCGCGAGAAAGTGAAGAACAAGTACACCGGTCAGACCGAGGAGCCCGACGAGCGTTTGATGCGGTCGATCGAGGAAAAAATCGACATCCCGGACAGCCGCAAGGACGACTTCCGACGCGAAATCATGAATTACATCGGAGCGCTCTCGCTGGACGGGCGCAAGTTTGACTACAAAACGAACGAGCGTTTGCAAAAGGCGCTTGAGCTCAAGCTGTTTCAGGATCAGAAGGACACGATCAAGCTGACGAGTCTGGTCTCGAGCGTGGTCGACAAGGACACGCAGGAGAAGATCGACATCGTGAAAAGCCGGTTGATTCGCGACTACGGTTATGACGAAGATTCGGCGACCGACGTCTTGAATTACGTCGCGAGCATCTTCGCGCGCGGCGACGTCAAACGCGCCGGGCATTGAGCGTCGGTCCCGCGCGTTTTTTGCGAATGTTATCGCGTCGCGGGCGCGGCGTTAGGTTTCTTCGGCGAGCCGTCGGATGCGCCGGTTGATGTCGACGTTGACCGAGTCGTACGAGTGGGTGAGGTTGCCGGTGGAGAAAATGGTGCGGATGCTCTCGACGTCGTCGACGCCGAGGGCGTTGGTGAAGATCGAGTGCAGGTATTCGACGCCTTTGGGGGAGGGCTGAAATCGTTTCGGGTCGAAGAAAGTCGTGGAGAGCGGCCGTGCGTGAATCACGCCCCAGCGGTCGCGGAGCTTGTTGGCGTCGAGGTGGTCGAGATAGAAGCCGTTGTCGCGATACTGGAGAGTGGCGAGGCAGTTGTGATAGCCGTCGACGAGTAACTCCACCGACTTGCCGCCAAGCTGCGAGGCGTAAAAGCGGTCGAAGAGTACGGGCCGGCCGCCGCGCTGGGTGTGTCCGATTTTACGCACGAAGATGGCCGCATCGGCGCTTTCGTTGCGGCGGTGGCTGGTGAAGAACGCGTCGCCGATGCGATCGACGAGGAGCCGCTTGAGCGCTTCGGCGGCGCCGCTGTATTGGAGGTTGCCGGCGGGGTCCTTACTCGCGGTTACCGAGCCGAGAATTTGGCCGTGGACGTCAACGATGCCTTCCGAGATGCAGATCACGGCGTGTTTTTGGATGTCGAGTAATTCAACGACGCGTTCCACCAGCGGGTCGGGGTCGACGGGAGATTCAGGAATGAGAATCAGGTCGGGCTGTCCGTAGGCGGTGCCAAGCGCGATCATGCCGCAGTCGCGCCCCATGACTTCGATGATCGCGACGCGACGATGGCTCTCGGCGGTGGTCCTGATCCGCTGGACGCTGAGCGCCGAGACGTAGACGGCGGTCGCGTAGCCCGGGGTGACGAAGTTGACCATGTCTTCGAGGTTAAACTCGCGGCCGGGCCGTTTTTTGTAGGCGTATCCGCGCGGACTCGGCTCGTCGATCCGCGACCACTCGTGGAGTTCCTCGAGATAGTTGAGGCCGAGGTCGTTGTCGATCGTCTTGGGAGCAAGCACGACGGGCAAATGCCGACTCAGAGCCTGCATGCCGTTGAGCGTGCCGTCGCCGCCGACGCAAATCAGGCCGTCGATTTGAAGACGATGGAGTCGTTCGGCGACGCGCGCGATGGTTTCTTCGTCGCTGTCGTCGATGTAGTCGCGGGAAGCACCCAGAAGCGTCCCGCCGCGCACTTCGCTCAGTTCCGGAAGCGCCTGAAAGAGCGGGTTGAGGTGGGCGTGCGGCACCTGCGGGTTGAGCAAGCCGCTGAAGCCCTTGATGATCCCGTAAACTTCGACCCGCAACTGATTTGCGCGCAAGACCGCGCCCATGATGGTGGCGTTCAGCGCGGCCGTGTCGCCTCCCGCGGTGAGGATCCCAATGCGTCTCATCGAACTTTCCCCATGTTAAAGATTGCGGCGCGAACCGTCGGGCACTTCACAATCCTGGCCGTCCTGGCCTGAGGGGGAAAGGGCGTGTCTCGGGGGAGGACCGCCTCCCGCCGTCGCCTCGCGAGCGCGGCGTCAGGCCAAAATCAGACAGGGTCCGTCGAGGATCGCCACGCGGTCGCCGACCACCATTTTTCGACGTTTACGCAGTTCAACTTCGTCGTTTACGAGCACTTGACCGTCGGTGATCAACGCCTTTGCTTCGCCGCCGTGTTGAACCCAGCCGGCGCGTTTGAGGACCTGGGTCAGGTTGATCGGTCGGTCTCCAATTTCGATTCGGGTCGACGAGGCCTGGGAGTCGGCTGCAGCCATGTCGCGTCTCCCAATTTGTCTCGAGGACCGCTCAGACCCTTCGGAATCGGTGCACGACGGCGGTCGGACTGAATCGGCCGACTCCGCGAGTTCATTCGCTTGAGTAGATCAAAAGCGTCGTTCGCGAACAATGCCGGAGTGCGGCCGGCTCAACTCGTCGCGGCGAAGGGGTCGCGTAGACCTTCGGGATCGCGGGCGAGGCGGGATCGAAAATCCTCGACGGCGGCGGCGACGGGTCGCATCGCGATCAGGCCGGCGGCGTCGAGCTTGTGCGTCAGTAAGCCGCCTTGGAGCGGACGGGCGGCGACTTGGTTCAACTCGCGCGTCGGCTTGCCCTCGATCAAGTCGGCGTTGAGACCGAAGCCGCGGGCGAGGCTGCGCGCGAACGCGACGCGATCGACAACCTCGGGGCCGGCGACGTGCCAAAGCCCTGCACAACGCTGCTCGGCGAGCAAAACGGCCGCGAGGGCGACGTCGGGGCCGTAACTTGGGCTCGAAATCTGGTCGGACGGGCAGGTCAGCGGGTTGCCCCGACTCAGCGCGCGAACGAGTTGGTACGCGAAGTTTTTGCCTTGTCGCTCGGGACCGTAAACCCAGGCGGTGCGTAGGGTTAACTGTCGGTCGCCAAGCTCGTTGTCGAGAGCGCGTTCAGGCGCGAGCTTCGTCTCGCCGTAAACCGAGAGCGGTGCGGGCGGGTCGGACTCGTGATACGGGCCGGCCGCGCCGTCGAAGACGTAGTCGGTGGAGAAGTAGACGAACAGGGCGCCGGTCTTCGCCGCGAGGCGCGCCAGGTGCAGTGGTTGGTCGAAGTTGGCCGCGCGCGCCCGCGCGTGGTCGCGCTCGCACTCGTCGACCCAGGTGAAGCCCGCGGGGTAAAAGACGACCTCGGGCCGCGCTCGATTGAGGAGGTCGGCGGCCTCGTCGGTTCGGGCGGAGTCGAACTGGACCAAGCCAGGATAAGGGACCGTCGCGAAGGTGCCGACGGCCTCGTGTCCGTGTTCGGAAAGCGTGTGGAGCAACCAGGTTCCGATCTGGCCAGACCCGCCTATGACAAGGGCGCGCATGGGATCAGTGGAATCCTCGACGACGCTGGGCGCTATACCTTTGCAACGCGTCTTCGATGATCGGCAGCGAGAGTTCGGCGGGCTGGATTTCGTCGACTTCGACCGACTTGCCCTCAAGCTGCTTGTAGTCTTGGAAGAAGCGGCGGAGCATCGCGAGGCGATGCGGAGGAAGTTGGCGGGCGTCGCGGAAGCTGTTGAATTCGGGGTCTCCGGTGGCGACCGCGAGGATTTTGTGGTCTTTTTTGCCGCCGTCGACCATCGTCATGAGGCCGATCGTCCGCGCGGTGACGAGCGTCATCGGCGCGACGGCCTCTTGGCAGAGGACGAGGACATCGAGCGGGTCGTCGTCCTCGGCGTAGGTCTGCGGCACGAAGCCGTAGTTGGCGGGGTAGTAGACCGCGGAGTACAGCATGCGGTCGAGTCGTAACAAGCCGGTCTTTTTATCAAGCTCGTACTTGACGCTCGAACCCATGGGGATTTCGACGACGGCGTTAAACTCGTAAGGCAGGTGTTCGCCGGGAGTGACGTCGTGCCAGGGATGGGTCATGAAGGCGTCTCAAGGGGTTCGGATTGGGGCGTGGCCGTCCAGACGACCGTTTTGCCGCTCAAGAATAACAGACGGCGCGCCGCCCGACCATCACAAGTGGTCGGTGACGCGGCTCCGCACGGTCTCGCCGTGCGCCGGACGACGTCTGCGCGGGCATCGGCACGAAGGTCCCCAGCGCCGCAACGAGCGGGAACCTTCGTACCTAACGTGAGGTTGTAACAGTCCTTACGCCTTTTTCACGGGCGTCGGCGGGGCCTGCGGCGAGACCTTGGCGGGGGTCGCGGGCATCGGCTTCGGCGGGGCCTGCGGCGAGACCTTGGCGGGGGTCGCGGGCATCGGCTTCGGCGGGGCCTGCGGCGTCGACTTGGCGGGGGTCGCGGGCATCGCCTGCGGCGTCGACTTGGCGGGGGTCGCGGGCATCGCCTTCGGCGGCGCCGGGGGCATCGTTTTGGCCGGGACCGGGGGCAACGTCTTGGCCGGGACCGGGGGCAAGGTCTTGGAGGGAACCGGCGGGGTTTGCTTCGTCGGCGCGACCGGGGTCGGCGCTTGCTTCGACGGGGCCTGCGCCCACGCAGATCCGCTGATACCAAAGAGAACGGCCGAAGCCGCCGTCCAACCGAGAACTCGGCGCAGTCTCATGGGGTGCTTCTCCAAAAGTAGGTGCGACACTTCCACAGTTATTACCAATCCTCGACGCGGCGCGCGAAGTCAAGAATTGGATCGATCACATTCTACGAGATTATGGATTGCGGAAGATAGGCAATGTGAGAAAGCTTGAGGTTTTTTTCAAGATCGTGCGACGTTTAGGCGGAAGAAAGAGGCTGGGGCGGTCGCAACGCGACGACGAGTGATGCGTCGGCCGCGTGAAATGGAGTATTGGCGGGCTGTTGCGGGCGCGAAGTTTAGAGATCGATCC
This sequence comes from Planctomycetota bacterium, assembly GCA_021777845.1. Taxonomy (GTDB): domain Bacteria; phylum Planctomycetota; class Planctomycetia; order Isosphaerales; family Isosphaeraceae; genus JAJYDB01. The sequence goes on from JAJYDB010000030.1 coordinate 11,310, forward strand.
TGGAAACGACGGCGTTGCCCGAGCCTTGCAAGGCTGACAGGTTGGCTTCGTCGCCGGCCTTCATGATCTCAAAACGCTCGGGGCGGTTCGAGGCTGCGGGGACGTAGGCAAAGACGTAGGAATCGCCCAAAACACTGAGCCTACGGGCCTTCAGGTCGATCCACAGCGCGGTCCCTTCGTCGATGCCGAAGCCGACGAGGTCGGGGTGATCGGAGAGGACGTCGACGAGCCTCGAAACGCGGTTGCGGCGGAGGAAATGCTGGTCGACGACGGCACCGGGGAGCAGGTCGAAGCCGCGGCCGGTTTGGGCATGGTCGCGACCGCCGGCGATCATCACGCGCGTCATCGCCGAAGCGCCGGCCGACGTGCCGCCGATCGTTCCGCCGCGATCGAGCAGACCCTTAAGCTGCCGCTCAACCTCCGTATCGGCATAAACTTCGGTCAAAACGTTCTGATTGCCGCCGCAGAGCCAAACGCCCGTGGCTTCGGCGAGCGGCTTGACGAACGCGGGGTCGTTCGCCGTCGCGCGGGAAAGCGTGTGCAAAATGCGGATCGACGCGACGTGCTGGTTCTTCCAGGCGTCGAGGTTCAGGGTAAAACGCGGTCGGTTCGCGTCGCGCAGCGCGGTCGGGATGAAGACGATCTTCGCGTTGCTGCCGCCGGCAAGCTGGACGAAGCGGTCGCGAATCAGGTCCGACAACTTGCCGCCGCCGCAGATCAAGAGCGAGCCGCCTTTTGGCCGCGGCAACGATTGCGGCGACGCGCCTTCGGCCGGCGGTTCCATGGCCGATATCGCCAGGTTGACGCACACGACCGCCAACACGCCCAGCACCCCGGCCAGACCCGCGAGACGCCACGCGCTCGCATTGCGGCCGGTAGCGCGCCCGACGACTTCAAGCCGATCCAAGAGAGTCATGAGGGTTACCTCCGAGGCGGGAGCAACGGCGGGCTGAGGCTTGCGTCGCGCCGACAGGGGGAGGGATCGGCGGCTCTCGTCAGCAAGTATGGACTGTGGCTCGACACTCGCTAGAACGGTTGTCTGCAATTTTGAAGCCGAATGCAAGGACAATTCTTATCAATCGGGTCGGTCGGGTCGTCGCGGTCTCAACCGGGATCCGGCGACGAAAGCCGAATTTGACTTCGTCGCGGGGGAGGGTCTAACTTCATTTACGCTGAAACCAAAGTCGGCGTGCGGTCGAGGTCGCTTTTTTGCAGCGAAGCCGAGGCTGAAGTGCGCATCTCAGGCCGTTTTGGAGGTAACGCCCAGTTTCCAGGCGGCGTCGGCAGTTTCCGCTTGGCCGGTTTCAGCCAAGTCCGCGGCGACCGCCCCGACGAGGCACGAAAACTTGAAGCCGTGGCCGGAGCACGGGCTTGCCACGATGACGTCGGTGCGGCCTTCGAGAAAGTCGACGCGAAAATGCTCGTCGGGGCTCATTGTATAGAGGCAGGTCTCGGTGAGGTCGATCGGCGACGCGGCTAAAGCGGGCAGGTGTTGCCTCAAAAAAGCGCGCACAAGGTCGCGGTAAGAGTCGTCCACCACGCGATCGACCTGGTCGGGATCAACCAACGGGCCGCCGTGCCGCGCGACCTTGACGCCGACTCCGAGATGGGCGGGCATGCCGTAAAAGTCGTGGTCGCGGTCGTTGCCCATCGCGATAAAGACCGGGAATCGACCGATTGCGTAGGCTTCGAGCGGTTCCGGCCGAAAATAGGTCACCCATTGTCGCGTCGGTGCGAGGGCGACGGGCAAGACGGGGAGCAGTCGCGCAACCCAGGCTCCGGCGGCCACGATCAGCTTATCGGCGACGATCGTGCCGGCATCGGTGACGAGCGTCGGCCGCGAGGCTTCGAGGTCGATGCGCAGAATCTTCCGACGGTCGAGAATCGTGGTGCGGTCGCCGCCGTAAGCCCGCGCGAGTTGGAGCTCGACCGCGAGACAATCCGCCGCGAGCAGCATGCCGGCGTCGGGCTCGAAGACGGCGTCGTGATTCTCGGGCGTCTGAAATTGCGGGACGGCGCGACGCAACTCGGCCCCCGACATCCGACGGTGCGAGACGGCTCCGGCGGCCAAATTCGCGGCCACGCGTGCGACATAGTCGCTCTCGGGCGGGCAGATTGAGACGCCGCCCGTGCGAATATACAAGGAACGCCCGGCGTCGGCTTCGAGGGCCCGCCAGACCTCGAACGCGCGCGGCATCAAGCCTGCGTAGAGCGGGTCGGCGTAGGAATGTCGGATGATGCGCGCGGAGCCGTGCGAGCTGCCGCGGTCGTGGCCGATCTCGAACTGCTCGACAAGCGTCGTCGACCGCCCGCGCCGCGCGAGGTGATATGTCGCCGCGGAGCCGACCGCCCCCGCGCCCAGAACCACAAACTCGCGGCTCAAGGTCGAATTCGCCACCTGAGTTGGTATCCTGAACACGCTTCGTTCGTCGCGTGGACCGGCGTCGGACGACTTAAACTCGCGGGCGCTTGCGTCAAGCGCTCTCCCCAACGTCGACAACGGAGCACGCCCCGTGGTTCAGATCATCGCGCTGGTCAAGCCGTTCCGCGCCGGGGCGGTGCTCGAGGCGCTCGAGGACGTCGCCGTCCTTGGGGGCACGGTTCGCGAGGCGATGGGCTTCGGCCGACAGAAGGACCGCCTGCATCGCTACCTCGGCAGCGAATACGACACGTCGTATCTGCCCAAAGTCGAACTGACGCTGTTCGTAAGCGACGCCGACGCCCCCGCCGCGATCAAGGCGATCGTTACGCACGCCCGCACCGGCCGCATGGGCGACGGTAAGATCATGATCCTACCGTGTCTCGACGCGGCGATCGCGCTCTGAACGCGTCTCAATGCGGTGTCGCAACCCACAGGACTCGACGGAGCCGCCAGCCGCGCGGCCGCGACTCGTCGACCAGCTCGACCACGATCGGCGAGGGTTCCAACTCGCTGTTCTCGGCGCGGAGCACCGCGAATCGGCCGCAAACCTCGAACCAACGCACGAGCGGAAAGTCGTCCTGATCGCGCGCGGCCACCACCATTTCGCCGCTCAGCGCCGTGACCGACTCGTTGACGTCGGAGTAGCCGACGCAGCCGCCCGGCAGGACGATCGGCGTCATCGTGTCGTCGTGCACGCGCACGCAACGGCATTTCGAGACGTCGTCGATCCACTCCGTCGGCGCGGGCACGAACTTAGGCCCCGCGCCCCCGGAAGTCGCGTCGCCCGGCCCGGGTTTCGTGGAGTCGTCGACTTGAATGAACACCGCGCGGCCGTCCGGGGCCGCGTCGCCGCCCTCCGCCGCCCCCACCAACCGGTGCTTCCCCACGCCCCCGTGCGTCGAACCGCGCTCCTCAAGAATCCGCAACGCTTCGCGCAGGTGCCAGTTCGCCACCTCGCCCGTCGCGCTCGCGGGCACGCCCGGCATCGGCGTCATCGTCCGATGTTTCGGCCCCGTCCCGTGCAACAGCCAAAGCGGCTCGACCCCGAGCATCTCAATCACCCGCAAGACGACCTCGGCCGGAATCGTCACGCCTGATTCATAATTATACCACGTGCGAATCGGTACATCGAGCCGCCGTGCCATCTCCGGCCCGCCGCGCTCGCCAAACATTTCGTCTCGCAGACCCCGAAGCCGCTCCGCCAACGACGTCTTGGCCTGAAGCAACTCGGGCGAAGTCTTGTGACGCGCCATCGTGACGAAGTCCTTTAAATCTGGGGTGAACCCCGTTCCTCTAGTGCTTCACGGGTCGGGTGTGGGTCGAAATCGACTTCCATCATTTTGCAACGATCGGCACCCTGCGGCAGGAGCCGCGTGCGGCGGCTCAATCATCCTCGTCAAGCTTGATGCCCAGCAAGAAATCCGCCACGGCGTCGTCCGCGCTCGACGGCACGTCCGCGACGGGCTCCGGCGCAGGCGCGGGAGCGGGTTTTGACTTCGGAACGGCCGCTTTCGCCGCCGGCTCGACCGCTTTCTCTACCGGCGCGGACTCAATCGGGATTTCATTCTGGACCGTGCCGGCCTCGACGGCCCCAGGTTCCTCGAACGAAGCGGGCGGAAGGTCGTCAAAGTCGATCTCGAATTCATCGTCGGGTACAATCGCCTCGGCGATCGCCGTGTCCCCTGCCTTCGCAACGGGCGCCTCCCGCACCGGCGTCACAACACCAATCTTGGTGACGCGCAGCTTCACCGGACCAATCGTCAACTCGTCGCCGGGCTCCAAGACCCGCTGGTCCTGAACCCTCTGGCCGTTCACAAAGGTTCCGTTTGAACTCTTCAGGTCGCGAACGAGCAACAACCCTTTTTTTCAAACAACTCGCAGTGACGACGGCTCACCTGTGACGACTTGATGCGAAGCACGCACTCATCGTGTCGGCCGACCGAGTTGACACCGTCCGCGAGCCGGATTGTTGTGGAGCCGCTTCGGCCGCGCACAACCTCCAGTTGGTAGTCCATGGATTTTCTCTGCTTCTCAGGGAACGCCCACGCCGAGACCGGCAAGATCGGCGATTCATCGCACCGCAACGGCTCATTTAAGCTATCCAACCACGCGTCTGGACGCAACTGGTATTCTACCCTGACTTCCGGAAACCAAAGCAGTCGATTTTCCAGCCCTTCCCAGACGCTTCCAACGCCCGCGACGACCCAACTCCTGAATAATTAAGACATACTATGGCATGTCACCGTGTCCGCATGCGAGCAAGCGTGAGTTGTGCGCCCCCTCCCTGGCGCCTACGATTATTTTGAGTCCCCCGTCCGTCCGACCCCCGCATTGAATCGAGCCCGCCGCGCGTCCCAATACCGTCCCCTCGAAAACTTGGAGTCGCTCGCGGACGACCTTTTTACAGGCGACACCTGGCCTAATTCAATCACGTGCCGAGACGCGGAAACGTGGTTTGACAAAACGAAGCCAAAGTGGCTTTCGGTTCGATAGAGCTTGAACTTACGTCGAGATTGGCGCGTCCTTGCGCGCGCCTTCGGACGCGCCGTGCGACCTCATTTCGATGACCTCGGACGCCCGCGCCGACCAGCCCGCCGCGTCGGCCTAAACGTTGCCCTAGACCTCGTCCGCGCATCGGCTTCGGCTTTTGCGGGAGAGCCGTCTTGAAATCAGACCGATCCGCTTTATAGTAGGGAGGTATGCCGCATTGAGGGGGGTCGAGGGCAACCTTGGTCTTCTTCTTTCGCACGCGGGAGTAGCTCAGGGGTAGAGCACCACGTTGCCAACGTGGTTGTCGTGGGTTCAAATCCCATCTCCCGCTCTCAGAAAATCGTCGGTCGAACCAACTTTTGTGCCGACGACCAAGACCGGCCCGCGGCTTTCGCTCCTTTGAGTCGGCGTGTGACGGCCGATCAAGCTGTCCCGCCGGCCTTCGAACGAGGAAAGCATGATGACTGCCGATTCCGATGAGTCTCCGGTGCAAGTTGCCGATGCTCCGAGCGAAGAAACCGAAGCTTTGCTCGCCCCGCGCAAACTCGACCTGGACGTCGAAATTATCGATCTGGCTCCCTGCAAAAAGCGGGTGAAAATCGCGATCGCGCGGCCGGAAATCGAGCGTCAGTTCGCGGAAACGCTCGGCGAGATGAAGCGCGAGGCACAAGTTCCGGGCTTCCGTCCCGGCCGCGCGCCCCGTCAGCTTGTAGAGAAGCGATTCCGCAAGGAAGTTTCGGGGCAGGTGAAAAACACGCTGCTCGCGGGTGCCATTCAGCAGCTCGACGCCGACTACAAGTTGAATCCGATCGAACAGCCCGACATCGACCCGACGGCGATCGAGCTCCCGGACGAAGGTCCGCTGCGGTTCGAGCTCGAGCTGGAAGTGCGGCCCGAGTTTGAGCTGCCCGAGTACAAGGGGCTTGTGGTCAAGCGTCCGACTCGCGCCGTGCTCGACGCCGACGTCGACGGGCGTTTGAAGTTGATCGCCGAGGGATATGCCCGCGTGGTGCCGAAGTTCGAGGGCGGCGCCGAGATCGGCGACTTGATTACCGCGGACCTCGCCTTCGAATTCAAGGGCCGCGTGCTGAACGAGTCGAAAGAGACGCAATTCCGTCTCCAGCCTGAACTTCGGTTCCAGGACGGCACCGTTCCGAAGGCGGGCGAGGCGTTTGTCGGCATCTTGCCGGGCGAGGCGCGTACGACCGACGCGGTCATTGGAACCAGCGCGACCGACCCCGCGCTGCGTGGTCAGACGATTCAGATGACGTGTCGCGTGCACGACTTGAAGCAATATCAGATGCCGGAGATGAATGCGGCGTTCTTCGATAAGCTCGGGTTCGAGAGCGAATCCGAGTTGCGCACGCTCATTAAGGCGTCGCTGGAGCGTCAGTATGAGACGGCTCAGCGCGAGGCGGTGAGGGCGGCGGCTCTCGATCAGTTGCTCCGCAAGGTGAAGATTGATTTGCCGCCCGACTTGGTTTCGAGGCAGGAGTCGACGGTACTGCGGCGGCGGATCAGCGAGCTGCGCGAGAGCGGGCTTGACGACAACGCGATTCGTGCTCGGGAGGCCTCGTTGCGGGCGAACGCTCACGAGGAGACCACGCGGTCGTTGCGCGAGTTCTTCCTGCTCGCCAAGATCGCGGAGGCCGAGGACATCAAGATCGACGACGACGATTTCGAGATGGAGATCGAGTCGATCGCGGCGCGAACCGACGAGAGTCCGCGACGCGTCCGCGCCCGGCTTGAGAAGGAAGGTTTCCAGGATCTGTTGATGACGCAGATTCTTGAGCGGAAGGCGCTGGCGCGCGTGTTGGAGTTCGCGACGGTTGAGAACGAGGCGATGGATTTGTCCACCGCCGAGGTCGCGGTCGAGACGCTCGACGAGACGTTTGCCGCGGGCTCGGAAGCCGAGGCGCCCGCAGAGGCTGCAACCGCCGAGGATTGAGCCGCGGGCGTCGGGTGGACTCGACGCCGGAGGGTGCGGCGAAACGCGGCGCGCGCACGGCGCGTATCAAGTCAGCGGTCGAACGTCTCGATTGAAAAAGAGAGTGAGCGGCGCCGGGCCGCGCGGTAGGCCGGCGCGACGTTTTCAAGGACATTCCGATGCACTTTTTCGAACCGGTGGACTCTCCAATTTCGCCGCCGCAACTCCAACGGTACCGCGATTACGCGCGGCAGCGGCAAATGACGCTCGGCGATTTGCTGCTGGAAAACCGGATCGTTTTCCTTGAAGGCGTCATCAACGACGCGGTCGCGAACAACGCGGTGATGAAGTTTCTCTTTTTGCAGTACGAGAATCGGTCGCAAGGGATTAGTTTCTACATCAACAGTCCGGGCGGCAGCGTGACCGCGACGCTCGCGATTTACGACACGATGCAGTTCATCGAGTGTCCCGTCGCGACGTACTGCATTGGTCTGGCGGCGTCGGGGGCTGCGGTTTTGCTGGCGGGCGGCACGAAGGGTCGCCGTTACGCGCTGCCGCATTCCAAGGTGATGATCCACCAGCCTTACGGGCAGGTCGGCGGTCAGATTTCGGACATCGAGATTCAGGCTCAAGAGATTATCTCGAGCAAGAAGACGATCAACGAGATTTTGGCGAAGCACACGGGTCAACCGATCGAGCGGGTGGCGCGCGACACCGAGCGCGACCGTTACCTGACCGCGGTCGAATCGAAAGAGTACGGCCTCGTCGACGAGGTGGTCGGCCGCATGTCGAGCGGCGAGACGAAGGCGACGAGTTAAGCAGCAACACGAGATTCGAGCGAGGAACGAACCCATGCCGCTGGTACCGATCGTCATTGAGCGCTCCGGACGCGAAGAGCGCGCGATGGATATCTATTCGCGACTGCTCCAGGATCGCATCATCATCCTGGGCACCGCGATCGACGACAACGTCTCCAACCTGGTCGTCGCCCAGATGCTCGTGCTGGCGCATCAGGATTCGAAGGCCGACATCCACTTGTACATTAACAGTCCGGGCGGTTCGGTGACGGCGGGCCTGGCGATTTACGACACGATGCAGTGGGTTTCGTGCGACGTCGCGACGTACTGCCTGGGGCAGTGCGCGAGCATGGGTTCGCTGTTGCTGGCGGCGGGGGCGAAGAACAAGCGTTACGCGTTGCCGCACGGCCGAATCATGATTCACCAGCCGCTCGCGGGCATGGAAGGGACCGCGACCGACATTATGATTCACGCGGAGGAGTTCATCCGCATGAAGCGGCAGCTCAACGAGATTTACATGCGGCACACGGGGCAGACGCTCGAGCGTTTGCAGGACGACACCGATCGCGATCGGTTCATGTCGCCCGAGGAAGCGCGGGATTACGGCTTGATCGACAGCATTGTCGACCGCGAGCCGCCGATCGTGGCGAATCCCGACCGGATTCCTTGAGCTTCGGGCCGCGGGTGATTGCGGGGTCTTGGCTCCGCGTCAGAGGCCGGCGGCCTGCATCACGCGGACGGCGACGGCGAGGCTGAGGACGGCGGCGGCGAAGGCGCGTCCGGTGATCTCGCGCGCGTCGAAGAGGCCGCCGGTCGATTCGGAAGTCGGGCTGGTGCGCGTCGATGCGAGCACGGCGACGGTCCACGCGGCGACGAGCGCCCAGGGGAATTCACCGAGAAATTGCTGGCTGGCGTAGACGCGGGCGACGCGTTCGAGCATCTCGCGGGTCGGGAATTCACCTTTCAGGCGGAGTCTGACGGCGGTTTGAAAGAGCAGTCCGGCCGCGGTGTTGACGAGTCCGAAGACAAGGGTGAACATCCAGGTGAGCCGGCCTGGTCCCCAGGCTTTCGGGGTGCGTCGTCGTGCGAACTCGACGGCGATGCCGATGCCGCCGATGATCGCGACTCCGGTGACCATCGCGCCGCCGAGCTCGCGGACCCATTCCGACGTTGCGCCGAAGCGGAGTCGCTGTTGCGTGGTGGCGTCGAGGAGCGTGCCGCGCGCCAGCGAGGCGCCGACCGCGATCGCCATCACGACTTCCATCAGGTTCGAGAGTCGCGGTCGCGCGTCTTCGAGGGTGGCGTCGGGCGTGGCGTCGTCGTCGGCTTTGGGGTCGTCGTCGGCGTTGTTCACGATGTACCTCCCGCGCGCCACCAGCGGTATCGGAAGGCGACATAGGCGATGATGTAAAAGACGCCGCTGAGGAGCGGATAAAACATCAGGAACATGCCCCAGACCGGGATCGCGAAGCCGCCGGGGAAGCGTACCGGCGGAGTGTTTGCGGCGGCATAAGTGCCGACCATGCTGCTCTTGTCGGGGGGGATGACGATGCTGAGCGCGGCGGCGTAGGGACTGGAGATCGTCATGGCGGAGAGCTTCGACTCGGAGACCGACTCCACAAAGTCGCGCATATAGAGTTTCAGCCCGACCGGCCCTACGAACAGGGCGAATAGTACCAGATAGGTGGTCACGATCGCGACCGAGGTTTTACGCGAGAGCGCCGAGCACATCAGGCCGGTGGTGGTGGTGGCGAGGCACGTCGTGGCGATGATCAGCAGGTAGACGGGGAGAGTCCAGAACCGCGTCTGCAAATTCGGGACGAGCACGTAGGCGAGCAAGAGCTGCTCGGTGAGCAGAAAGGTGAGCACGGTCGAGACCCTGAGCGCGGCGAGCAGCTTCGCGCGGATGATCGTGCCGGGCCTGAGGAGGGTCGTGAGTAGAAGGCCGAGGGTCTTGCGTTCGCGTTCCTGCGTGATGCTGCCCGCGGAAAAGACCGGGCCGACGAGCAGGTTGAAGGTGATCACGTAGGCGACGTAGTACCCCGCCCAGTCGGGCCTCCAAAAGAGCAGGACCGCCATCAGAAAGATCGAGATGAACATGCTGACTTGAATCACGACGCGAAGCATCAGCGTCCCTTGGCTGAAGATCTCGCTGCGGAGTTCTTTGTCGAGGACGGGGTTGGTGCCGTCGGGCATGAGGTCGGTGCGTTTCGCGGGGGCGAAGAGCTTGTCGGGGAAGAGGTCGCGGTCGATGACGACGCCGATCGCGGACTTCATTTCCTCGGCCTCGTCGATCACTTCGTTGCCCTCGCTGCCGACGTCGGGGGGCCGCAGCAGACGCCGATTCACGACCACGACGACGAGCGTCCAGATTGCGAGGCACCACGGCGGCAGCACCGCGATCGAGACGAAGTCGCGCGTCATGGAATCGTCGTTTCGCGTGACGGCGACGCATAAGAGTGCGATCGGCAAAATGACGAGATAGCTCACGACCAAGGCCGAGCTGGTCCGCCGAAAGAAGCTCGAGCACGCGAGGCTCAGGAGCCCGAACGTGCCCGCGGCCAGAATCAGAATCAGGTACGCGCGGACGATCTCCGAGAGCAGAATCCCGCCCAACAGAAAGCAGAGGATCATCAAGGGGAGACTGGAGACAATCAGAATCACGAGGAAGCTGAGCGAACTGAGCAGCTTGCCGACCAGGATCGTCAAGGGTTTGAGCGGGCTGGCGAGGAGCATCTCGTAGGTTTTGCGTTCCTTTTCGCCGGTGATCGCGCCCGCGGCGAAGGTCGGCGCGACCAGCGCCACCAGGAAGAATTGGCCGAGGAAGAACAGGTTGAAGAGCAGCCGCGCGACGCCGGGACTGACCTGCCGGACGGCTCCGCCCCACTCGGGGTCGCCTCCGGGCCAACTGAAATAGACGAGCGCCGCCAGGAACGACGCGTACAGCCCCTGCATCACGAAGGCGCGGGTCGAGCGCAGATTCACCAGCAACTCGCGCGACAACACGGGATTGTTGGAGAACATGACGTGCCGGTTCCCAGTGGAGTGGAGTAACTTGCGCGCGGGGGTCGCGGTCAGTTGACGATGCCTTTGGTGATCAGCATGAAGACCTCTTCGAGACTGATCGTTTCCTCGGCGAACGACTGCACCGCCACGCCGGAATCGATCAAGCGTACGAGCAGGCGGCCCATGTCTTCGTCCTGCCCCTCGAATTCGGCGGTGAGGGTGTGGTCGAAGGCATCGACGGAACGGATGCCGGGGTCGTCCTCGAGCACCGCCCGCGCCCGCGCCGTCGACGCGTCGCCGACCTTCACCTTCAGTACCCGGTGCGACCGGAGCTGCCTCTGGATCTCCTGGATCGTGCCCGCCGCGAGCAGCTTGCCGCGTTCGATCACGCCGATCGACGTGCAGAAATCCGCGAGCTCCGAGAGAATGTGCGACGACACCAGGATCGTTTTGCCCATACCGCGCAGCTCGTTCAAGAGAGCCTTCATTTCGAGCCGCGCGCGCGGGTCGAGGCCCGACGCGGGTTCGTCGAGAATCAAGACCGGCGGGTCGTGCACGAGCGTCTTCGCAAGGCAAAGCCGCTGTTTCATCCCTTTCGAGAGGCCGTTGACGTAATCTTCGCGCTTATGCGCCAGGTCGAGCAGCTCGAGCACCTCGTCGATGATCTTGCGGCGATGCTTGACCGGAATCTCGTACGCCACCGCGAAGAAGTCGAGGAACTCCCAGACCTTCATGCCGTCGTAGACGCCGAAGTCGTCGGGCATGAAGCCGATCACTTTGCGGACCGCCATCGGGTCGCCGACGACCGAATGGCCGGCGATCCACGCCTCGCCCGAGGTTGGACGCAGGAGCGTCGCCAGGAAGCGGATCGTCGTGCTTTTGCCCGCGCCGTTCGGGCCGATGAATCCGAAGACCTCGCCCGGACCAATCGAGAAACTCAGGTCGTCGACGGCGGTGAATTCGCCGTAACGCTTGGTGAACCGGCTCACCTCGATCATGGGCGATTCCGCTCCCGTTGGGGCGCTTTGGAAAAGAGTGGAGTCATTACGATTACAGTGTCAACATGACGGTGCGGCGGCCGCGCCGCGGTCAACGTTTCGGCGCGGTCTTGATCTTGGTGTTCGGTGGAGCGGTCGGCCTTCGAGTCGCCCGTTTGTTGGTAGGCGCGGTCTGTCCGAATCGACCCGAGGAGAGCCCGCCGGGCTGCCTTCTGTCCTGGGGTTCGTCCTCCGGCAGCGTCCCGTATTTCGGCTTTTCCGACGCTCCGAGCGCGAGTTGATTGTACTCCGGGGCGTTCGGCGAAGGGGGCGGACCGAAGCGCAAGTGCGCGACGACGAGCGTCAGGCCGCGGTGCCGGTCGACCTCGGGCGTAATGGTTTGACCGCCGATCGGCTGCGGCGACCACGCGACCAGACGCAGCTCGCCGCGATTCTCCGGCCTCGGCTCGACCGTCTTGCGCAAGAGCGACCAGAGGTTGGTCGGGTCGAGCACGGGGATGTCCGGGATGATCTCGGCGGGCGTCGAACCGCGCGACGCGACCGCGACCTTTTCGCCGGGTCCGACCGTGCCCAGATACGTCTCGGAGTGCATGTCGCAGTCGACGAGCACGGCGTCGCGGAGCACGAGGTCGGTCCCGTTCACGAGCCGTCGCGAGTCGCCCTCGCCTTCAAATGCGATCGTGCCCGAGAGCGACGTCATCTGCTCGGAGCGGTACATCGAGAGGCTCCGCGGCTGCACCAAAAATCCCTTCAGCGTCGGCACGGGCGCGGTCTCCCAGCTCGAGGTCACGACGTCCTCGCCCTTGAGCGCGCGGGCCGTGCTGAACGGCAGCGCCAGCGCCGTCGGGTCGTCGGGAAACGCGATGTCGTAGCGCACCCGGCCCGTCGAATAGACCGCCGCGAACCGCGACACGTGCGCCCTCGGAAAGCCGGGCTGCGTCTCGATGAAATCCACCTCGTCGCACGCCGAGTCGAAGCCCAAGTCGAACGCCGCCGCGCGCTCGACGCCGACCGCGAATCCGAGCGACAGGATCGGCACGAACACCCACGCCAGCTCTTTGCGACCGAGCACGTAGCGGCACAGCAGATAATTCAGAGGCACGATCGAGATCAGAAACGCGGCGATCACCTTCAGGACGAACGTCGAGTTCGGCACCGTGATTCCCGAGGCTTCGTCGAGCAGCTCGCGGCACATTTTCGGCAGCGTCGTCGCGTCGTTCCACTCGGCGACGGGTTGCCGCGAAGGACGCAGCCAGCGCGGCGTGTCGACGTCGATTCCATAAGGATTCGTCTCCGAGACCTCGTTCGGATCCTCGCTCGACGAGAACGACGACGCGCGGACCCGCGCACCCTCGAATTGCTCGTAAATCTCGGGCAATGGTTCGACGATCGTATCGCGGCTCAGGTAGCGCACCCACGAAAGTTCGGGCGCTCTCAGGATCTGATACGCGCTGGGGATCGAGTCGCCCGCACGCGTGTCGTGCCGCAGGGCGAGCAGGACCTCTTCGGGACGTCGCAGGACGACCCTGCGGACGAGGGTGTCGATGCCCGGCCAGCGCGCCAGAGACGAGTCGGTCGGATTCAGACCGAGCATCAAGATCCGCCCGCGCCCGACGCGACGCTCGACGCCCAAAATATGCTTGCCGGCGTCGCCCAGAGGGATCTCCACCGCGCCCGGACGCGGCTTCAGACCGCTCAAAAAGACCGGTCGCGCGGCGGGCACGTTGATCGGAGCCGACGCCAGATAACGCACGCCGCGGTTGTCGGTCACGACCCGCTCCGTCGGCGACGCGACCCGCGACTCGTCCTCGCTCGGGTCTCCCGTGTGGTCGACGTCCTCGACGACGGTGCCCAGACCCGAAGGCAAATAGGCGCGCGACAAGCCTTCAAAGTCCCGCGATGCGAGCTGCGCGGTGTCGCCGCTCAGATCGGCGGGCAAATACGGGTCTAAAAAGCTCTGACGCAGAATCGAGAGCGACGGGCCGGGGCCCCCCACAATCACGAGTTGTCCGCCCCAGTGGAGCCAGTCGAGCATCGCCTGCTGTTGACCGGAGTCGAGCACGTCGGGCGGCATCGCGTCCCAAATCACGTGACTGATCGACGTCCACGTCAGCGGGTGATACGGCACCAGCGGCTTCTCGGGCTTGAGCGGCAGGACAAGCCGATAATAACGCAGCTTGTCGATCAGAGTCATGTCGCCGCGGTCGACCGAGCCCGGCACCATCGCCGCGAATCGACTCCAGCGCGAGTAAGGGTCGGGGCCGTCGCGCGACAACACCATCACGAGCATTTGGTGCGGCAACAACGGCAAGAGGCGGATCTGGTAACTCTCGTCGTAGCGAATCGCGTCGGGCCGCGTCAGCTCGACGTTCAAGACCTTCGACTTCGGCACCCTCGGCAACAGCATCGGCAGCACCAAACGCTGCGTTTTTGCCTTCTGGAGCCGCGCGTCGCGCCGATAAATCACCGCCTGCGGCATGCCCTCGAGCGGCACCGCCTCGGACTCGAGCAGCCCCGCGTAATCATTGTAGTTCGACTGCAATTCGAGCCCGATCGAACTCCAATGATTCGTCTTCAAGTAAGGCAAAATGTCGAACGGCAGCACCTGCGAACGATAAAACTCCAAAGGCGGACGGAGCTTGTCCTTCGCGTCCTTCTTGAGCGACTCGGGGTCGGTCAAAATCTTGATGTTCTCCTCGGTCGTCGGCAACTGCGCCCGCGACGCCCGCGTCGAAAGGCACAACGCCGCCGCGCACACCGCGAGCCGAGACGCCCACCGCATCCAACCGCGGCCTCGACGCCCCTCTGCACGCACGTCGTTTGAAACGTTGCGACCCATCACGGTTCATTACCTCCGGATCTCGCACCGAGCGCGGGACGGGCGCATTTCAACTCGTTCGCGAGCCGACCCCGACAATTGTAACGACCTTCGCCGCGCGGAGGAAGTGCGCGGCGATTTTATTCGGCGCGAGCGCTTGATTCACTCCGCCCGCGGCGGTCTCTCAGACGCTCGTAGTCCTCGGGCGTATCGAGGTCGCGGAGCACCCCCGCGTCGGATTCGAGCCCCTCCACTTCAGCCTCGCGACGCGTGATCAGGGCGTTCACGCCTTGGTCGGGCGGCAGGTCGCGGACCGCGCTCGCGACCGACCACGGCAGCGCCGCCGGGTGCCCGCGACGCCCCTGATGCATCGCGACGACGATCCGCTCAGGAGCCTCCCGCACCCGCGCAACCAACGCCGCGACGACCTCCGCCGTCAAATCCGCGAGGTCGCCGGGACAGAGAAACACCGTGTTCGGAGCGCCGCCGGGCATCGCTTCGAGCCGCGACAGGCCGCGCTCGAACGTCGCGCGCATGTCGACCGTCGCCGCGTCGAGGATCACCACCTCGGCGCCGGCGCGACCCGCGGCGTCGATCAACGCGACGGCTCCCGGCGCCGCGCGCGGCGGCGCGACGACCACCACGCACTCCACACCACCGCCGCGGAGAGACTCCACAACCCGAACGATCAGCGGCTTGCCGTCAACGTCCAGCGTCAGTTTCGGCCTGCCCATGCGTAACGATCGGCCCGCCGCGGGCACCACCGCCGCGATCAAAACTCCACTCCCGTCTCCACGACGGCGTCCTTCGACTCGCCCCGTTCCGCGTGCGACGCGCCGCGGAGCCGGGCCAGCGCCGGCTCGCCCAAATTACGACGGGCGATCAGCTCCGCCACGATGCTCACAGCGATCTCGGGGACCGACTGCGAGCCGATTTCCAGCCCCACCGGAGCGGCCACGCGCTCGAGCGTCGACGGATCGAGACCCCCCGCGACCAAGCTCTCGAAGATCAGCCGGATCTTCCGGCGGCTGCCGATCAAGCCCACGTACGACGCCCTCGTCGGCGCCAGACGCCCCAGCGCCTCTTCGTCGTGGCCGTGTCCGCGCGTTACGATCAACGCATACGTCCGCGGGTCGACGTCGAGGTCCGCAAGCACGGCGCCGATCGGTCCGACAAGCACCCGGCGCGCCTCGGGAAAGCGCTCGGTGTTCGCGTATTGACGCCGGTCGTCGACGATCCAGACGTCAAAATCCGCCTCCGACGCCATCCGCGCGACCGCCTGTCCAACGTGACCCGCGCCCACGATCACCAGCCTGATTCGCGGCAAAGTCGGCAGCCACGCGACCCCGCCGCGCACGCCCGGCTTTGGCCTCGAAGCGAGATCCGCGGCGCTCGCGACGATCTCCGCGACCTCGAGATCCGCAGGCAGATTGGCAACCAAGCCGCCGTCCGGACCGACCAGCACCCGCGTTCCGAGCGGCACGGCGAGCCCGCCGCGCGCAGCGTCGATCACCACCCCTTCCTGAAAGCCGTCGCCCGCGTCGAGCAGCCGTTCCAAAGCCTGAAAATAGGCTGCGGACGCAGGTCCCCGCGGTGCCTCCGCGAGAATCGACATCTTGCCGCCGCAGATCAGACCGTCGGCCCACGCGTGGTCGTGGTCGAGCACAAACGTCTGCAATTCCGCCCCGTCGCGATCGATCCGGCCGATCGCGCGCTGCTTC
>JAJYDB010000279.1 GCA_021777845.1 Planctomycetota bacterium
GCGGGTGGCGTCGGGCTCGCGTCCTTCCTGATATTTCTTGATCAAGAGCAGCGCGGCCTCGTGCTTTTGCTGCGGGTGGTCGTAGCAGCGCGGGTCGGCGAGCTTGTCGTAGGCGAGGTAGCGCAGATTGGGGTCGGTGTCGTTGCGGATGCGGAGCATCTGGCTGACCGCGGTGGTGCCGGTCATCGGCGTGCACGCGGCCGCGAGCAACAGCGCGATCCACGCCGGCGCAACCGCGCGACGAATCGCAGCCCGTGACTGACCGATCGCGGCAACCATACGCAACGAACCTCGCGTCGAACCGGAAATCGAGCGGAAACGGCGCGTCGGATGTCGGTCGTCGGAAAATCGGAGTGGAGTCGCGAAGTGTCCGCGCGCGGCCGCAATTTACCCGCGCGACCAAAATCGTCCAAGACCAATCGCGGCGGCCGGCGCGCGGGCCCGGCTCGAAACAGCACCGCGGTTGCGTATGATAGGCAAGTCGGCGTCGCGACGGCCTCGGGAGCGAAGTCCAGGTCGCTCGTGGCTCGCGGCGGGTTGAACGCGTTTACTCTTCGAGGGAGGTTGGGCGATGTCGATGGGTGTGAATCGTCGAGAGTTTCTGGCCGCGGGGGCGGCGGGTGTGAGCGCTTCGATGCTCGCCTTGGGGGCCGAGGCCGCGAAACCGGTCGGGCCGAAGCGTCCGATCGTGATCGCGAGCGGCAACGGTTTGAAGACGGTCGCGAAGGCGATGGAGCTGTTGCGCGCCGGCGCGGACCCGCTCGACGCGGCGATCGCGGGCGTGGCGATCGTCGAGGCCGACCCCGAGGATCACACCGTGGGCTACGGCGGGATCCCGAACGAGGAAGGCGTGGTCGAGCTCGACGCGGCGGTGATGCACGGGCCGACGCACGGCGGCGGCTCGGTCGCGTCGCTGCGGAACATCATGCACCCGGCGGCGGTCGCGCGCGTCGTGATGAAGCGCACCGACCACTGCCTGCTCGTCGGCGAAGGGGCGCTCAAGTTCGCGCGCGCGCACGGCTTCGAGGAGATCAACCTGCTCACCCCCGACGCGCGGAAAATCTGGCTGCACTGGAAAGAGACGAACGGCAAGGATTCGGACTGGATCGCGCCGCCGTTCGACGAACTCGACGAGGTCGTGAAGAAGTTCTTCGGGATCCGCAAACACGGCACGATCCACTGCTCGGCGCTCGATACGCACGGCGACCTCGGCTGCACGACGACAACCTCGGGGCTGTTCTACAAGATCCCCGGGCGCGTCGGCGACTCGCCGATTTTGGGCGCGGGCCTCTGGCTCGACAACGAAGTCGGCTCGGCGGGATCGACCGGCCGCGGCGAGGCAAACCTGCTCAACCTTTCGAGCCACACCATCGTCGAGGAGCTGCGCCGCGGGCGCGACCCCAAGGACGCCGTGCTCGAAGCCTGCAAGCACATCGTCGCCACGAACAAGAACCCGCGTCTGCGCGACCCCAAGGGCCGGCCGAACTTCAACGTGAGTTTTTATTGCGTCGCGAAGGACGGCCGCTACGCGGGCGCTGCGCTGTACGCGGGCGGCAAGATGGCGGTCCACGACGGCGACGACGCCAAGCTCGTCGATATGGCCGCGCTCTACGACATGAAGAACCCTGAATGATCGAGGCGGCCGAACAACGAACGTCGCCGCCTCTTCAAGAGATGTTGCCGACAACGACGTCCGGGGTCGCGCGTCGCGAACACGCGCCCCGGACTCGCTTCCGTTCAGGCCGACGGAGCCGGCGAGCCGAGCTGCTTCTCGCCCGACTTCGAGATCACGTACGGAACCTTCCCCGTCGCCTTGTCCTTCGCGCCCTTCTTCACGAGCTTCCTCGTGACCAAGGCGTCCAGCGTCTTCTGCTCGGCCTTCGCCGCGAGCGTGTAGCCCGCGTCCTTCGCCAAGCCGACCTTCTTGAGAATGTCGAGCTGCTTGTCGCTCAGCTTCGGCGCCGCGGCTTTCGCCTTGGCCTTCGCCGGAGCGGCCTTCTTCGGAGCCGTCTTCTTCGGCGCCGCCTTCTTCACCACGGTCTTCTTCGGGGCCGACTTTTTGGCGGCGGCCTTCTTCGGTGCGGCCTTCTTCGCGGCGGCCTTCTTCGGAGCGGCCTTCTTCGCGGCGGCCTTCTTCGGAGCGGCCTTCTTCGGTGCGGGAGCCGTCGCTTCGGGGGCGGCGGCTGTGGCGGTTGCGGCCTTCTTCTTCGCCATCTTTTGCGAACCCTCGTTGTGTGATGTCGTCCTTCGGTCGACGCCTCATGCCGACCGACCAAACAGTTCATAACGAAATCGATCTTGCCGTGGAAGCCCGTGTCGAGCGCTCGCGTCTCGTTTTTTTCGTTTTTTCCCACGTTTTTTAGCCATCACACTCGTCGCAACGTCACTCGACCAAGTCTGTGCCTCACCGAGATCACTACGTCGTTTTCTGCTCACATGCGGTTGATGAGATGCGAGTGCGGTTTTTCCCCGGGAATATCACAATTTCAATCGCACGAGTTGTTCTTTCATGTCCAGCGATCCCACACATCGTGATCGTCGTCAACGTCGCGCGACCGCGCGCGCGCGTCGCATTTTTTTTTTTTGCGCGCCGCGCTTTTTTCGCGCGCGAAACCTCGCTTCGACGCGCGAACGATCATCGCGCGCGCTCTTCCAACGATCATCGCGCGCGCTCTTCCAACGATCATCGCGCGCGCTCTTCCGACGATCATCGCGCGCTCGATGAACGCGCGCGCGGCGGGCGCGGGTCGATCGCTCTTGCAAACCGCGCGGCATCGGCGCACAATCCCTGAACAAAACATCACAGCAGCGAAAACGAGCCTTTTTTCGGGGGCGCGGCGTTGATTCGAAGAGTGCGCGGGATCTTGCGTTCGGTCGTCGGCGAGGAGCTGCGGCTCGCGATCGGACCGATTGAGATCGAGGTGCTGGTGCCCGAGTTCGTGCGTCGTCGCGCGCAGCTTGCGCTCGACGAGCCGATCGAGCTCGAGACCATTCTGTATATAGAAGGAGGGATGATGGGCGCGCGGATGGAGCCGCGGCTCGTCGGGTTCATGAGCGCGATCGACCGCGAGTTCTTCGAGACCTATTGCTCGGTCGACGGCGTGGGGGTGCGCAAGGCGTTGCGTTCGCTCGTGGTGCCGACGCGCGACTTCGCGCGGATGATCCAAGACCAAGACGTCAAAATGCTCGCGACGTTCCCCGGGATCGGCGAGGCGACCGCGGAGCGAATCGTCGCGAAGCTGCGTCGCAAGGTGGGCAAGTTCGCGCTCATGGTGTCGCCGCGCGGCGAGCCCGCGGCACACGGCGCGTCGGAGTCGAACGGAGCCGAAACTCCGGCGGAATCCGAGGTGATTCGCGACACGTACGCGGCGTTGTTGTCGGTCGGTCACACGGAAAGTCACGCGCGGCAACTGATCGACCAAGCGCTCGCCGGCAAAAAAAAGTTCAAGAGCGCGGCCGAATTGATCGACGCCATTTACCAGCAGCGTCGCGCGTCGAACGACGAGGATTGAGCGCAACTCTTAGGAACGGGCCCGAGACGACGGCGGGTGACTCAAGGAGGTCGAGGCGATGTCGAAACGCGAGCCGATCATCGGCGGCAACAACGAGGACGAGGCGCCGGCGGGCAAGCGCGGCGCGTCGAGTCCGCCTTTCGACGAGATGCTCGAAGGGCGTGCGCGGGGCGACCTGCCGGAAGAGCGTCTGCGTCCGTCGCGACTCTCGGAGGTGATCGGCCAGCGCGCCGTCGCGGAGCGTCTGGCGATCGCGCTCGAAGCCGCGCGGATGCGCTCCGAGCCGCTGCCGCATATCTTATTCGACGGGCCGCCGGGTCTGGGCAAGACGACGTTCGCGAACGTGCTGCACAACGAACTCGGCGTCGAGCTGAACATCACGAGCGGCCCGGCGCTCGACAAAAAGATGGACGTGATGCCGTACCTGACCAACGCCGGCGAGCGCTCGATCCTCTTCATCGACGAGATTCACAGGCTGCCGAAGGCCGTCGAGGAATTCATCTATCCGGTGATGGAGGACTTTCGCGTCGACGTCGTGCTCGGCGACGGCATGGCCGCGCGGACGATCAACCTGCCTCTGAAACGGTTCACGATCATCGGCGCGACGACCCGCAGCGGCATGCTCTCCGCGCCTCTGCGCGACCGCTTCCACATGCACGAGCACCTCGAGTTTTACGACGTCGAGGACCTCGCGCGGATCGTCGTGGTGAACGCCGGCAAGCTCCGCGTCGAGCTCGAACGCGACGCCGCCTACGAACTCGCGAGCCGGAGCCGCGGCACGCCTCGACTCGCGAACGCGCGCCTGCGCTGGGTCCGCGACTTCGCGACCGCGCGGGCCGACGGCCGAATCACGCTCAAGGTCGCGCGCGCCGCGCTCGACATGCAGGAGGTTGACCGCGAAGGACTCGACCGCCAAGACCGTCGCTACCTCGAAACGCTCATCCAAGTGTTCGACGGCGGGCCGACCGGCGCCGAGGCGCTCGCCGCCACGATGAACATCGCGGTCGATACGCTCAGCGACGAGGTTGAGCCGTACCTGCTCCGTCGGCGCTTCATCGTCCGGACGCCGCGCGGTCGACGCGCCACCAGCCTCGCCTACGACTGCGTCGGTCTGATCGCGCCGCCGTTCGACCCGCTCGCGCACGACGAACCCGCGCCGCGCGGCCAGAGCCGGCTCTTCGAGCTCTGACCCGCCGCGATCACGACGCCGCGGGCGTTTCGCTCCCGACTCCAAGCTTCGTCCAAAGCTGCGAGGCACGCTCGATCCGGTCGCGCACGGCTCGCCACGCGGGCAGGTCGGGGGGCGCGACGATCACGATCGCGTCGAGCGCGAGCGCGTCGAGTTCGCGGAGCACGAGGTAGAGCTTCGCGGCCGCGCCGTCTGGGTCGCCCAGCTCGACCTGCGCGACCGGCCGACCGACCAGCGTGAGCGGCGGCTCGCCGAGCGTGAGCAACGCCCAGCGCGCCTCGGACGACATCGGCGCGGGGTCGAAGTTGTCGCGCTCGATCCGCCAACAGCGCGTCGACGGGGCGTAATGAACGTCGAGCTGGCCGGGCGAGCGCGGGCCGACCCGCGCGGCGGTCCGCTGCGACCGCGCCGCCGCATCGACGGGACGCTCGAACTCGATCGGCCCAATCAACGCCGCCAACGCCTCGACGCCGATCATCCCCGGACGCAGAAGTCGCGGCCGCGCGCCGGTGAGGTCGAGCACCGTCGACTCGAGACCCAGCGCCGTCGCACCCGAATCAAGCACCATCTCGATCCGTCCCTCAAGATCGTCGAGCACGTGCTGCGCGGTCGTCGGACTGACCGCGTTCGAGCGATTCGCGCTCGGCGCCGCGATCGGCCGGCCGTAGGTCTTGATCAACGCGAGCGCCGACGGCAACGCCGGCACCCGCACGCCGACCGTCTCCTGTCCCGCCGTGACGATGTCCGGAATCAGCTTCGAGCGCGGCAGGACCATCGTGAGCGGGCCCGGCCAGAACCGCTCCGCGAGCCGCGACGCGACGCTCGGCCAGTCGGCGACGCACGCCCGCGCCGAGGCGACGTCGTGCACATGCACGATCAACGGGTTGAACGACGGCCGGCCCTTCGCCTCAAAGATCCGCGCAACCGCTTCCACCTGCGTCGCGTCGGCGCCCAGGCCGTAGACGGTCTCGGTCGCGAACGCGACCAACCCCCCCCCGCGGAGCACGCGGGCCGCCGACTTCAACGCTTTGAGATCAGGCGCCCCGGGGTCGAGCGCGACCCGGCGCGTGGCGTCCAACTTCACCTTTGACATGGGTTTCGCCCGATCGGTCCGACCATGATCCGCAGATCGCGCACATCCGGAATCGGTGCTGGATTCGCGAACGACTCAACGCACGGACTCGACCCGCCGCGGGCGGAAGCGCAAAAAAAAGAAGGGCCGCGTCATTTGCCGAGGCGCTCGCAGCGCGTCGGCGACGGGCCCTT
>JAJYDB010000280.1 GCA_021777845.1 Planctomycetota bacterium
GGCGGCTACGGCGGCGGACGTTATTGATCAATCACGCCGCTGCGGCCCTTAAGCCGCGGTGTGCGATGCGAACGATGAATGCGATCAGGCGATGGATCAACGCGAAGTTGGCCCTCGCGTGGTCGCTTTTTCGTTTGACGGAGGTCAGACGGCCTGGTCGGAACTCGCGATGAGGCCGCTCGTACCGCGGCATCGGATGCGTGGGGGCCTCAGGCACTTGCCGGGTCGTCGACGAGAACGGGCGGCGGGGGAGCTGCTTGGTCGTGTCGAAACACGACCCAGCGCGACATCGAGAAGCTCACCCCGGTGGCCGCGACGATGCCGAGCACGGCCGCGACGAGCTTGTGACGGCCAAAGAAAGCGAACTTCGCCGGCAACACGACCCCCATCGTGAAACTAAGCGGCACGGCCAGCGCATTACCGAGCAAATAGCGGCCGTACTGCCGCAGAATCGATCCGCCGCGGGCGTCGTTGAAGGTCAAACGGCGATTGAGCGCGAAGTTCCAGGTCACTGCCACGAGGATCGCGATCGCGCGCGCACTTGCAACGTATAAAGGACCGCCAAACATCGGCGTCGTATAGCCGCGAAGGGCGGTGTGTTCGAGTGCCGCCATCCCGACCGCGTAGGTCGTTAGGTCGACAATCATGCCGGAAAAGCCGACGACGCAGAACTGAATCAAACGCGAGAGGTTTCCGAATCGGGCGTCGCTCAACCGCTTGAGATGACGGATCTCGGCACCGCGGATGAGGCGTCGGTGCGATCGCAAGTGGTTCATCGGCAAGGAAGATACGGCCACGTCGACGCGCGGCCCCTCAACCTTCGCGAGCAATTCGAGCGTATACCAAGACCCGATCGGCGCGAAGTCGGAGTCGGCGTCGCGCGCCGCCGGCCGGGTCACCCCGACGAGTCGCGCCCAGGGGTCGCTGGTCCCAATCAAACCGTGCAGCGCGCCTCCCAGAAGCCGTGAGGCGGTGTTGGGACCGCGTAATGACTCCAAGGAATCCGCGTCGCGATCGCGATGCCTGCGGCTGCCGACGACGATCTCGGCATCGCCCGCGATCAGGGGGCGGAGAAGACGTTCGAGGTCGTCGGCGCTATGCGATCGCGACGCGTCTTCGACAAGAATAAAATCGCCTCGCGAGACACGCAGCCCCCGCAGAGCGGCGACGCTCAGACCCATACCGTCGTCGACGAGCATATGAGTTTCAACGTCGTGCCCGAGGGCACCCAGTGCGCGGCTGACCTCCATGATCGGCTCTTGCCGCGGGACCATGCCCGCCTCGTGCAGAACCACCCTGCTAACGGAAGCCATTACGATTTGCCCTTGAGGACCGACCAGCAGGGTAAACCACGCCTTCGTTTTCGTCGCCGCACGCCGAAAGGTTCGCGCGAGTCGGACGTTTTCGTGGGAGGGGGGAGGCCCACAGAGGTGTCGTTACAACCGCGAAACCCGCGGTAACTCCCCTCGATCAGAGTGTAGGGCGATGCGGTCGATTTGGCAATCCAAGTCGTAACTTGGCTTTATTTACGATTAGGGTGTGAATTCCGAGGCGTCACAGCTTCGGACGGCGCTTTCAGCGCGCTCCAGGGTTCGCGTCTGACCGCAGGCGTCGCCAGACGCCGGTTCGACCATTCGCGGCGGGGCGAGCGTCGAGCGGGTTGAGCTCGACCGCAACCCGCGGCGTGCTCGGGGCTGCCGGTCGCGTGGGGGGCGCGGCGACGCTCAAGTCCGCGGTCCGGGCGGGCGTCGAGCCGAGCCCCGGCGTCCGCGCGACGGTCGACACTTTGGCTCGCCCTGTTCCTTCGCGGCTGGTCCGAATTCTCTCGTCCCCGGCTGATCGCTCGTCGGAGCGGGAGCCGAGCTGCGGTCCCGAATGCGGCTCCTCGACGGTGCCTGGGGTCGACGATACCGCGCGCGGAGACGCTTTGGCCGGGTCCGACGACGTTACGTCCGCGCGCGCCTGCCCCGCCGCCGTTCGGTCACCGCCGGCCGTGGGACGCAAGACGACCGCCGCGACCAGCACCACCAATACGCTCAGGACAAAGCCCGCGACGCCGTTGCGATACATCGAAGATGCCGCTCCGTTGAGAATCCCAGGGGTCAATCAAGGTGTCGTATCTAAAGTGATCGACCGTCCGGCTCGGCGACTTGAGTCGGCCGTCGCGGTTTCGGACACCCCGTCGGGCCTCGCGGGCACGCCACGGTACAATTACTGTACAACTGCGAAAATGCGCGCGATAACATCTTTCCAGAGATCACTTTAACCTCGATTGGCTTCGTTTCGTCCAGCGTCGTTTTTGGGCGCGCAGCGGCGCACGGACCGCGCGGCGAGGGTGGGCAACCCGTACATCGAGATCGTTTTGAACGCGAACCATGGTGTGCATCCATGCGAGATGCCGACGCCGGTCGCGAGGCCGGCTGGTTGGCTTCAAATTGCCAGGTGCCTCGACGCCGCTCGTGTCCCGGTCCGCGAGGGTGTCGTGTTCGTCAGTTCAGAATCGGCCGGCTATATTCGACCAGTCGCGGCGACCGTCGCGGAGTCAATCCGAGCGAACTAAGACGAAAGAATTCGTTCCAGGCGTCGTCGCGAGACCGGGTCGCGGTTCCGAGTGGATGGATGTCCTGGAAGGGGAATCCTCGGGGGGGGCGAGGCGCTTGGAGTTGGAGCGCGGACGATTTGGTCGGGAGGGACTTCGTTCTCGACCTTGCCGCCCGAGGCTGTTCCCGCTACGATTCATTTAATGAAGTATTCTTCCGCCACTCTTGAAGCCAGTCTCGATCTACCCATTCCCCCGCCTTTAATCAGGGAATAAGTTCCATGCCCCGACTCGTCTTGCGTTCGTCTCTCGTGATCGCGAGCCTCGCACTAGTCGCGGCGTTTGTCGGTGCGCAGTCGCCGACGCCGTCGGCGCTCGACCGGCTCACGGCGCGGACGGTGATCGACCTCGTCGAACATCACCATATGGCTCGGCCGAACATCAACGACGAGACGGCGAAGAAGTGGGGCGAGAATTTCATCAAGGATTTGGACCCGCAGAAGTGTTACTTCGTGAAGTCGGACGTCGCGGAGTTCCGGAAGCACTTCCTTGAGCTTGACGACGAGATCAAGAAGGGTGACCTGACCTTCTGCAAGATGGTGTTCGATCGATTCTTGACGCGGTCCGACGAGCGTTGGGCGCAGATTCAAGAGATCCTGAAGTCGAAGCAAGACTTTAACGTCGACGAGAAGTGGTACAACGACGCCGACACGATCGACTTCCCGGCCGACGCCAAAGAGGCCGGCGAGCGTTGGCGGCTGCGTTTGAAGGCGGAGCTGCTCGAGTCGAAGCTGAACAAGGTTGACGACGCGGAGGCGGTGGCGAAGCTGGTCGTGCGGTATCACGACCGCAATCGGTTCGTGCATCAGATGGATTCGGGCGAGATGCTCGAGATCTATTTGAGCAGCCTGACGCGGACGTTCGACCCGCACTCGAGCTACATGGGGGCGAAGAATTTCGAGGATTTGCTGCAACAGTCGCTGCACCTGAAGATCGACGGGATCGGGGCGACGTTGCAGACGGAGGACGGCGTGGCGATCGTCCGCGAGATCGTGCCGGGAATGGCGGCCGATAAAGACGGACGGCTGCAGCCCGAGGACAAGATCGTCGGGATCCAGAATCCGGACGGTACCGAGACGAGCCTCGTTGAGAAGAAGATCAACGACGTCGTGCGATACATTCGCGGCAAGCGCGGGACGAAGGTGCGGTTGATCGTGATCCCCGCGGGCGAGAAAGAGCGGAAGGTTTACGAGTTGACGCGCGACAAGGTCGAGTTGAAGGATCAGCACGCGAAGGGTCAGATTATCGAGGCAAAGGCGGCGGACTCGAACGGTAAGCCGTACAAAGTGGGCGTGATCAACATGCCGTCGTTCTACGGTGATACCGAGGCTTTGCAGCGCGGCGACGAGAACGCGGTTAGCGCGACGAAGGACTGCGCCGCGCTGTTGAAGGGTTTCGAGAAGGATCACGTGAAGGCGGTCGTGGTCGACCTCCGCGGCGACGGCGGCGGTCTGTTGACCGAGGCGATCTCGATGTCGGGGCTGTTCATCGACCGCGGGCCGGTCGTGCAGGTGAAGGACCGCAGCGGCGTCCGTCACCTTGACGACCGCATGGACGGAGCGGTTTGGGACGGCCCGCTGGTGGTTTTGATCGACCGTTCGAGCGCGAGCGCGTCGGAGATTTTCGCGGGGGTGATTCGCGACTACGGCCGCGGCCTGATCATCGGCGACGTCAGCACCTTCGGCAAAGGGACGGTGCAGAGCGTCGTCGAGATCAACGACCAGTTGAACCGGCTCGACGCGTTCCGACTCGGCGAGAAAGAGCTGCCGAATCTCGGGGCGCTGAAGCTCACGATCCAGCAGTTTTATCGAGTGAACGGCGAAAGCACGCAGGTTCGCGGCGTCGCGCCGCACATCCATATTCCGTCGCTGCACGATCAGGACGACTTCGGCGAAGGGAAGATGGACAACGCACTCAAATTCGACAAAGTCGACGCCTTGCCGCACGACCAGTACAACCGCGTGCCGTCCGACCTCGTCGACCAGCTCGCCGCCCGCTCGGCCGAGCGTCGCAAGGTCAACCCGAAGTTCCAGAAGCAGGACGTCGTGATCAAAAAGGCGATCGAGCGTCGTAACCGCCACTGGATCCCGCTGAAGCAGGACAAGTTTATCGCCGAGTTTGACATCGACGAGGACGCCCGCAAGCTCGCCGAGGAGAAAAAGGCGCTCGCGAAGAAGAAGAAGTACGCCGAGCACGCGGCGTGGGAGTCGGACTTCTACAACGACGAGATCATGGCGATCGTGGCGGACTATCTGACGCTCGGACGGAAGGCGCTCGCGGGCGAACCCGTCCGCGTCGGAGCGAACTGACGACGATCGCGTCGAAATCAGCCCCCCGAGGGGTTGGTCCAGCGCGGCTCCGATCGAAGCACACGCATGATGACCGTGCCGTGCGTCGGGGCCGCGTTAGGCTGTGGTGGCGGTCCACTTCATCCATTTGGGGCCGACTTTGAAGCCGTCGCGCGCCTCGGAGATGGCAAACGCGGCTTTCAGCTCCTCGCCGCTCGTCTCGACCCATTTGGTGATGTGTATGGGGTCGAACCTGCCGAGCAAATGGCCGCAGCCGCACTCGCGAAAGACTTTCGAGAGCAACGGGTCGTTCGCGACGTCGCTGAAGGCGAGGGTGTCGAGCCGGTCGAGCTGATAGCGCTCGATGTCGACGCGCAAGAGGCCGAGCTTCTCCTTGAGCTTCTCGGCCTCGGGGGTGCCGTGCATCGTCAAGAACAGGAACGTCTTGATCAAGACTCCCTGCGGCAAGACCTGCACGACCAGGTAGCCGAGCCGACCCACGCCCGTGAGGAACTCGAGGAGATAGCCGTCGCGGCTCCGGGTCACGATGTTCGATCGCATCAGAGACGACGCGATCACGCAGTGAACCATCGGCAAGGAACCCTTGTTGTAAGGTTCGGGGAAGCTGCGTTGCGTGCAACGCTCGAGCGCGTGCTTCGTGATGTAGACGGGTAGGTCGGCGTTGGGACCCTCGATGCCCATCGCGCGGGGGTTCCACGTGATCGGTAGCAGACCGTCGGTCGATTTGGAAAAAAAACAACGATACGCGAGCTGCCCGATGCCGCGATGCATGAGCGTTCGAGATTCGGCGGGCACCTTGCGCACGATCATCCTGTTGAGTTTCGGCTCAGGATTGGTCTCGTCGGTCCATTTGCCTTCCATCATCCAACGGTCCAGCAGGAAGTCGCGGCAGCAAAGCTGGTTGACGAAGCGGAGGAACTTCAATCGGACCAAGGTCATCCAGGCGTCGCCGCGACCGTCGAGTATCCGACGGGCCTCGAGCAGGAGCGCGCGCGATCCGTCGAATATCGGATGGTTGATGATCCCCGGCCTTGTGCAGT
>JAJYDB010000281.1 GCA_021777845.1 Planctomycetota bacterium
CGCGTCGTCGCCGCAACCTCACGCTCGACTTTGACTTCGACCGCCTCCCAACGGCAGCCAACCTACCGGAAACGCCTACGTGTCTCGTGAATCCCAGCCGCGCGGCACGTTCTGGACCACCCGCCGTCTCGCTTGGGCGCTCGGAGCCTCCGCCTGGCTCGCTGTCGTCATCACCCTCGCCGCGCCCGGCATCACCACCGACGAGCCGCTCGACGTCCGTCCCGGCCGCACTTATTTAGAAACCCTCCGCGCCCGCGGATTCGGCTTTTTCAAACGCGACGTCGTCGACGCCACCTTTCGCGACAACGCCGAACACCCCCCCCTCGGTCGCTGGCTCCTCGGAATCGCGTCCGCAATCGGCGAGCCGATCCAGGTCCTGATCGGCGGAGGTCCAGACCCTATCGGTATTTACGTCGTCTCCGGTCGACTCGCGCCGGCGACCGCGTTCGCGCTTCTAGTCGCACTCGTCGCGGGCGAGGCCGGACGTCGCTACGGACGTCCCGCGGCACTTTGCGCCGGACTCGGACTCATCATGATGCCGCGCGTCTTCGCACACGCCCATTTAGGCGCGCTCGACACCTTTACCGCCTTCTTCTGGACCTGGTCGATTCTGGCCGCCAACCGCGCACTCGAATCAGCCCGCCCCGTCCGCGGGATTGCGATTGCGGGAGTCGTCTGGGGCCTCGCGCTGCTCACGAAAATCCACGCATGGCTGCTCATCCCGGTCGTGCTCGCCTGGAGCGTCTTCAAAATCGGACCTCGCCGCGCCCTCCCCGCCTTTGCGCTCTGGATGCTTGCCGGCTTTGCGGTCTACTTCGCCGGCTGGCCCTGGCTCTGGTACGACACCTGGCACCGATTGAGCACCTACCTCGGCACCGGAGTCGCACGCATCTCGATCCAAGTCCTTTATTTCGGCAAGGTTTACAACGACCGCGACGTCCCGTGGCATTACCCCTGGTTCTACTTCGCCACCACGGTTCCGATCGGCCTCCACCTGCTCGGCGGTTGGGGTCTCGTGGCCGCCTGGCGTGTTCGACGTGTCGACTGCTTCCCCTTTCTGACGGCTGGTTGCATCCTCCTGCTCCTCGCCCTCTTCAGCACCCGGGTCGCGATTTACGACGGCGAGCGCTTGTTCCTCCCGGTCTTCCCGCTCTGGGCGATCCTGATCGGTCGCGGCGCCGCCGCGGCCTGGGATTGGGCGCGATCGAAGACCCCGATCCATCGTCTCGTCCTCGCGCTGTGTTTCGTAACTCAAGGCTGGGGTGTGATTTCGGTCCACCCCTACGGGTTGAGCTATTACAACCTGCTCGTCGGCGGGTTGCCGGGCGCGGAGCGTCTCGGGTTGGAGCTGACCTATTGGGGAGACGCCGTCGACGCCCGCCTCCTCGACCGGCTCGCGGACCTCGTTCAGCCCGGCGAGACGGTCGCCCTCGCCCCCACGCTCTATCCCGGACAAGGGACCGTCACAACCACCCGGCGACTGCTCTCGCGCGGCATCATTCTCCGCGACGACCCCGAAGCCGCCGTCTCCGACTGGGTTGTGATCTCGCGTCGGACTGCGTACTTGAGCCCGGAAGTCTTTGCCCTCACACGACTTGAGCCACCCTTCGCGGTCACAAGTCGATCCGGGGTTTGGCTCGCCGGCATCTGGCGGGTCGGAAAAATACAGGTTCACTCTAGCCGGCGGACTTCCAATTTATAAAATACTTTCAGAACGATTTGAACGAAACTCGAGGACGCCCCGATGTCGAAGCTGACGCATTTCGATGCGGACGGCGCAAGCCGGATGGTCGATGTGACGTCGAAGCCCGTCACCGAGCGTACCGCGCGAGCGAGCGGGTTGGTGCGGATGTCGCCTGCGACTTTGGCTTTGATACGCGATAAGAGGCTCGCGAAGGGCGATGTTTTCGAGCCGGCGCGGCTCGCGGGGATCATGGCGGCGAAACGGACCGGGGACCTGATCCCGCTTTGCCACCCGCTCGGACTCGATGCCGTCGAGGTCTCGTTTTCGTTCGTCGACGAAGCCACGCTGCGTGTCGAAGCGACCGCGAAGGTACACGCTCGGACGGGAGTCGAGATGGAGGCGCTCACGGCTGTAACCATTGCCTGCCTCACGATTTACGACATGACGAAAGCGGTCGATCGCGGCTTGGTGATCGACGCGGTGAGGCTCGAGGAAAAGCAGGGCGGTCGATCGGGCCATTATCAACGCGAGGCCCCCGAGAAATGAGCCGAGTTGTCGGGTGATCCACTATTCGGGATGCACCTAGCTCGCAAATTCGGGATGGCCGGCGGAACACTGGGAGGGTGTCGATGACAACCGCGGCGACTCAATCGACGGCGCTTTTGGAGCCGATCGCCCGCAAATTAGCGGCGGCGTACGCTCCCATCGAAAGCGAGCTGGCGCAGGCGGAACTCGTGTTTCAGGCGGAGCTGGGCAGCCGATTCCCGTTCGTGCAACATCTCGTCGATCATTGCGCCGACTTTCAAGGGAAACGTCTACGTCCAGCGTTGGTCCTCCTGAGCGGGCGCGCCTGCGGCAACATCACGCCGTCGCACCCCGTGCTCGCGGCCGTGGTCGAGATGATCCACACGGCCACTTTGGTCCACGACGACATTCTGGACGAGGCCCTCGTCCGCCGGCACGCCGCGACGGTCAATGCCGAGTGGGGCAACGAAACCGCCGTTTTGCTTGGGGATTACCTGTTCACGCACGCGTTCCATCTCGCGTCGTCACTCGAGTCGACCCTTGCCTGCCGCTGGATCGGCCATGCCACGAACATGGTCTGCGAGGGCGAAATGCAGCAAGTGCACAATCGGGGTAATCTGGACCTCGACGAGCGCGCTTACATGGAGATCATCCGCGGCAAGACCGCCGAGCTGACCGCGGTTTCGTGCCGACTCGGGGCTCAATACGCCGGCGCGTCCGCCGCAACCGTAGACTCTCTTGAGCGTTACGGCCGAGAGCTGGGCGTCGCGTTTCAAATCGCGGACGACGTGCTCGACCTCTGGGGCGATGAGCGATCGAGCGGGAAGAGCCTCGGCACCGACCTCGAGAAACAGAAGCTGACGTTGCCGATCATCCACTTGCTGTCGGTCTCGACTTCGGAAAAGGCGACGCGTTTCCGCCGGATACTGGCCGAGGGCGAGTCGCAGACACGTCGGTTGCTGCGACCCGAGCTGGAACAGGCCGGCTCGCTGGACTACGCCTGGCGGCGCGCGGAAGAGTCGGTCGCCGAGGCGGTTCGTTGCCTCGAAGTGCTTGCGGATTCGCCTTCGAAGACCGTCCTCCGCCACCTCGCTGAATACACCCTGCGCCGCGCTTCCTGATCCGGGAGTGTGACCGGTGCCGCGTCGACTCTCGATCCATCCTTGCGATCGAGGTTGCGAACCCGCGTTGGGATTTTTCCGAAAAAATTGCATTTTCGGGAAAAAAGGTCTTCCCTGATCCGGGATTTGTGCTAGATTCGCTTGTATGAGACTCCAAGACAAGCTGCTTACACAGATGACGCGGAAAGGCTTGAACGGCCAAAAGCTGGCGAAGCTTTCCAATGTAAGCGACTCCGAAATCTCTCGGATCGTGACGGGCAAGTCGCGTCCCGGTCTTGAGAACGCGTTTAAGTTGGCCCGTGCCCTCGGGGTATCGCTCGATTATTTGGCGGACGACGCGCTTGATGCGGAGCCGTTGCCGACTGCGAGCCCGCTTAATCCCGAGGATCGCGAGATTCTGGAGGCCGCGCGGGCGATCGGGGTGGGTCGTACGGTGCGCATTCTCGAGAACGTGCGTATCATTGGATATGAAGTCGGGATGCGTCGTCTGCTCGATGCGAAGCCGATGCTTGAGATCGACGACGAGCCTCGGAGCGTTACGGCCCACCTGCCGATGGCGAGCCAGAGTCGGGTCAACTCGGCTTAATTCGGAAATCTCGCTTGAATATGACGAAGCACCGCGAGCTTGAGTGTTCGCGGTGTTTGTGATTGCGCGCGGGCCGACTCGTATTCAATATGCTTTACGTTGGCGGCTGGAGGGGATCCGGAGCGCCTCACGGTATTTAGTGACGGTCCGACGGGCGACGTTAAAGCCGCAAGCGGCGAGTGCGTCGGAGATTTCCTCGTCGGAGAGCGGGTGCTGTTTGTCCTCCTTCGCGATGATCTCCTGAAGCTTGTTTTTGATGGTGTCCCAAGCCACCGCGTCGCCGTCGGCGGTGGTGGTGCCGCCGCCGAAGAACCGTTTGAGCGGGAAGACGCCGCGGGGAGTTTCGATCCATTTGTCGTCGACTGCGCGGCTGACGGTGGTAACGTGCACATGCACTCGGTCGGCGATTTGCTGCATTTTGAGCGGTTCGATGGCGTCGGCGCCAAGGTCGAGGAAGGCCCGTTGGTGATCGATGATCGCCTGTGCCACTTTAAGCAGCGTGCCGCGTCGCTGTTCGATGGACTCGATGAGCCAGCGGGCCGACTGCATGCGTTTCTGAATAAATTCGCGGGCGTCGGCGGCCGTTTGTTTGTTTTTGAGCTGCTTTTGATAGTAGCGTGAGATGGAGAGCCGCGGCGAGTTTTCGTCGGCGAGTCGGACGTGGTACTCGCCGTCCTCTTCGCGTTCGACGACGAGGTCGGGGAGGACGTAGGGGATTGACTCGGGGGCGAACCGAGAGCCCGGCCGGGGGTCGAGTCGACGGAGTTGATGGATCGCCTGTTTGATCACGTCGAGCGGATAGCCGGTTTTCTTTTCGATCGCGGGGAGTCGGTTTTGTTCGATGTCTTCGAGGTGGTGTTCGATCAAGGCTTGCACGACGTCGCGGTGCGGGGTCTCGGGCGTGAGCTGTAAGAGCAAGCACTCGCGAAGGTTGCGCGCACCGACCCCGGCCGGGTCGAGCTGCTGAACAAGTGCGAGCGCGGTCTCGGCCTGTTCGCGGCCGACCTCGCCGCCGAAGTCGCGCGCGACCTCGTCGAGGTCGATATTCAAATAGCCGTTGTGGTCGAGGTTATGGATCACGTAGTCGGCAAGCGCGCGGGTTTGCGGGTCGATGTTCAGGAAGCCGAGTTGGGCGGAGAGGTCGTCGTGGATCGACCGCGGCCGCGAAGCCATGTTTTGCATGGCATCATGCTTGCGGTCGGCTTCCTCGCCGAGTCCGGCGCGACTGGGTCGGTGCGACTCGTGAAAGCGTTCCATCCAGTCGTCGTCAACGTCGGCGTCGGGCTTGAGATCGGGATCGACCTCGACCGGCTCGGTCTCGCGGGTGTCGGGCAGGCCGTTCAGATCCTCGTCGCCTTCGGTTTGGGGCGACTCCCGGAGGTCGACGAGGACGGGATTCTCGCTGAGCTCCTGGTCGATCCGTTCCTGCAGCGCAAGTAACGGCAATTGCAGGATTTCCATCGACTGAATCATGCGGGGCGCGAGCCGCATCCGCATGTCGGTCTTCATTTGCTGCGAGGTATCGAGACGCATAGCCAAAAATCCGTCTTGGTGGTCGCGTCGCGCCGTTCGCGGGGCGAAAAACGTGCCGTCGTCGCACGTTCGATCCAACTCCGCGGTGGAGCGCAGTCTTCTGAATGTCGCGCAGTCGATTTTACAGCAATTTGGATTCCAACGCGGCGAGATTTTCTTGAAAAGTGGTCGAATCGCGACGAAATGATAAAAAAAGTCGTCAGTCGACGCGTTGTCGGCCGCGGAGTGCGTCGGAGATCATGTCTTTATTGGCGTATTCGAGCGCTCCGCCGCTGGGGAGGCCGCGTGCGAGCCTGGTGAGCGGGACGCCGGCCGCTTCAAGCCGCCTGGCGACCAGCAGTGCAGTGCCGTCGCCCTCGAGGTTCGGGTTGGTGGCGAGGACGACCTCGCGGACGGACCCGGAGCGAACGCGGGCTTCGAGGGCGTCGAGCGTGAGGTGCTCGGGCCCGATCCCTTGGAGGGGTGCGAGGCGACCGAGCAGCACGTGGTAAACGCCT
>JAJYDB010000282.1 GCA_021777845.1 Planctomycetota bacterium
CAACGCGTGGTCGAAAAAGCCCACCTTGTTGATCGACTCCGGGCTCAGCAGTTGGTCGACCCACGCCGGCCTCGACGGCCCCAGGAACGTGTGCGCCAGCTTCGACCGGAACATCGTCTTCGGACGGTTCGCGATCTCCGCCGGCAGGGTTTTCGCCGCCACCTGCCGCAAAATCCACTTCTCGGTCATCCCGTGCAGCTTGTAATCCGGCGACAACTCCGAGCAGAACCGAATCACGTCGTCGTCCAGGAACGGGTAGCGCGTCTCGACCGAAGCGTTCATCGCGATCCGGTCGCCCTTGGAAATCATCAGCATCCCCGCGAGCATGACCTTGTAGCCGACGTACAGCGACTGGTTCAGCGGCGCCCAACGCGACATCCGCTCGCCGGGAATCGCGAGGTCGGAGTACGCCGAGTGATCGCCCAGCCGCTCCCACATCTGCGGCGAGTACATTAAGACACGCGCCTGGCTTAAGAAGTCGTAAATGTCCTGCTGCGCGGTCCGAAAATTGCCGTAGGGGTACAGAGGCGGCCGATAGCTCGCCTTCCCGCCGATCATTCGCAGCGCCAGCGAACGCAAACCCCGCAACGGCCCCATGCCGAACACTCCGGCAAGCTGGTTGCGAATTTTTTGGCCTTTAAACCAGACGTAGCCCGCGAGCGCCTCGTCCGCCCCCTCCCCCGTAAGCGCAACCTTGTACCCGTGGTCGTGGACCGTCTGTGCCAGCCTAAGAAGGCAAGCGCACGAGGTGTCGAGTACCGGCACTTCGGCCGCCGCGGTGAGCGCCGGATACGTGTTCGCGATCGACGCCGAATCCATCGTGATCATCGTCATCTTCGAGCCGAGCGCCCGCGCCGCCTGCGTCGAGGCGGCGCGTTCGTCGGGGCCGGCGCGGTCGAGGCCGATCGTGAACGACGGCACCGCCTGACCACGCTCACGGCTCGACAAACCAAGCACGACCGTCGAATCCAGCCCGCCGCTGATGTAGCTCACCACGGGCACGTCGCCCCGCAACCGACGCTCCACCGCGCGCCGCAGGTGATCCTCAAACTCATCCACCAGCGGCCCGACGTCGTCCACGCGACGCTCCTGGCCGGCATCCGGGAAGTCAAGATCCCAGTACCGCTTCACCTCGACCCGGCCCTCGTGGATGCGTAAAAAATGGCCAGGCGGGAGCATCTTTACGCCTTCGAAGAACGTCCGCTCGAGGCTTGCCGCAAAAAACGTGAAAAAATAGTCGACGCCCATCGGGTCCGGCCGCGCCTCGACCAGTCCCGACGCGAGCAACGCCTTGATCTCCGACCCCCACAACAGCCAGCCGTCGCGTTCGGCGTAATAAAGCGGGCAGATGCCGACACGGTCGCGACCGAGAATCAAGGTGCGGTTCGGCCGGTCCCAGAGCGAGACCGCGAACTGGCCGCGCGCGTGGTCGAACATCGCCTCGCCGTGGTCTTCGTACAGATGCACCCAAGCTTCGGTGTCACAGCGCGTCGCGAGGTGGTGCCCCTCGGCGAGCAGCTTCGCGCGCAACTCCTTGTACTCAAAGAGTTCACCGTTAAACGCGACCCACAAGTCGCCTGACTCGTTCGAGAGCGGCTGGCGACCTCCGGCCAGGTCCACGATCGAGAGTCGACGCGCTCCGAGCGCGACCCCCTCCTCGATATGAACGTGCTCGTCGTCGGGACCCCGATGCTCGATGGCGGCGGTCATGGCGAGCAAACGTCGCAAAGGAAATTCACGCCGGCCCTGCAAGTCGATCGCGCCTGCGATACCACACATCGTCGCACGTCCTCGGCCGATTCCACCGCGGGGGGAAGATCGAAAGCGGTTACGCCGTCGCAACCACTGTTCCCGCACAAGTTTGGGTCGGATTCTCAACGCGATTGGCGGTCCGTCGCGCGGGGTCCCGTCATCACATTGTAGGAGGGCGACGCGCGCCGGTCCAATGGGTCAACGTTCGTTGTCGAGGGCGACTTTGACGGTCAGGGGGACAAGTGCGATTTGGCGGGCGAATTGTCGGTCGCGGTTACCCCGGTCGAGCCAGTAGGAGAGCCCGCCCAGGACGCCGATCACGAGGGTTCCGAGTTGAAAGAGGAATCCGCGGGGACCGAGTGGGACATAAAATGGCATGTAACTGGTCCTCGTTTGGGATGAACGGTGAGTTCCTTGACGAGCATGGCGGCCTCGCCGCCGGCGCGGACGGCTCCGGCGTGCAGTCCGTCGCAGAGGCTGCTTAAGCCGGCGAAGCGGTCGGCGATGCGCGTGCCCAGCACGGGTATCGTCGTCCGAGTGACCCCGCATTGATTGGCGAAAATGACCGGGATGCCCAGGTCGCGGGCGACTTTTGCCGGAATTTCGCCCGAGAGCGGTCCCACGTGGCCGAAGAGCCAGTGCCGCCGGCCGGTATCGCGGTCGGCAAAGACAGGCCAGGCGGACGAAATGATTGCCAAGTCGATGCGGTCGCGGTATTCCGCCCAAACCTTCCGATAGATCATGTCCGCGCAGATTGCCAGGCCGACGCGTCCCCAGGGAGTGGCGACGATGAGCGGAGCGGCACCCGGCCGGAAGCAAAAGCGTTCCCAAAAGACGAGGTGTCGCTTGCGGTAGATCTGTACCGTACCATTAGGCAGACAAACAGCTTGCGCGTTGTGGACGTGCCGGCCGTCGCGTTCGGCGAAGCCGGCGGTGATGAGCATGCCCCAGGCGCGGGCGCGGTCGCGGAGGTAGCGCAGGGTAGGTCCTTCGGCATCCTCGGCCATCGAGGCATAATGCGTGCATAGCCCGTAGCCGGTGTTGAAGAGTTCGGGGAGGACGGCGACCTCGACGCCGCGGTCGCGGGCCTCGCGTAAATAGGCGTCGGCGCGTTCGAGGTTTTCGTCCACCTCGCCCAGTGTCGACGGCATCTGAATCGCTGCGGCCTGGAATTTCATACGAGCTCGATTGGGAACGAGGGTGCTTCGAGATCGTCGCGACAACT
Source organism: Planctomycetota bacterium (assembly GCA_021777845.1). GTDB lineage: Bacteria > Planctomycetota > Planctomycetia > Isosphaerales > Isosphaeraceae > JAJYDB01. Next base: position 2,978 of record JAJYDB010000282.1, read on the forward strand.
GCTTAAAACGTTGCGAGAGCTAGACTTGCAGAGTTCGAGCCGACGTGCGGCGGGGGCGTCAAGGCTCGGATCGCGGCCACAGCCAGCCGAACAATCGCCATTTTGGGCGTGCCGGGGGCGGAATCGTGCCCACGGCGCGGAGGCCTTCGGCGCGGTCGCGGAGGACATCGATGGGGGGGCTGACCAGGGGCTTAAGTTGGAAGGTGTAGTCGCGTTCGTCGCGGAGTTGGCCTGGATAAAGATTCTCGGTGAAGAACTCGGTGAGGAGGTTATCGTACCAGGGGGCGTTGATCGGTTGGCGGACGGTCATGGTTTCATAACCGTCGAGTTGGAGCGTGATTTCGCGGTCGCCGTAGTAGGTGAAGGAGCTGGAGACGGGGGTCGTGCCGAGTTCTTGTCCGTTGACGTAGACGAGCGCTCCCGGGGGGTTGGTGCGGATCGTGTAGCGTCGTTCGACGCAACCCGTGACGGTCGCGGCCATTAAGACGACGACAATCGCCGACGAGCGTCGCAAGCGGAGCGGGTCCATCCGTGGCCCTCCCTTTCGCCGCCGAGTTTGAATCGAAGCGACGCCGTGCACCCCGAATCCGTTCGGGCGTAAGAGTCTACGGCAGGAGGAGTGTACAGCGGCGGGGATTTCGGAACAAGGGGGATCGAGCGGCGGGGGGGTCTAGCGGCCGATCTCGAAGTAAAATACGACGGCGAGGCCGACCGTGGTCCAAGCGAGCACGCCGAGGAGGTCGGTGAGTCGGGCCTGGGCGCGCAACCACATGAGGCCGGACTGACAGGCGACGTAGACGACCGACGAGGCGACGTGCGTGAGCGCCATGCCCAGCACTCCGTACATGTGGACCAGCGGCAGCAAGAAGGCGGCATGGGCGATTGCGGCGAGGAAGAACGACTTCGTATTCGCGTTGATGTTTCCCGCCGCCATGAGCGACTGGAATTGAAAGGAGCCGTAGCCGCGGAGCACGGATCGAGCGGTCAGGACGGCGAAGAGGATCTTCGCGCCGGCGAATTTTTCGGGGAAGAGCACTCCGAGGGCGTACGGGCCGGCGACCATCATGAAGACGCCGAGCGCGGTTGCATAGAAGGCGACGTACCTCGAGACTTTAAGGTGCGACTTGAGTTGGAGTGCGGGGTCGGGGATGCGCGAGAGCATCGAAAAGTGAACGTCCGCGGCGCGCTGGACCAGGGTATCGAGGGTGCCTGCGACGTTGAGCGCGACGGAGTAGACGCCCATATCGGCCGTGGTGATCAGCCTGAGGCCGACGAGCCGGTCAAGGTTCATCCAGATGCCCATGACCATGGTGTTGAGGATGATTTGTCTTGAGAGGTGGGCGACTTCGCGTGCCGCGCGGGGGTTCCAGATCCATTGAGGTCGGTAGGGGACCAAGGCGTAGGACGTCGCGAGGCCGGTGAGTGCGCCGGCGAGCATTCCGATCACAAACGCCCAAATCGAGTGGGTCAGCCAGGCGACCAGGATCGTGACGCCGGTGCCGACGAGGTTGGTGACGACTTCGTCGATGAAGATGCGTCGATAGTCGAGTTCGCGGCGGAGTTGGGGAAAGCCGGGGCTGCGCAGCTCGTAAAGCAACGGCCGCAGCGAGATCACGAAGAGGATGGCGAAGAGTGCCGGCTTGTCGTTAAAGACAGCGATGGGCCAGGACATCAGCATCACGAAGATCATCATCGCGAGGCCGCGGACGACGCCGATGCGCCAGCCCGTGAGCAGGAACTCGGGCGTCATGCCGTCGGGGTGCCGGATCAAGGAGGCATGCACGCCGAGGTCGGCAAACCATTCCAGCATGAGCAGCACGGCGACCGCGACGTTAAAAAGGCCGTAGGCCTCGGGCGCGAGCAATCGCGTGAGGATCATCGCACTGAGGATCTTCGTAACCAGTCCCACCGCCTGCGCGGTATAGGACCACCCGATCCCCTTCAGGCCCGCGCGTTGCGTCGCGGTGAAGCGGGCCCGTAGGCGAGCCTTGAGGTCGAGCTTTGAAAACAATGCCTGCGCACTCATGAAAATCGATCGCATTCCAAATAGAAGAGTCGGACTGGGCCTTCCCGAGGGCCCCGCCGCGGCCCGCGGCCCGACATCGAGAACGTGGGACGCGGACGCCGTGCAGTGGGACGGCAAGCAAGCATAGAATTCGGGGAGCAACTTGAACGCCGAATTAAACCGATCCGCACGTCCGGGAGGATCCGAGACGCTCATCCGACGCGGTATCGTCGACGAAGCACGGTCGGTTCGTCAAGCGCGTCGACCGGAAAACACCTCGTGACGCGTTTTGGAGACGCGCGCGGTTGTATTTCGAGTACGAATCGTCCCCGGCGGCCATACCGCCCGTAAATTGCGCAGTGGTCGGTGCGTCCGAGATTGAGCCGGAGGGCTCCGCGACGATGGATGCGTCGGTGCGGGCGAGCATTCCTGCCGCGCGGAGATCGACCGTGCGGTCATTGATGGTGCGGCGCGGAAAAAGTCGTGCGCACGCTGTAAAATCTGGGTTTAATCGCTATAATCCTATGAGTTATCCTTTCAGTCGCACCGTAATGTCGAACCCTCCGCGGACGGAATGCATGAGTTCACTCGAAGAGTCGGTCTCGCCTCCGGTCGAGACAACCGACGTCCTTGGTTTGCCGATCGCCCCGCTGACGTTTGATGAAAGCATGGAGCGGATCGAGCGATTGATCGAGGCGCGCGAGTCGTCGTACTTCATCACGGCGAATCTGAATTACGCAATGCTGAGCGCGCGCGACGCTCATCTTCGCACGATCAACCGCGATGCCGCGTTTATTTTGGCGGACGGGATGCCGTTGGTGTGGGCGTCGCGCGGGGGTTCGAGGCCGATTCCCGAGCGGGTGGCGGGGTCGGATTTAATTTTCGCGATCGGCGAATTGGCGGCGCGTAAGGACTACGGGATCTTTATCTTCGGCGGCGCGCCGGGTGTGGCCGA
>JAJYDB010000031.1 GCA_021777845.1 Planctomycetota bacterium
ACGACATCTCCACCGCCTGTGGACCAGGCCGGTTCATATCGAAACGATTGTCGACGGTCGCACCACACTGTTTTCGTTTGACGGCGCGGATCATTCGATCCGGCCGTTGGGAGGGACTTCTCATGACACTGAGTCAAAAGATCGCCGTCGCACTTCATGATCGATCGAGCGAATCGACCGTCGTCGAGGCGGCCGAGGACGCGTGCAAGGTTGTGCTGCGCCTCCGCGAAGCGAGCGGCGTCGGCGTCGCGCTCGAGGCCTTGGAATTTTCGACGACGCGTCGCGACGCGTGGAGTCCGGACGCCTTGCGCGCGTGGGGAGATCGGATCGCGAGCCGGCTCACGTACCTGATGGAGCCGCTCGTCGTCCTTGAGTTGGACCCGATTGGTGGAGAAGCCGAGATTCGAAGTCAAACTCCAACACGTCGCGGCGAACAATATTCCTATTATCAAATCCGCCTCCACAAAGACGGCGGTCTGCGTTTGGTTCGCACCCTTTTCAACGCCGAGGAACGGACAAAAACGCCCGGCCTGTGCCGCTTCACGAACGAGGTGCTCGAACGCTTGGTCGATGATCTCGAGGGCTCGGTCGCCGTCTGAGAGGCCGGCTTTTTTCTGGTGCGTCGGGCGTGCATACGCTCGCTCTGTGCGCGCGTTCCGAGCCCGACTTTTTTATCTCGCCTCTTGCAAAGACTGCGGCGCGGCGAGTAATCTACTGCGGCCAGTCTTGTAACTCCGTTCGATGAGCGGTTTTCAGGCTTCACACTTTAGTTGGATCATGCAACGCACTCGTTCTCGAGGTCCGTTCGTCCTTTTCGGGGGCGCCGCATGCGCGCTGCTGATCGGACTAACGTGCGCCCCGACGAACGCTCGCGCAGGTTGCAGCGGACATTCGTTGTTCACGGGTCGACAGGCTCTTCATTTTGACGCGGTTCTCTCCGCGGCGCTGCACGCTCAGGTTGTGACCGCCGTTGAATCCGTCGCTCCGAGCGATCTGCCGAAGCCTTGCAACGGCCCCGAGTGTTCACGGCGCGACGCACCCGCTCCGTACGTCCCCATTTCGTTCGTCGAGGCGAGAGTCGACCACTGGGGGCTTTACTCCTCGTGGAGTTCGACCCGCGACGATCAAGTTGCCCTCGCAGCCGTCGTCTCGCATCCTGTGCGTCCCATTCACCGCTCCACTCGCCTTGACCGCCCTCCCCGTCTACTCCACTCCTTTGATCGCTGAAGCTGCGATGCCGCGTCTGTTTTCGAACGCGTCGATAGGCTGATTGCGCCGCGCTTTTGTCGTCGCAAGATGCGTCGTCGTCGCTTAGGCGCGAGATCCGATCGACGACCGTTCTTGGCACGTCGCACGTCGACGACACTTCGACCACGAGTTGTCTCGTCGCCTCGCCGCGGTGCTGATCGCAACGTTTATCCGTGAACCGGGGCGCGTCGACGACGCAACCTGCGTCCGCGCCGACTCGAACCGTTGGTCGATGCCGAGCCGCGCGCAAGCCGCGCCGAGGTTTCGACGTCCATGCTGCGCAATGATTAGTGTAGAAGTGTGCATAATAGCACTACAGTTTCTTTGTTGCTTCATTCCGGGAGAAAGTGATGTTCGCACGCAATCGTTCTTTGTTTCGCCGCGGTTTTACTTTGATTGAGCTGCTGGTCGTGATCGCGATTATCGCGGTTCTGATCGCACTTTTGCTGCCGGCGGTGCAGTCGGCGCGCGAGGCCGCGAGGCGGGCGCAATGCGTCAACAACCTCAAGCAGATCGGCCTCGCCCTGCACAACTACCACGGGACGAACAACTGTTTTCCGATGAGTCGCGTTTACTTCGCCCGGGGTTATCTTGACGAGTGCTTCTCGGCACAGGCGGCGATTTTGCCGTACATCGAGCAGTCGACGACCTTTAACGCGATCAATTTCAGCCTCCTGTGGTCCGACTACTCGCAGAGCACGGCAACCGCGACGACTATATCGTCATATCTCTGTCCTACTGATCCTCACGTCGTGTCGTTTCCAACCGGCTGGGCGGGCAACAATTACCGCGCCAACGAAGGCAACAGCCTTGTTTTTGGATACGGGGCCAGCGACCCGAGCGGCGTGAACGCCGCGATGCCGCCTCCGAACGGGCTCTTCTTCACGGGGATTGTCACGACGATCGCCGCGGTCACCGACGGCACGAGCAACACCGCCGCGTTCAGCGAGCATTTGACCGGCGACTTCAACAACGGAATGTCCAGTCCCGAGGACACGTTTCGGCCCGGCACGTATCCCGCCACGCCGCTGCAGGCGATCTCGATGTGCAACGCGATGGATCCGACGAACCTCTCGCTTCAAGGGGTCTCGAACGTCGGCGCGCCCTGGATTTACGGCTATCACTCGACCACCAACTACTCGCACGTCAACACCCCCGGGCAGCGCTCGTGCATGTTCCCGCCCGATCGCATCATGACCAACGCGGACAGCAAGCACCCCGGGGGCGTCAACGTCCTGTTCGCGGACGGCTCGACGCGATTCATCAAGATGTCGGTTAATTTGCAAACATGGTGGGCGCTCGGGTCGCGCAACGGCGGCGAGGTGCTCTCCGCGGACAGTTATTGAACAACGCGGCATTCGTAAAATCGGAGTGAATCACGATGATTGGACGTAATAACGTCTACATGGCGGCTGCGTTCGCGGCGACTGTGCTGATCGGCTGCGGCGACCAACCGCCAAAGCCCGCGGATGCGACCCAAGCGCACGTCGCGCTGAAGACCGCGCTCGACGCTTGGCAGCGCGGCGAAAAGCCCGCGGCATTGAGCGACGCCGACCCTCGCATTCAGGTCTCGGACCATCAATGGGGGTCGGGCGCCAAGCTGGCACGGTATGAGATCGACGCGCGCGAGCGTTTCGTCGGAGCCGATTTGCGTTGTTCGGTCCGGCTTTGGATCGACCGCGGCGCGGGGAAAACGATCCGCGAGGTCGTCGATTACAACGTCGGGACGAACCCCGTTCTCACCGTCGTCCGCGCGGGCGATAGGTGAAAAGGCGGCGTCAAGCCATAGAGAGCATCAGAAACATTCACATCCTAACTTAGGGAACTCAAGAATGCGAACGTCAATGGCTGTGTTGATTCTTTTGGGAGCGTCGTCGGCGGTTGAGGCGGGCGATCCGCCGCCGGTTTCGCCCACGCGCGCCGAGCTCAAGCAACAGCTCGAGGGCTCGAAGAAGTCGAAACCGCGGTTGCCGTTGCCGCCGCCGCCGACGGCCGCGGAGCTTGCCGAGGCGAAAGCGAGGGTGAAGTCGATTACGGGCATGGGGGGCGGGATCGTCAACAACGGTTGGATGCGCAAGTATTATTTACCGAAGGAGTTGACTACGGGCGGGTTCGCGCGTGAGAAGGATCCCGCCGTCACGCTCGATTATCCGTTCAAGACGAAGCTGTTTTGGATCGTTTCGCGCGGCAACAACTGCATTTATTGTCAGGGTCATCAGGAGGTGAAGCTGGCGTCGGCGGGGGTTCCCGAGGAGACGATCGCGGCGCTCGACGGCGCGTGGACCGGCTTCACGCCTGCGGAGCGCGCGGCGTTTGAATTGGCGCGGAAGCTGACGTTGCGGCCCGACACGATCAGCTCGGCCGACATTGATGCTTTGCGGCCCTATTACAACGAGCGCGCGATTGTGGAGATTCTTACGGCGGTCGCCGGCTTCAACTCGACCAACCGTTGGACCGGCGGTCTGGCGATTCCGCAGGAGGAGCACCGCGTGTTTTTGACGCCGACGCTGGAGGCGTACCGCAACCTGCGCAGCCGCGTCGCGCCGCTGGATCCGAACGCTTCCGGGCCGGCCTGCGCCGCCCCCGCTCAACGCGGAGCGCTGGAATCGCGCGATCAAGTCGAGGCAGCGCTCAAGGCTTGCCGCGTGCGCACGCCGCGCGTCGCACTCGCCGGCGAGGCGGAAGCACGCGCGCTGCTCGCCTCCGATGCCTTGTCGGGAACGCCGGCCGCCTGGATCCGGCTGCTTGCGCTGTTCCCGGTTGAGGGCAAGGCACGCATCAACCTGCACCGCAATGCGGAGACGGCCGGTAAGCTTGACCGAAAGTTGCGGGCCGAGATCGCGTGGGTCGCCGCGCGCAACGACCGCGCATGGTACGCACTTGATATCGCCCGCAAACGCCTGACGGCGCTGGGCATGACGGCGGATCAGATGTTCGCGCTCGAGGACCCCAATGCCGACTTGCCCGCCGGGTCCCGCGCCGTGTTGGCGCTTTCGAAAAAGCTGACGGTCGATCCCGCCCTCGTCGCCGACGACGACGTCGAGGCCGTCCGACGGCACTTCAGCGATCACGAGGTCGCCGAGGTCGTTTTCCAGATCACCGAGGCGGCCTTTTTTGATCGGCTCACCGAGGCCGCGGGTCTGCCGTTGGACGATTGAACTCTAACCGACGTTCAATGTTTTGCCCGTTTCGCCCCCGCGCGGTCGACGACTCCCGACCGCGCGGTTCGTTTTGTAAACAGTATGCCTGCGATTTGTGGAGTTTAAGGACCGGCGTTCGGGGTGGAGTTAAACGGCTCCAAAACAACGTCGTCGACCCACATTTCGCCGATGTCTCCACAAACGCGAAAGTCAAGCGCGAGCGTGGTCGCGTCGGGCTCGGCGAGGAACACGCGCTCGACTTTGGTCCAGCGGTCGACGACGGTCAACGTCTGTTCGATCGCGCCGTCGGTCAGGACTTTCCACGCGGTTGGAGTATCTTTGTACTGCGCGAGCTTCACGCGGCACTCGCCCTCGCCGCCCGGCGCAATCAAATACCAAAAGCGCAAGCGCATTTTGCTCGAGTAGCGCACCGGCCGCTCGGGGAAGCGATAATACTGGTTTCCGGGGACGTGCGCTTCGAGGTGCAGGCTGTCCGGCGGGGAAAAGAAGACGCGTCGGTCGAGTCGGTCCTCGGGTGCGGCGGGCCAGGCCGCGATCGGCTTCGAGACGTAAATCTCGCGGTCAAGCGGCACGACGTCGCGAAAAGCGGCCTCGCCGAGCTTGATCTCGACTCGACGCGTGCCCAGCAGCGGGTCGTATTCGCCGTGCAACACGTGCAGGTGCTCGAGCCGAAGCTGGACATGGACGATCGAGTCCGGCGCGAGGCTCAGGATCGACGTTTCGCCGCGCGCGGACGCAGTCTCGTTGACGGCACCCGCGTCGAGCGTCGCGGCTTCGATGTCGGGGGCGATTTCGGGCGGCATGAAAGCGACTTCGCGGGGCGGGACCGCGAGCGAAATCAGCTTAATCTCGCCTCGCGCCTGCGCTCGGTCGATTACCGGCTCGTTCGACGCGATGAGAGGGTCGCGACGACGCTTCGGGACAGGGTAGGTCCAGCTTTTCAAGGTTAGCCGTTCGCGACAACGGCGCGCCTCGTCGGTGGAGGCGATCACATCCGACGTCGTGGTGAAGCCGTTTTTGCCGACGAGTTCGACCACCGACAATCGCGGCACGGCGTGCGTCGCCACGCGCGAATTCGATACCCAGCCCTCGACGCGGACCCGCATTTCAGGCGGCGTGACCACCTGGCCGGCGGGGCCTTCGTGCCGGAATCGATAGTCGATCAGCCAACTCGACTGATCCTGCGAGACGGCCCGGTCGACGAGTTTGAGTTGATAGGTCGGCTCCGGCGGAGCGCTGCGCGCAACGGGGCCGGCCGACGAGGTCGCGGCGGCAAGGATCGCGATCATCCGCAAGACGTGCCCGCGCGTCGTCGTCGAGGAGCGGGCTGAGGGAGCAGGATTTCCGCGGGCATACGGGCGACAATTTGAGCACATGAGCGATCGCTCCTTCCTTGGGACAGAGAGCGCGACGCCTCGTGCGCGCGCCTCATCGTCGTTGGGAAGCGTCCGGCCATGCCGGAACGAACAGAGGGGAGAGTGGACGCAAATTCGAACAAATTTGTAGTCAACACCGCCCAATACTTACCATCGGGCGAAACAGTGACCGTGTTCCGCCGCGTGATCGAAACGGTTGGACCCGGCTTCTTCTATTACTCTTTAATACGACACTCGCGGACTGATGGTGTTCGCATACAACGTCGAGCGTCGCGAAAAAGAAACATCTGGGAGAGGTTGGAGGGGTTATCGCGGTTGCTTCCATGCGTTCGCGGAATTGCGGCGTCCCGTCCGTTGCGGCTCAATCCTGGTCGTCGGCATCGGCGTGAGACGTTGCGCGCATGGCGCTCTGGTCGAGGAAACGCGCGAGATATCGATCGATAAAGACCGAGACGGCGATTTGAGTGGTTGAGTTGTCCATTCCCCAAATACTGACCCGCGGGGGGTCGAGGTCGGGCTCCATCTGAATGTAGTAACGTTCGTCGACCGCGAGCGCGACGGGGACTTCCTCGAGCCATCGGTGCGCCAGGACATTGACGCCGGGCCCGCCGAGCGAGATTGTCGGCGCCTCTTGCAGCGGATCGTCGTGAATCCATCGAAAATCGGCGACGACGCGAACGGCTCGTTCCGGCGTCCGGGCTTCGAGAAACATCTCGATCCGGTCTTTCAGAAAATAAGCAAGCGGCCGATCCATTTCCTCGGCTCGCAAGGTGCTGCCGGTGACGATCAAGATCAAGCCGGCCGTCGCATCGGCCATGAGCGAGCCTTTCGGGTGGGTTGGGCTGATCGATCGCCGCGCTGAGGATTGCCCGCGGCCGTCTTGCTCGAAGCCACCAGGTCATCGTAACCTCACGGCGAATCCGCCGACAAGTTGCCCCCTGCTCGGTCGACTCGAGAGACACCGCGAAGGAAGCAGGTCGCCGATACCGGACGGGCCGCGCGGCGACGTCGAGATGGTGCGCATCCGAGAGTGCACGGGTGTGTCGGGGCCGCGGACTCAGCGCGTTGACGATTCAGCCGCGCGCCAGAGTGCGATTCGTTTCAGGGTGATATCAGCGGCCCGCCAGGCGTCGTCGGCCTCGGCCTCGAAGTGTTGCGCGACCGCGCCGTCGCCCGCGAGGGGCACGACGCAGTGAAAGCGAGCTTGGCCGTCGGGCGTGCCGTCGACGCCGTAGCGCGTGACGCCCAACTTCTTCATGCGGGTTCGCAGGAGTAACCAACCCGCGGCGGGGTCGTGAGCGGAGCCCGAAGCGGCGGGCGACGCGCTCGTCGGCAACGAGCTGATTTTCGACGCGGCAGGTTCGTCCTTGGTTTTGGACAGAGCAGCGGTGACGACAGCCGGGTCGCGCGTGCCGGCGTTGCGAGACTTGGCGGGAACGACGCCGCGATCGGCGTCTCGGCTCGTTTGCAGGCGAGGCGGCGGGTTCAACGGCTCAAGCGGCGCCGGCTCAAGCACGTCGGGCGGCGCGATCGCTTTCAGGTCCCGACCCGCGGACAGGCCGTCTGCGCGACCCCCGGCGGGTTGAACGCGGTTTTGCGATCGCCGCGAATCGGCGCTGGGAAGCACGCTCGCGTTTGAAGTTTCGAGTACGCGCGACGCGCCGACCCGCTCCGATTCATCGGCGACGACCGTGGGCTCTTTGATCAGAGGGGGGGGGGAAGCCTCCACGGGCTTTTCGTCGTCGTCGTTGCCCCAAAGAGCATGCCCGAGTCGCGTCTCGACGCACGACTTGGCCCATTGTAAGCCGGGGCCGTTCACGAAGACCCCGCCCGCGAAGGATGCCGCTACGAGCGCGACGGCGAACATCATCTTCCCCATCTCGCGGCCTCCTTGCCGTCGGCAGCCCCTTTGGAAATCGCGGTCCCTCGAATTCAATCGGCCTTAAACTCAATATCGGCCGACCGAACCTTGAACCATCCGACTCGCGTTGCTCGCTTTTTGACTCTTCTCTTCCAAGATCGCGACGCATTGAACCCAAGTGTTGAAATTCGGACAAGGCCGGATTCTCAAGTCGACCATGCACGGAGACGGACGTTGGAGGCAGCGCCGCTTCCAATTTCATTCGCGACCGCTCAACCGCGTGTTTCCCGACGGCCCGGAGTCGTGTTAGCCTGAAACCATGCTCGACGACGTTCTCCACGGCTTCTGGTGGTTGGTGCTCCTTCCGTTTCGGCTGGTTGCGTGGCTGATTGGGCTGCTCGGCCGGATGGGAGGCGTGTTCGTCGGCTTCGTTTTGATGATGTTGGGCGTGGCACTTTCGGCGGGATCGCTCATCATTCTAGGCGTGCCGCTTTTCATCCTCGGCCTGCTGCTCACGATCCGCTGTCTGAGTTAAATATTGAGATTATGAGGCACATATATCTGGATCACAACGCAACCTCGCCGCTTGACCCGGCGGTGTTGGATGCGATGCGGCCCCACCTGCTGGCGGCGGGCAACGCCGAGAGCCGTCACGCCTTCGGTCGGTCCGCGCGCCGCGCGGTCGATGCCGCGCGCGCGTCGGTCGCATCGATTTTGAACGCCGATCCCTCCGAGGTCGTCTTTACCTCCGGCGGCACCGAGGCTGATAACCTGGCGATTTTCGGGCTGGCCGAGGTGGGGGACGGGCCGCGGCATGTCGTGGTTTCGCCGCTTGAGCACCCGGCCGTCGACGCCGCGATCGACCGCCTGCAACTGTTTCGGTTCGCAGTCGATCGTCCCAAGGTCGGCCTCGACGGGGTGGCCGATCCCGAATCTATGGTGGCCGCGATGACCTCCAAGACGTGCCTTGCCGCGCTCATGCTCGCGAACAACGAAACCGGCGCGATTCAACCGGTGGCAAAGCTGGCTTCGCTTGCGGCGGCAAAGGGTGTGCCCGTGCATTGCGATGCCGCTCAGGCGGTGGGCCGAATCGAGGTGGATTTTCGGGCGCTCGGCGTCGCGACGCTCGCAGCCAGCGCCCATAAATTCCAAGGACCCGCGGGCGTCGGCTTGTTGCTCGTTCGCCGCGGCGTCCGACTCGACCCCTGGATCGTCGGCGGAGGTCAACAGCGCGGCGTTCGGCCGGGGACGATGCCCGTCGGACTGATCGTCGGCCTGGCCAGGGCACTTGAAATTCGGCACGAGCGCCTTATTGAGCAGGCCCAGCGCTGGCGGAGCCTCCGCGATCGTCTCGAGACTTTAATCAGAGCACGACTCGGTACCGATCGCGTCGTACGCCACGGCCCAACCGACGAAGCTCTGCGGTTGCCGCAAACGCTTAATTTGGCGTTTCCAGGCGTCGACGGCGATGCGCTGTTGATGCAACTTGACGTTGCGGAGGTTGCGGCTTCGTTGGGATCGGCGTGCGCGAGCGGTTCGACGCGACCTTCGCCGACACTGGTCGCGATGGGTGTGCCGCGTATGCTCTTGCGTTCGTCGGTGCGCTTTAGCCTTGGTCCCGAGGCCAACCAGGACTTGATCGACGACGCTGGCCGTCGCATTGCCGACGCCGTCGACCACGTTTCAAAGTTCGATCCCGACTCGGCCGCCGCGCTTGCCTCCACGTGACCGACGCGCGTCGTCCAAGCGCGATTGAGTCATCCCCCCTCGCCCGGACGCTTGAATTAATCCCCGTGATCATGTTCGGGCGTTGTCTTCAACGTTAGCTCTAGCGACTTGATCGCGGTGATCGTTTCCCGAGAAACATCTAAGTGCGCACCGACCAGAGTTTGGATCTGATCCTGATACTGGCGCTGGTTATTCGAAACCCTGTCGTTGATTTCCCGAAACTGATCGTGCCAACGCGCATGGTGAAAAGCGATTTGCTCATTAAAAACGGTGGTTAGGGATTCGATCAGTCGATTCGACTTGTCTTGTTGCTTGAGGAACAAGATGACGACGACCAGGACTCCCGCGACTCCCGCGCCGTCGGGTAACATGCGAACCAATTCAAAGAGTATGCCGCCGCCGTGCAGCAGGCTCGAAGGGATCATCGATGTGATGGACATTTCACCTCTCTAGTGATGCTTTTGTGTGTTCAAAAAAGCGGGCAGAGCCAACGAGCGTCTCTTTTGCGTGCCGTCGAGCGGCGTTTCGAGTCGAGTCAAATCGCATTGCGGCACATGAAACTAAAAGGTCGCCTCATACCTAAGCATCGTTCAAAGCAGACCTTGTGTTCCGTGCGAGACGAGCCTAAAAAAGCGATTCGATGAAATGAGAGTGTGAACTCGCTGTGTTTTGAGGTGTCGATTCGGCGGGTTGCGGCATTAAAAACGGAGGGTCGAGCGGCGGGACTGCTTGAGAGAAAGTGGCCGGGGACGTAGAATCCAACTTTAGTCGAATCGAGAGCGAACAACCCGCAGCAGGGTGGGTGACCATGGGCGCGACAGACTCCTGGAACAATTCCGAACTTGCGGCGCATCGCGACCGGCTTTTAGAGACCTTGCGCGATTACGGTCGCGTGGCGGTGGCGTATTCGGGAGGGGTCGACAGTGCTGTGGTGGCTCAGGCTGCCCACCTGGCGCTCGGCGCGAATGCGGTGGCCGTGACCGCCGTTTCGGAAAGCTTGGCTGCCGGCGAGCTTGAGGCCGCCGAAGAGCTAGCCAAGCGGATTGGCATTACGCATCGCGTGATCCGCACGGATGAATTCGCCGATGCGAATTACGCACGCAACAATCCCGATCGTTGCTATTTTTGCAAAAGCGAATTGTATGGCCGGCTTTCCGCATTATTAGGCGTTCTTGGAGTCGACGTGATTGCGTCGGGGGCGAATGTCGACGACGCGGGGGATCATCGGCCGGGGATGCGTGCCGCTGCGGAGAATCACGTTCGCCACCCGCTTCAAGAATGCGGGTTCGGGAAGTCGACGGTCCGCGCCTTGGCCTTGGCCTGGGACTTGCCGGCCTGGGACAAACCGGCAACGCCTTGCCTTTCGAGTCGCGTGGCATACGGAGAGCAGGTGACGCCCGAGCGGGTCAAAATGATCGACGAGGCCGAGCAGTGGCTTCGTGGTCAGGGCTTGCGTCTTTTGCGCGTCCGTTATCATAAAGGCGACATGGCCAGGATCGAGGTGCCGATTGAGGAGCTTCCCCGACTTGCCTCGCCGGAAGTTCGGAACGAGCTCGTCGAGGTTTTTCGGGCTCTCGGATTCAAATTCGTGACACTCGATCTTGAAGGCTTCCGATCCGGCAGTTTGAACTCTCTGATCACGCCTGAGACTCTTCTGCGACCGGTTTTGATCAATACGTCGCGCTAGCCTCGGTCCAGCTTGGTCGTGAATCCGAAGCGTAGAGGGGAAGACGCTACATGCCACGGGTGACATGCCGTTGCGGCCAAGTCATCAATGTTCCCGGCGAAGGCCCGGAGCGAATCGTTTGCCCAAATTGCGAAGCGAGAATTCGCGTTCGTAGGCCGTCGAAGGTACCCGTTAAGAACGCCTCGACGGTGCTGGACCCGACGATACCCCCCCCGCCCGGCGTCCCGCACGCCGATGGTTTTATTCGTTTCTCTTGCCCGTGCGGACGTCGGCTGAAGGTCCCCGCCGCAGACTCGCCGATCAGCGGCAAATGCCCCGATTGCGGCCGAATCGTGCCGATTCCGCGGCATGTCGACGGCTCCCCCGTTCCCGAGGACCCCGAAGCGACGACCTCCGAACTTAGCGCCGAGGAGTTGGCGAGACTCGACGAATGGTCAAAGCGCCATCGCTCGAAGCTAACCGAAGGAGCCGGGCAGAAGCCGGCCGTCAAACAGGCCGCCGTACCCGGAAAGTCGTCGAAGACGGCGGTTGAGGCGGGAATGCGCGTTTGCCCCAAGTGCGGAAAGCCGGTTCATCTCAGCGCGATCGCCTGTCGCGACTGCGGCGCAAAAGTGCCCAAACGCTGAACAGGGTTGATCTGCTCGGCTCCGACGCCGTTAATACTCGCGTCGAGCCTCGTTGTCCCTACGAGTTCGGCACGAGCACGACCCTAAAAACGGCGTTGGTGGCCGTAGTTTGCGTGAACGGGTCCGAGGTTTCAGGCACAGTCGAGACGATCCCGCCGTACATGTAGCCCACTATGGTCGGCTTCTTGAGAGCGTCAAGCTTGATGACGCCGTTGCCGTAGCTCGGCGTTCCCGCGGCGTTAAAGAAAGCGGACTCGGCGCCGTAATAGCCGGGAAGCTGAGGCGTCATCATGTATTCCTGCGCTTTCCCGCTGGGTCCGCGCACATACGCCGTGACGTCGTTCACCCAAGGCAGTTCGGTGTCGGTCGTGACCACGCCGGTCTGCGGGTCGTAGTGATCCAGGCCGATTCCGCCCAGGAAGACCGTCGACATCGTTTTGTCGCGAGCGCTGTAGAGTGCCAGTTTTGTTGTGTTGTACTGTTGGAAGAGTTGCTGATTGTTGAAGTCTGTTTTACCCACGCCGTTTGAGCCGATCACAACCGGGTTCAAGTAACCGTTGCCTGCGACAGTGAATACCCCGGTCTGATAGCTGAGTCCAGGCTTCCCGTTCGAGCCGACAATCGGGATCAAGTTGCCGTCGCGGCGACGGAAATTCACCGGGTCGCGCTGCGCTTGGTAATTTGCGATCCCGAGATGTTTACCGCGGTTTACGATCCTGAAACTTTGGATCTCGTCGGTGTAAATCTGAGTCCCGGTACTAGGAAACGTGTATTGACCCTCGAAAAGCTGGCCAAAGACGAGGTACGCTCTGCCACCGATGAATCCGAGGTCGCCTCCGGTCACCTGGAGTCTGGGGTCGGAAATCTGTCGAATCAGCGGCGCAACGGGACCGCCGTGAATGACCGCGTTCACGAGTCCGGGGACGTTGACTGCGGTCAACGTGTCGTAGGTGGTGAAATTGTCGCTGGAATCCTGACTGTACCCACCGATCGCGTAGAGCGTATTTCCGACTTGCCGGAATTCCTGCGCGGCCGACGAGAGCGGGTCGGTGACTTGCGCCGTCAGTCCGGTTGAACTCCACGCGCGAGTCCACGATTGCCCGTTGGAAGGGTCAATCACGACAATGTCGTTGTTCTGATACTGTGGAGGAAAGTTGCCGGTCGGATTGAAATTGTGGAGTCCATTCGTCCGTCCTCCGAAGAGCAACCAATAATTACCCCACTGCGCCGAGACCATGGATTGAAGTGCGAGCGCCGAAGGCAAAGACACTTGCTGAAACTGGAGAGTGTAAGGTGGATTACCCGGTGTAGCAGGAATCGGCGTCGGCGTCGGCGGGGGTGTCGGGGCCGTCGTGGTAAAGGTCGCGGGGAGTTGATTCGCGGCTCCGTCGAGAACGAGCGACGGGATGTAGACCGCGCCGGGTCCGTTGCGTGTTGTAAGCGCCGTTCCGACGAGAACGCTGCTCCCGGGCGTTGCATTCGCAACTTGAAGTGAGGCAACGTCGCCGTTGAGTTGACGGACAAGCTCGATCGCGCCTCCTCCCATAATCGCGACGCGTGCGCGGTCCCCCGAATTGTCGATGAACGACAGCGACTTACCCTCGGCGAAGGTCGCGTAATAATCACCGCCGGGTGTCTGGTCGTCGTCGCCGTCGAGCAAAGTACCGTCCGCGCCCAAAACCGAGTGACCGGGTTGGCCGTAAATGTGCAGTCGATAAGTCGTTCCAAGCCTCAGCGGTCGCGCAAATGTAAGCGTAACTTGCTCGAGCGAAGCGTTATAAACCGCCGAGACGATTGCAGGTGCGCGACCACCCGCGGTGATGAATTCGGCCCTTGACGCAGGCACGTCGAGTCCGTAATTCGAGAGGTCCGACGCGGAGGCGGGATCGAGCGGCGAACTGAAACCGACGACGATCGAAGAAATCGACGCACCTGTATCTAGGCTGAGACTCGTGACGGTTGGCCCTGTCCCTGCCGTCATCAACGCGCGGTTCTCAAGTCGCTCGGTTTGAGGTTTGAGAGATGAACGACGTACCCCGCGCGCCTTTTGCATTGCGCTCTCCTTCACGTCGGGATCTGAATTCGCGACAATCGAGAACGGAAAGTGGAACCTGTAATATTTAGCACGTGATTCGGCGTGGTGCGGCAAAAAATTAAAGGAACGCGATTTTAAGGAGTGGCGTGCGGCGTGCGAGAGCGAGGAGTTCACACCGGGTTCGATCGTTCGCGGTCGTTGTCCGGCGTCACGACCGCAACTTACCCGCGCTCGTGTGTCGCGCCAGGTCTTCGATCATATCGCGGATGGCTTGCAGAACGGCGGCGCGCCAATCGTCGCCGAATTTCGCGCGCGACGCCGGTCGTTCGTATGCGTAGGTGATTGCGCGAGAGCTGTTCACCAGCGCGCCGGTGCCGTCGGCGCGAAAGGCATGCCCGACGTCGCTCGCCGTCGCCCCTTGAGAGCCGTACCCCGGTACCAGAAAAAGGACCCTGGGTAAAAGCGATCTCAACTCCGCGAGTTGAGCGGGGCACGTGGCGCCGATCACCGCTCCGACCAAGCTGTCCCCGCAAGCTCCTTCGTGCGGCGCGGCCCACCCCGCCAGTCGATCAGCCACATGCCGATAAACGGGCTGATCGCCCGCCATAAGATCCTGAAACTCGCCTGCGGTCGAGTTACTGGTCCGGAGCAAAACGAAGACGCCTTTGTGCTCGCGAGCGGCGACCTTTACGAACGGCGCAATGCCGTCGCCGCCGAAATATGGGTTCACGGTGAGCGCATCCGCGTTCCAGGCGGGTTCGAATCTGCCCCCTACCGGTACTTTTCCCAAATATGCCCTGGCGTAAGCCTCGGCGGTCGAACCAATGTCGTTCCGCTTGCCGTCGAGCACGACGATCAGCCCCTTCCCGTGCGCGTGCGCCGCGGTGGCGTGCAGAGCGGCGACTCCTTCAGGGCCGTACGCCTCGTAAAACGCGAGTTGGAACTTGACCGCGGGAACCAGCGGTGCAGCCAAGTCGACAACCTCGTCGCCGAAGGCCCGTAAAGCCTCGGCCGTTCCGGCTCGATCCGTCGGGAACTGATCAAGAAAGCCCGGCGGCAACTCTTCAGGTCGCGGGTCAATGCCAACCATCACCGGCGTCTGAGTGCGTCGAATCGCGGCGTGAACGCGGTCCGCGAAGTGCACTGAATGGTTCTCGGGCATGAGAAAACCCCCCTCAAACGCCGCAACCCCTGGATTGACAGACCTCTCGAAGAGCATACAATACACTTTCCGCCGATGGTAGCAACGTGGGCGGAATCCGGGGCGTAGCGCAGTTTGGCTAGCGCGCTTGACTGGGGGTCAAGAGGTCGTGGGTTCAAATCCCGCCGCCCCGACTTGTGTTGCAGTGACATCGCATTCACGTCGTGGTCGTCTTGAACAGCCGCAACGTCGCTTCCGAGTAATCTTTGAAGAGGCCAGCTTGATGTGCCACCGAGACGCTGACGAGTTAACGATGGGTTGACCGTTTTTTCTTTGGCTCCGCATCAATTGCAAGCCGTGCTAATATATGTTCCACCCCCTTGCTCGCTTGTTCCAGCCGCATCGGGTCGTTCGACATTACAAAAAGGGAATTCGCGGCCAGAAGCATGCCCTGGGTTTCAAAGACCGCCTGTTCCACATCCGTGCCGGTGTCGATCTCTCCGATCGCCTTTGCATCGAGGAAGCACTGCCTCAGAAGCGAAAGCCACAGGTGTTGCACCTCTACGACTTTATCGCGCGCCAATCCGGGACGGGTGTCGAGTTCCATCCCCACAGCGGCGAAAAAACACCCGCCGGGGAAAACCTTTCGCTTGATGTGCGTGAGGTAGGAATCAACTAGCATCCGGAGCTTTTGAGATCCCGCGGGTGCTGGCTGCGCGGGCCGGACCACTTCGTAATCAAAAATTGACGCTGCCAGCTCAATCGTCGCCAACTCCAGGTCTTCTTTGGATTTAAAGTGAGCGTAGAGCCCGCTCTTGCTCATCCCGACCTCAGCGGCGAGGTCCCCGATTGACAAACCGCCTAACCCCTTTGTCGTCGCCAGTTTCGCTGCCGCACGCAGGATATTATCGCGACTGACCTCCCCTTTAGACGGCCCAAGGTCACCACTTTGCGAATCGGTTTTGGACAAACTAGTTTTCATGGATTGACAATAGCACGAACGTTCGTCATATTCAAGTTGTAAAAAAGAACGATCGATCGTTCTTAAGGTATTCAAAAAGGAGCCAGGAGAGAGGCCATGCTCACCAAGATCATTCGCATCCCAATTCTGCCGTTCGGCATGGTGAATGCCCATCTGATTGCAAGTGACGCAGGCTGCATTCTGGTCGATGCCGGTACGCCTGGTTCGGAGCGCAAGGTTGAAAAGGTTCTCACTCGCCACGGCCTGTCTATGAAGGACATCAAGCTGATTGTCGTGACCCACGCGCACGTCGATCATGCAGGTAGCGCCGCAAGCCTACGCAAATTGTCGGGGGCTCCTATTTTGGCGCATCAAGACGATGCCGATTTCTACAGCCGGAGAGTCCCGATGACGTTCTGTCCGACAGGTGTGGTTGGCCGATTGTTTCTCAAGACGCCGGTGCCGCACGAGCCTTACGAGGGATTTGAGCCGGATATCCTGTTGAGAGATTCAGATACAATGAATCTAGTCGATTTCGGTGTGGACGGACTGGTTCGTCATACTGGCGGGCATACTCCTGGCTCAATCGCGGTTGAATTGTCGTCACAAGATGCTTTGGTCGGTGATTTGATTGCCTCGGGTATTTTGCTCGGCGGCATTGCGTTCACCGGCCGCGCAACGCGTCCGCCGTTCGAAGATGTCCCGCAAACTGTTGCCGGAGAACTAGAGCGCCTTGTCCGTGGTGGTGCCAAACGGTTTTACATGGGTCATGGCGGTCCCTTGGAAGCGGATGAGGTGCTGTGCCATGCGCGGCGCTTGTCAAAGACCGCCGCTACTTTGCCCAAAATTGCGGACAATCCATGAAAGGAAAGCTCCTCGCGAACGGTGTGTTTTGGCGATAAACCGAGCTTACCGCCGTCCGGCTTCAAGGCTGCTTTCCGCGGGCGGCCTCAATGGCACCGATCGATGACTGCAATACGAATGCCCTGATACCGCTGAGAAAAAGTTCAATAGGCGTCCAGTCGCTTCGACTCAAACCAGAACAGAAGCCCTTCGATTAATCTGGTCGGAGGGCTTTTTGCATGAATTCGGGAGGATTTCGCGGTTCTTAGAATCATTTTCACAACTGTCTTGCCGTGATAATCAGGCATGCGAGCGCAACGAAGCCCGCGTAGTGGAAGCTGTAATGGTCGTAACGCACCGGCAGTCGTCGGAACGCATGCAGCCAAGTGTTGGTTCACTCGACCGTGTAGCCCCTCAGGTATCATCGCAAGTGCCGACCGTCGTGCCGCGGTGACTTCCTGTGGTTCTTGCGGTGCGGTGAGAGCAGGAATATACCGCGCTCGGCGAGTCGAGCACGCAAGGCGTTGCCGTCGTACGCGCGCTCGGCGAGCAGCACCTCGGTGGTCGTCGCACCTTTCGCCGAATCGAGTAAGGTCTCGAGCAACTGGTTCTCCGAGATGTTTGCCGCAGCGATGATCGCCGCCGCCGGACAACCATCCGCCCTCGTCCAGACCATCAGCTTTATCCCCTTGCCGCACTTGGTGTTGCCGACTTCGTCCCCCCTTTTTTTGCGCGCATGAACGTGCCGTCGACAACCCCCTCGCGACCAGCTTGCGGACGACGTTGTTCAAGTTCAGCAAGCGCCGCGACCCACGCCGCGTCGAAGACTCCCGCGAGCGTCCACGCGACAAACCGCCGCCAACAACTCGCGTACGAAACACCGAGATCTTTGGGGAGATCCTTCCACCGCGCGCCGGTTTTGAGCACCCAGACGATGCCGATCAAACAGCGTTCGACGTCAATCCAGGGATGACCCCCTTCGGCGCCGGCGGCCGCGCCGGCCGTTGCGGCTTGAGCCGCTTCCAAACCATCGCCGACAGGGTCCGTAATATCGCGTTCCATCGCGCCAGGTCCTCCGTGTGGAGGGTAAGCTCAATCGAAACTCCAACTTGCTTCAAGAGAAGTTCTGAAACCGGTTCTACGCCTGCGGGATGATGGTGACCGAGGCGGAAGTGCAACGGCTACAACTGCAACACGCGAAAACCCTCGGCGACTGAAACTACACTATCAATCTGTCGCGACTATCGAAATGATCAAGTTATTTCCGCACGGGTCCTAAGCTTCATGAGGGGGGCGAGTTGACGGCTTGACATTGTCGGATAACAAAACGCACAAATAGCGCATATTTATGCATGCACTAAGAACGTTGTGGACTCTCAAGGCTGTGTACGATATGCTCGGCTAGCATTTCTGCAACTTTGGGCAAACCGTCGCGTTTAATCAGCGCGATTTCTGCATCGGCAAGTTCAGGCAGCTTGTTTTCCTTGCGGATGGTATGGATGCCATGTGGAAGCATGTTCGCTGGAAGTACGGTAATGCCCAGACCGGCCTTCACTGCGGCGAGGGTGCCGGCCAAGCTGGGGCTCGTGTAGCTGATGTGCCAACTCCGTTTCGCCCGGTCTAGTGCAGACAACGCACGGTCCCGGTAAATACATGGCTGCGGAGAGAGCACAAGAGATAGCCTTTCCTCCGGAAGGTATCCGTCGGCCGCCGCCCAAATCAGCGGTTCCCGCCATACCTTCGTACCCCCCTTGACTCGCTGTGGGTCCCGCTTGGCAAGGATCACGTCGTACTCTCCACGCTCAAAGCCGCCGAGCAGGTTGAGAGTGAGATCGCACGCCACGTTCAACTGGACGCGCGGGTGGTGCTGCCGGAAACTCGCCAACACATCGGGGAGGTAGTGCGTCGCGAAATCTTCCGGGGTGCCGAAGCGGATCTCCCCCTCTATATCTGGCTCTCGCAGCCTGCTGAACGCTTCCCATTGAAGCTGGATCATGCGTCGGGCGTAGCTAAGGAATATTTCCCCCTGAGTGGTTAACTCGACTTTTCGGCTCGTCCGGACGAAAAGGGCGCAACCGAGTTGCGCCTCGAGTTTCTTGATTTGCAGGCTCAACGCCGATTGAGTCCGGTTGACCCTCGCGGCAGCCTGACCGAATGTGCCGGTCTCGACGATCGCCACGAAGCTCTTGAGCTGTAACGTATCGACTACAAACGGCATTTCGCCCCCCTGGAAGCCATGAGCAAAACTCATCAGTTCGATTAAAACAACCAATTTTACGAATAGCATGAAGCCGGGTAGAGTGTAAAGAACAGATTCAGAAAGGAGTCAAAATGCCGTTGCTCAGATTGTCGGATTCGGGACTCTTCAGGGCAGACAGCCTGTCCTGGATCATGGCGGGGCTGATCGTGTTTGTCGTAGCCCACGTCACGTCCTATTCGAGGCGTTACTTGGCCGGCGACCGGAACTTCCGTCACCAACGTCGCGATGTCCTGCTCCTCGCGGCCGGCGTGCTGGTCACGGTGTTCGCCGATCACCTCCTCGTTTTTCTCGCAGGCTGGATAACCAGCAACCTTCTGCTGGTAAGGCTGATGATCCATAAGCCGCAATGGAACGCCGCCCGCAATGCGGGACTCCTCGCCTTCCGAACTTTCGGTATGGGCTTCTTCTTTCTCGCCGGAGGATTCTGGCTGCTGGCCGAAAGCGCTGACACCGCTTCCATCCACGGCATTACGACTGCGACAGACCGTCCGCCGATGGTCTTCATCGGGCTGGTGCTTGTTGCACTCGCGGCGATGATCCAATCCGCCTCCTGGCCTTTTCATCGCTGGCTTATGTCATCGCTCAACTCGCCGACGCCCGTCTCAGCGCTGATGCACGCGGGGCTCGTTAATGGCGGCGGATTCCTTCTGGTGCGTTTCGCACCTCTCTACCTTGCCCAGCCCACCTTGCTGCACGGGTTGTTCGTTGCGGGCCTCATCACGGCAGTGGTCGGCACCTTCTGGAAATTACTGCAACCGAATGTCAAACGGATGCTGGCCTGCTCGACGATGGGGCAGATGGGATTCATGCTGATGCAATGTGGCATGGGCCTCTTCGCGCCGGCCGTCTCGCACCTCTGCTGGCACGGGGTGTTCAAGGCCTATCTCTTTCTGAACACCGGTTCCGTCGTGCAGGAAAAACGCAGGACTGTTTCGGCAGGCCCGACAACTCCCCTGCGACTCGTCCTGACCTGCGTGGCGGGCGCGCTGGGCTCCGTGGCGTTCACGATGGTCAGCGGCATCGGCTTCAACATGACCGACACACGCTGTGTGATGATTGGACTGGCGTTCATGACGGCGTTCCAACTGGCAAGTGGCTCACTGCAAAAGCCTTTCAACGGTTTTGGCCTTATCGCCGTACCCTTCCTTGGCATGGGGGCCGGAGCCCTTTATGGCCTCAGTATCCGCCTCGTCGAAACAGCGATCGGGTCTATCGAGGGCACTCATCCGCAGCCGATCGATGCCGTCTATGTCGCAGGACTTGCCGTCATCGTTCTGGTCTGGATTGCCATGAACCTAAACGTTGCGGTCAGGCTTCAATCAGTCACCGCATGGAAGCGGTTTTACGTCGCGGCCCTCAACGGAAGCCAGCCGCACCCTCAAACGGTCACGGCCACCCGAACAAGTTACCAATACTGAAAGGAGTCACCATGAACGCCGTTGTAGAACTCAAACCCGAAAAAATCATCCGCCCTCAGAATATGGAAGCCAAGACGATCAGGGAACTGGTCGCGACGGCGGCGGATGTCGTGGCACCCGTATGGCCTCTGAAAACCTTCATCGCCGTCAATCCGCTTCAGGGCCTTGAAGAATTGCCGTTCGAGGAGGCGGTGATAGTCGCCGAGCGTCACAAGAACCTCCACGGCCACGTCGCTGAAGGACGCGAGGCGGTCAATCGCGAACTCATCAAATGGTGTTCGATATTCTTCGACGATGGCCAGGCGACCATCCCGATGCCGAACCGCCACCTCGGGCTGTATCAGGCATTTGCCGATCTCGCCCCATTCGACTGCAATTTGACCCGTTCCAAGACCGCCCATTCCTTGCTGTCTTCATTGCCGAAGTCACCGGAAGAAGCCATCTTTGACTGCCTCAATAGACTCCGCATCCCGGACGACCAGAGGGTAGAATTCATTCGCCAATCGTTCACGGCCTTGCCCGGCTGGTCGGGGCACGTCAAATGGCACGAATACTGGCGGAGCCAAAGCGAAGCCGCAAAGTATAGGGCAACGCTGCTCGACTACATGGCCGTGCGCATGGTCCTCACCTGCCTTCTCTGGCCCCAGGCAAGGTGTTTCGAAGAACCGTCCTTGGAGAAGCCCGCTTACCTCGAAGGGCTTCCTACCGCCGAAAGTCGTTACCGGGAAGGATTGCTCAATCAACTTCTCCCGCAGGCACGATCGATTGACGCGAATACCCGTCAACGGCCCGATGCACAACTCGTCTTTTGCATCGACGTTCGATCGGAGCCCTTCCGGCGTGAGATCGAAGCGCAGGGTGACTACGAGACACTCGGCTTCGCCGGGTTTTTCGGCCTTCCGGTGCGGGTGAAGTGCTACGACGATGAACAGCCGCATGACTCCTGCCCCGTCTTGCTCAAGCCCGGCTACGAGGTGTGCGAGTACCCGGCAAGCGCGGATTCTACCCGCGTCAGCCGCCACGACCTCGGACGCGAATTGCTTCGGCAGCCCAATTCCTTCTACCAGTGGCTCAAGTACAATTTCGCCACGCCTTTCGCGCTCGTCGAAATGCTTGGACCGTGGTTGGGGTTGCGAATGCTGGCGCGGACGTTTGCCCCTTCGATCCTCTCGAGGCTGGCCGCATCGGCACGCACGGCTCTCGTGCCTCCGGTACCGACGGAACCTGCGTTGGATGGGATCACCCTGTCTCAGCAGGCAGCGTTCGGGGAATCCGCACTCCGCTTGATGGGCCTGACCGAGCAATTGTCCCCGCTGGTCGTACTGTGTGGTCACGGCAGCACCACGACGAACAACGCTTATTCATCGGCTCTGGATTGCGGAGCCTGCGGCGGAAACCACGGAGGAGCTAACGCCAGGATTCTTGCAGCAATTCTAAACGACGAACAGGTTCGCTCGATCTTGGCGGATCGGAGGCTTACTATCCCACCCGACACCCTGTTCCTGGCTGCCGAACACAACACCACAACAGACCAGGTCGAATTGTTTTCAGCACCTTACGCTGGCACGGAGCATCAAAGCCGGATAGACAGACTTCGCACCGACCTGGCCAAAGCAGGAATTCAAAACGCAGAAAACCGCAGCCGGTCGCTTGGCTCAATGCGGCTTCGCGCCGACTTGGCTTCAGCGCCGGTTAAACGGCGAAGCTCCGATTGGGCGGAGGTTCGTCCCGAATGGGGACTCGCACGCAACGCCGCCTTCATCGTAGGCCCCAGGGAGCTTACGCGAAGCGTCAATCTAGAAGGACGCTGCTTCCTGCACTCCTACGACTGGAAAAACGACGAAGATGGGAAATTCCTGCAAACCATTCTGACCGCGCCAATGGTGGTGGCGCAGTGGATTAATAACCAATACCTGTTCTCTACCCTGGATAACATCGCCTACGGCGGCGGCAGCAAGGTGACAAAAAACGTCACCGGTAAAATCGGCGTGATGCAGGGCAATGCCAGCGACCTGATGCATGGGCTTCCCCTGCAATCGGTCTATGCCGATGATGACACTCCCTATCACGAGCCTATGAGATTGCTGACGGTTGTTTATGCACCGCGCCAGATTGTGCAAGCGCTGGTCGAACTGAACCCAGTGCTCCAAAAACTTTTCTTTAACGGCTGGGTGACGATCACGGTGATCGATCCGCAGGACGGACACAACTACCTGCTTGGGCGCGATGGAACATGGCAGACAGCACACTGAATACTCCGTCTCCTTTTAACGGCTGCTGCGCGATCCTGAACCCTAAGCACGCCAGGTCGGTGGCGATCAAACCGTCTTTCAATAATGTCCCGGCCGTAGTGGGAGGTTGAAAATATCGGTGGCGGCGCCGGTGCGGGCGATGCGCCTCCAGAAATCCCGATCTTCTTGGCACCAGAGCAGTTCGTTGAAACCGCCGACAATTTCCCACAGGGACCGCCGATGCGCTACTCCGAGCGGCGTGGAAAAAATCTTCTGGAATAAGAGGCTCTTCCGCGGAGACGGATTCCATGTCCTCATTTGCGGGGCATCTCCTCCCTCCCCGAGGAAGTCGTAGCCGAAGAACAAGACATCGCCGCGAGGAGAAAGTCGCGCGACAAGTGAGAGGTAGTCAGGATAGAACTCGTCGTCGCAGTCGAGGTAGACGACGAATTCGCCGGCGGCGCGACGTATCGCCTCGTTTCGGGAGGCGCTCGGGCCGCGATTCTCCTCGAGTTGGAGGACGTAAATGCGTTCGTCGCGTCGGCTCCACTCCATCAGATGATCCAAGCTGTCGTCGGTCGAGGCGTCGTCGACGATAATCAAGGCGAAGTCGGTGAAATACTGAGTGATTTGCGCGCTCTGTTGGCCGTATTGCCATGCCTGAGATTCCTTGTCGTTTACTTGTTCGCCGTACCAATAAGCTCGCAGACGCGTCGTCATGCCCGCGGTATATTGATCCGCATATCCGGCGGAGAATTGACTGATCAGATCAAGCATGTCGACGGGAAGACCCGCGCCCGGAGTGGTGTTCGCGGCCGACCATGCTTGGAACGCCGAAGAGTCCAAGCCGCCGCCTGACCGCCGCTGCCAGTCATTCCAGTCGGATCTGTGCCGTTCGTCGGCGAGTCGCCAACGTAACCGTGGAGATTCGGGTTGCCCGCTGCGAATCCCATCGGATCTTGGCCGATGAATCGCACCGTGACGGCGTTGTAGTAGCGGGCGCGGTCGTAGTACTGACCACTGACCGAGTCGTACTCCATGCCCGTGTATTAAAAGCGGTCGCCGTTGGAGGGTGAAGTCTCCAGGATGATGTTGCCGTAGGCGTCGTAATCGACGTGGTCGAGGACCGTGAAGCCGCCCGAGGTGATTGAGACGAGATCCCTCACGGAGCCCAAGTGGTCGTCCAGGTACCACGCGGTGACGCCGGCGGAGTTGGTGCGCGCGAAGATCTGGTCGATCGCGCCGCCGTCCAAATACCGCATTGCCAACGAGCCGGAGCCGGTGAAGTCGGCGTAGGGATTGTGACCGTCGTAAACGGTCCAAATCTGAGTTCCATTGTCGTCAAGACTGATGCGCCTGTCGAGCGCATCATAAGTGTAGGTCGCCTGATTCAAGATCGCGCCGCCCGACGCGCGCTCGGTCACTCCCGTCAAACGGTTTCTGTCATCGTAGGAGTAACTCCACACGTCCCCCGACGACAACTGGGTTTGACCAGTCGTGTTGCCCGCGAGGTCGTAAGAGTAAGTGTAACTGCCGCCGGAAGTAATCTCGTTGTCCACTCCAACGGTGTAGCCGGTGGTATTGCGGTTGCCGTTGGCGTCGTAGCCGTAGCTCGTGTTCGCGGCGTTGCCGTCGAGGGTGGCCGTCGCGTTCGTCAACTCGTTGACCGAGTCGTAGGTGTAGGTGGCGTTGTAGGTGTAGGTGCCGGTGGAGTTGAACTCGCTCGAGACCCGGCCGCCGGAGTCGTAGTTGTATGTGAAGGTCGCGAGGCCGACGGTCGAGCCGCCGCTGCCGCCGCCTGAGCCGCCGCCGGACACGTTGGTGACTTGATCGATGATCGTCGTGAGCCGGTCGGTGTTATCGTAGGTGAAGCTCGTGTTCAGCGCCGTGCTGCCGCTCGAACCCGTCGTGCGCGCGATCGAGGTGAGCCGGCCGCCGGAATCGTATGCGAAGGCGATCTCGGGACCCGTGACCAGACCGCCGGAACCTCCGCTCGAGAACGACTGCGTGAGCGTCGTCAGCCGCAAATCGGAGTCGTACGAGTAGCTGATCACGCCCTTGGTGCTAAGGCTGTCGGTGAGGCTGAGGCGGTCGTGCGAGGGGTCGTAGGTGTAGCTGAGCGTCAAACTCGGCTGTCCCGAATTCGGTCCCGACGCCGCGGCGCTGAGCGTGCATTTCGGGAGAAGCGATTATGACGAGGCGTCTGCGTGCGGTTCCGAAAATCTCGGACCCGGAAGCGGAGGAGGAGCAGGAGGAAGCGGGGCCATCGGTATCCAGGGCGTCTTGGCGGCATCAATGTAGAGTTTGCTCAGATTCTCGTAGTAGTTTGCGAGGGCCTCGGCGCTCTTGACGACGAGAGCAATGTCCTCCTTCATCGAAGTTCCGGATTCACGTGCGAACTTATTCATCCGTGTGATGAATGCTCGCATCGTCCTTGCCCGCTCCATGTTGTACTCGGCGTCTTCAAGGTAGTCTTGCCCCAAGCCTGAATAGGCCGCACGAACCGCCGGGGGCGCTCCGAGCGCCGAGGCTTTAAATTGTGAAACGACGATCAAACAACTGAGAGCAACGAAGAGGGCACCAACAAGAACCCAAGGGAGCAGAGCCCATCTCCGCCCAATAGAAGACTTCGCATTATCCTTCATGTTATGCTCCCGCAAGTTCTACGAAACGTTCAGGTAGCAAAGGGCGAGTCCAATTTCCACGGACTCCCTGAACTTCAGGCGAAGTTGGAACGCCCACCGACGGCGCCCACTCGATGATAGGCAACAAACGATCTCATGAACACTCAAGATTTTCACCCCACCTCATGGAACCGAGAACCTCGAAAACCGAGGCTGATCGGGCTCCACAAAACGTCCGAGAGTGCGTTATTGCTTCGGTGAACTGCCTCCCGAGCTAGGTGACGGATTCTGTTGTTGAATCAGGCGTTCCTTTTCCGAGAGCCAATCGCGTTCCCGCCTTGAATAATACTCGGTTTCATCGGCCAAATCCCTTTCTTGCTCCAAGAGTCTTGCCACTCGCTTCGCTTCGGACATCATCTCGTTCCGCCGAACCAGGTCAAGAGCGAGGCTGGTCATCTGCTTGATAACTGTACTGATGCTTTGCTCGTAAACCAGCTTGGCATCCACCATACCAGTCCTCATGTTGGCCTCAATTTGGATCTTAAAAGCATCGTACCACGCCTTCTCCTTCGCATTTAGCCGAGTAATTTGGTCACGTGCACGTGCCAGTCGCCGAGCCGCATTCTCCTCCTGATGCTTCGATAGATCTGCCATCTCTTGTGCGTATGTTTTCTGTTCCTGAAGGGAAGGTTGTTTCATTTGCACGCCACCGGGCCCGGACGGTGTTCCGGGAGGAACATCAATTGGACGGTGGATTGGCTTCGGAGGGGGAATAGGCTTCTCGTCGTCGCCAGCCTCTTCTTGTTGACGACCAGTGCCATCAAAGTAAATCGAAGGTTCGTTGGACACGTATCGGTAGAGGTTGACATCCTCTCCGCCAAAACCGCTTGGATCTTGGCTGTCGAACCGCCCCGTGACGGCGTTGTAGTAGCGGGCGCGGTCGTAGTACTGCCCTGTGACCGGGTCGTATTCCATGCCCGCGTATTTGTAGCGGTCGCCGTTGGAGGGTGAAGTCTCTTGGATGATGTTGCCGAAGGGGTCGTAGTCGACGTGGTCGAGGACCGTGTAGCCGCCGGAGGAGATCGAGACCAAGTCGCGCACGGAACCGAGGTGGTCGTCCAAGTACCACGCGGTGACGCCGGCGGAGTTGGTGCGCGCGAAGATCTGGTCGATCGCGCCGCCGTCCAAATACCGCATTGCCAACGAGCCGGCGCCGGTGAAGTCGGCGTAGGGATTGTGGCCGTCGTACACGGTCCAAATCCATGTTCCATTGTCGTTAAGGCTGATGCGACGGTCAAGCGCATCATAAGTGTAGGTTGCCTGATTGATCGTCGTTCCGCCGGAGTTCCTCTCGGTCACTCCAGTCAAGCGATTTCTGTAGTCGTAGATCCAGTTTCAGAACTTCTCTTGACGCAACTTCCGTTGCGATTGAGCTTAGCCTCCACACGGAGGGTCTGACGCAATGGAGCGCGCGATCACTGACCTGTCGGCGATGGTTTGGAAGCGGCTTGAGTGGTATCTTTCTGATCTCGCCGCACCGCAAGAAGCCGCCGCGGCACGACGCTCGGCACTTGTGACGATACCTGCGGCATTACGTGGTGGAGCAAACCAACGCTCGGTTGCAGGCGTTCCGACGGCTGCCGGTGCCTTACGAGCATCAGAGCCTCTAATACGTGGGCATCGTTGCGCTCGCCTGCCTGATTATCA
>JAJYDB010000283.1 GCA_021777845.1 Planctomycetota bacterium
ATCTGCGCCTCGGTCTCGGACGCGCGACGGAGCGCGAGGCCGGCCTCCGCGGCGACGAGGTTGAGGTGGAGATTCGCGACTTCGAGGAGTACCGAGTTCGCGGTCGCGGCAGCGTTGAACTGCGCGGCGGCGACTTCTTGTCGCGCGGCGAGCGGCTCGTAAATCGCGTCGGTGGTCGCGACGTACAAGTTGATTTCAGGGACGGTCGGGGCCCCGGCGATCGTCGCTCCGACGCCGCCGACCATCACCGAATCGAGCGAGAGGTTGAGAATTCGGCCCGCGGAACGCTGCAAGTTGCCGCTGTGGGCGTGCAACGACGCACCGCCGTTGAGCGTCGGCAAGAAGAGGACGCTCGCGCCTTGCAAGACGCCGAGCGCTTCGCCGATCAACTGCCGCGCCGCCGCGATGTCGGGATTCTCGACCTCGGCCAGCCGCAGCGCAGTCGTCATGTCGATCGGATACTCGAGCGCCGGCGCGGGAATCGAGGGCGTGCTCGCGTCGGTCGGCATCTGGACGCCGCGCGCGGCGAGCGGATCTTCATTGATGCCCAGCTCGTTGCGCGTCTTTTTGCGCGCCTCCGCCTCGAGCTTCCGCTGCGCGTCGGTCATGGGCGCCGCGGCGGCGCCTCCGGGCGGTCGCGCCGGCGGTTGAGCGCCGAGCGGCAGTGCGGCCGCGGGGACCGCGGGCTGTCCCGCCGCCGGCGCCTGCGCGCCCGCGGGCTTCGGGTCCTGATTCGAGGCGGCCCGAATCGAGGCGTCGCTCTTTGGTTCCGCGGCGCGTTCGGCTCGGGCCAAGACGGCGTCGGCCGAGAGTCCCGAGGTCGCGCCTGGTCCAACCTGAGTCAGCCCCAGATTGTCGGGCAGCTTTGGTGCTTGCGCCGTCCAAGCGGCAGGCCGCAACGACAAGACGGGGGGCGCGGCGGCGGATGTCCCAACCGCGCTCGACGCCCACTCGAGCGCCCGCTGGTTCGCACACCCCGCCGGTGCGATCAGCGTGAGCGCCGCGAGTATCAGCGCGCGTCGCCTCGCGTTCGCGTCGGCTCGTCGCGGGTTCGGACGCGGTCGGCCGCGTCCTCGTGATTTCAAGTTCGTCGACACCAACATGAGCGGAGGCTCCTCCAACGACCGTTTCTGAGGAATATCGACCCGAACTCAGCGTCCTGCGCGACTGCTCGCGGCGGACGCGGTCGTTGTGGGCCTCGTTAGGGGAACGGGGAGGGGAAGGGGAGTGACGTTGTCCGCGCCCGCGGGGGCGCTCATTGCGGGCGGCGTCGTCGCCGCGGCCGCGCGAGCCGGTGCTCCCGTCATGGAGACGTTCACCACCCGCGGGTCGTTGCCGCGCGGCGAGAGCGATGCGCCCGCGCCGGGGTTGCCGGGTCCAGGAGGCGCCATCGTCGGTGGATTGGCGCGAATCTCCGGCGTCGCGGCGTCGACGTTGCCTACGCCTTCGGTCGGCACCACGTGCGCGAGGGCGTCCGCCGGAGGCTGGCCAAGCGCGACAAAGAGCTGGAATTGAGCGATGTTGTAGTCGACGATCGCGTTCAGATACTCGTACCGCGAGACCGCGAGCAACCTCATGCTGTCGAGCAATTCGATCGGTCGCGCCGAGTTCACGTTGCGTTCGCCCGCGAACCCTTCGATCCGCTTCAAGTCCTCGCTGAAGCCTTTCAGCGACGACCGCACGGCCCGCTCGGCGGTCGCGATCTGTGCGTAACGCACGTGCGTTCGTGCGTACGACTCGGCGACCTCGGCCCGCACGCGGTCCATCATCGCGATCCAATGATATTCAGCCCCGCGAGCCTTCGCGCGGGCAATGTTGATCAACGCCAGGTTGCCGACGCCAAGGTTCTGCAACGACCAGAAGGCGAACGTGTCAAAGTCGGTACGGCCGCCGAATCCGCCGAAGACCGGATTCACGAGGTTGCTGCCGCCGCCGAACGCACCGCCGCTGAAGCCGATCAAAATCGTCGGCGAGAACGGCAGGACGCGCTGGCTCTCAAGATAGAGGAGCGCCTGTTCGATCTGAGCGCGACGCTCCGCCAACTCGGGACGTCGCAGCAGGCCGAGCGCGATCAGCTCCGCGACCGGCATCGGGTCCGGAATGATCGGCGCGGGCACGACGTACGCGTCCGTCGGATGCAGGCGCGTCGACGGGTCGATGTTGAGTACCTCGCAGAGCCGCGCCGAAGCCACGAGGACGTCGCCCTCGGCCTCCTGATAGGCGACGGTCCGCTGTCCGAGCTCGGTCGCGGCACGGTCGGCGTCGGCATTCGTCCCCTGACCCGCCGCGGCGTAACTCCGCGTCAGTCGAGCGACCACCCGCGCGTCGTTCGCCACCAAGAGCGACACGGCGCGCCGCCCTTCGCCGCGCAGCAGCTCGCAATACGCGGTCGTCGTCGCCAAGAACGCCTGGTTGCGTTCGGCGACGCTCGCGAACTCGGCCGCCCGCAAGAATTGGCGAGCCGTTAGAATATTGAAAATCGTGGTCGCGACGTTCCCGCTCAAAAAGATGCCCGGGATGTTCACCGTTCCCGCCGCGATCGCATTCGCACCGGCACCGACGTACAACGCCGACCGGTTCAGCGAGAGGATATTGCCGTTCGACTGTTGCAACACGCCGGTGTGCGTGTCGAAGTTCGTCCCGACGTTCAACGTCGGCAGCAACTGCGCCGCCGCGTATTGTCGCATCGCGTCCGCGAGCACGACACGCTGCCGCGCGATCAAGAGCTGCGGGTTCTGCACGTTCGCGAGCCGCAACGCCGTGTTCAGGTCAATCGCGCGCTCGTCAGCCGCGAGCAACGAGGGCGGCTGCGGAAACCGCTGGGTCCCCTGCGCCCCATCAACCGCCATCGCGTCCGGAAACCGTCCAACCTCACCCGTCGCTCCACCGCCTCGAAGTCCACCGACTCCCGCTCCCGGCTCGACGCCCGGCACGACCAGGCCGCCGACGCCGCCCCCCGTCCGGGTCCCGCCGAGGCCCTGTCCTAGTCCCGACGACGACGGCGCGCCGCCCGGCATACCCCGGCCACCTACACCTCCGCCCGTCGGGGTTCCGCCAAGGCCGCCGCCGCCCGCGCCTTGCCCTAGTCCTTGCGACGCGTCCGCCACCCGCCTGGGCAACGTCGCGCGCCCCGCGCTCGCGTTCACCTCCGGAGCTTCCGGTGGTGGTGCAAACGTCTGTGCCGGCGAGGAGGTCGTGAGGCCAAACAACACGACCCCCGTTGCTCCCATCCAAGCACGCAGTTCAGTTCTGCCCTTATTCATGATTTCTCTCGCCGTGACCGTCTTGCAGGTCCGAAATGGGGGATTGTGCCGTTCCTGACGAAGTTATCGACCTTGCCAAATCTTTTGTTGAACCTAAATCACCACGAACCCGGGACGGCCTTCATTCCTACAACCACACCAGGTCCACCCTCCTAATGCGCCGGCCCGGCAAACGCGCAGCGCCTCGAAATCAACCCACCTGGCCTGTTTCTGCCGGCTAATCCGCCCTCGTACACCGCGCCGGGGCATCTGACGAAACGAAGCCAATCCCGCTTCAAGTGAAACAGGTCATGGACTTACGTTAAGTTCTGCCGCGCGAAGGCGTGCCGTCGCAGCGCCGCTCCGGCCGCGCATTCGATCCCTCTGCCAGCCCGTCGAAATTCGAGCGAACTTCGCGCTTGAAATCGAAGTTTTTTTCAAGGATAATTAAACTCATGCCGGTCGGACGATGAGGGAATCGAGATGCACGCGGTCTCCCCTCGCGCTTGACCCACCCCCGCCGCAGACGCCGCGCAGGCTTGTCCCGCCCTCCGAAGGAACCCAGACATGGCGCGATCGGTCGCAACGCTTCGAGCCGATGTTACGAGTGCTTTGGCGACCACACGGCTTTGGGTTGGACTCGCGATAGCCGCGACCGCCGGCTCCCACGCGGCCGCCGCCGGCGAACCCGCGCAGCCGTCCGACGGAACCTCAAAATCGACCGCCCAGGTCGCAAAGGCTTCGCCCGAGGACCACGCACGCATCGCGTTCTTCGAGAAGAACATCCGGCCGCTGCTGATCGAGAATTGCGTTGGGTGCCACGGTCCGAAGAAGCAGCGCGGCGGGCTCCGGCTCGACACGGCGGCATCCGCCCGCTCGGGCGGCGATTCCGGCCCCGCGATCGTGCCCGGCAACCTCGAGGAAAGCCTCCTCGTCGGTGCCGTTCGATACAACGACGACCTCAAAATGCCGCCCAAGGGCAAGCTTCGCGCCGACCAGATCGCAAACATTGTCACTTGGGTCAAACAGGGCGCGGTCTGGTCCGAATCCAAGACCGACGTCGCCGCGACCGCCTCCGCTCCCGCCAAACACGTCTGGGACGGCGTGATCACTCCGGAGCAACGACGCTTCTGGTCGTTCCTGCCGGTCGCCGACCCCGCGCCGCCCGCTGTGAAAAAGAAGGACTGGGTCCGCTCGCCGATCGACGCCTTCCTGCTCTCGGCTCTCGAAGCCAAGGGACTCAAGCCCGCGGCCCCCGCGTCGAGGCGCGACCTGATTCGCCGCGCGACGTTCGACCTCACCGGCTTGCCTCCCACTCCCGAAGAAGTCGACGCCTTCGTAAACGACCCTTCGCCGGAGGCTTTCGCCCGCGTCGTCGACCGCTTGCTCGCCTCGCCGCGTTACGGCGAACGCTGGGGCAGGCACTGGCTCGATCTCGCACGCTATGCCGACTCGAACGGCATGGACGAAAACATGACGCACGCCTACGCCTATCGGTATCGCGACTACGTCATCGACGCCTTCAACAAGGACAAGCCGTACGATCAGTTCACGCGCGAGCAGATCGCGGGCGACCTGCTCAAAACCGGCGACTCGAAGGTCGATTTCGAGCGGATCATCGCGACCGGCTTCCTTACGCTCGGCCCGAAAATGCTCGCCGAGGACGACCCGCTCAAGATGGAAATGGACATCATCGACGAGCAAATCGACACCCTCTCCCGCACCTTCATGGCGATGACCCTCGGCTGCGCCCGCTGCCACGACCACAAGTTCGACCCGATCCCGACGGCCGACTACTACTCGCTCGCCGGCATCTTCAAATCGACGAAAACCATGGAGAATTTCCGGGTCGTCGCCCAGTGGAACGTCCGACCGCTCGCAACCTCCGACGAGGTCGCGAAGATCGACGCGCTCAAGAAGCAAATCGAGGCCAAGAACCAAGAAATCAAGAAGACGACCGGCGAGGCGACGCGCAAGCTCCGCGACCTCGTGTACGAAGCGACCCCCGCCGCGTTGCTCGCCGCCGAAGTCCGCCTGCGACGCCCGCCGACCTCCGCCAAGCCGCTGCTCGACCTTCCCGTGAAAGAGCTCCCCGCGGGCACCGTTGTGATCGAGGCCGAGAGTTTCGCGAAGAGCAACCTCGTCGTCGAACGCACCGGGTGGGGCGAGGGGATCGGCGTCCTGCTCAACGGCGGCAAGATGCCGAACTTCGCCGAATATCGGGTTGAGATCCCGAACGACGGGCTGTACCAACTCGAACTGCGGTTCGCGAGCGAGGAATCGCGGCCGGTCGAGGTGATCGTCGACGGTCTGCACGAAAATCCCGCCGCCGCGGGCGACGTGACCGGCAACTGGGGCCCGTCGGGACAACGTTGGAGGCCCGCCGCCATGCTGGCGCTCCGTAAAGGCAAGCACTCCTTGCGGATCGAGCGCGACGGCTATTTCCCGCACGTCGACAAGCTCGCGCTCGCGCCTCGGCCGCTGCCCGCGGGCGTCGCGCTCGCGTCGATGCTCCCCGCCGAGCCGCCGCAGGGACTGACTCC
>JAJYDB010000032.1 GCA_021777845.1 Planctomycetota bacterium
AAGTGGTTCGGCACGATCGAATAGCCGTGCTTCTGCCAGATTTCGAAGTGGGCGCGGTCAAACATCACTCCGGGAGGGACGAGACGAGCAATCGCGGCCGCGAGGCCGTAGCGAATACGGTCTTTCACGCTCATTCGATAACAACCCTGGGTTTGTGACCGGTCGATGTAGGCACTCGGAAGCGATCGCGAAACGTGTTTCGCGACGCGCGATCGCGGCGTCGCGCGGATCCACCCTTAGTATGTCCAGGTTCGCTCGTGGAAGTCAAAGTTTTGTAACCCGGGAGCACTCATTCGCGCAATGCTCCCCACAGGCATGCCGCCAAGTGCAATCAAGCTCCCGTGGAACGATCGTGCGCCGACGACCTTTTCTTCCCGTCTCACTCCGTCGGAATTCCGCGCTCGGTCTGCGCATTTTTTGAGGCCGGCGTTTTATCGACACGAGAACTCCACGCTTGCGCGCGAATGATCGCGGTCGTACACCCCGCGAAATCCGCACCTCTCCCATTGCGTGCAGCATACTCCGTCGGTCGTCGATCGCGGCGTTTGGACTCCGCTCAACGCGAAATTGAAGAGCGTCGGCGCGTCGCGAGTTACCGGAATGGTTTTCCAACGGTGCGCGACGCCACTCCACGAAGTCGGCAGGTGAGACGTCGAGCGCGAGGTCGGGATCGATGTTGCGGCTGCGGCGGAATCGGAGCGAGGCGGGAGCGACTTCGCGACCGTCCGCGGCGGGGAGGGTCCGGGAGCGTTGCGCACCAAAAAGCCCCGGGCCCGCGGGTTGGGAGGCGACCATGCCCTCGAAAACGAACCTGCTTCACGCCGGGGGTGTCGTTTTGGTCTAATGTTCGGGTCGGGATCATCGTCTGGGGGGGGCCGTGCCATGCCCGAGGCGCCGGCTGCTTAAGAATTCGCACTTTTGAGGACAAACATGCGTAAGCCGCGACTAATGACTCCGGGCCCCGCGCCCGTTCCGGAAGACGTGCTGCTCGAACTCGCCCGCCCCGTGATCCACCACCGCTCGGCCGAGGCGAAGCAGGTCATTGTCGAGGTTGCCGAGGGTCTGAAGCAGGTCTTTCAGACGAAGAACGAGGTCATGATTTTGACCGCCTCGGGGACCGGCGCGATGGAGGCCGCCGCGGTCAACACCGTGCCGCCGGGGGCGAAGGCGATCGTTCTGAACGCGGGCTGGTTCGGGTCGCGATGGGCGTCGATTTGCAAGGCTCACGGGATCAACGCGGTCTCGATCGACTTCGAGTGGGGCACGCCGGTCGACCCCGCGCGGGTGGCCGAGGCGCTGCGGGCGCATCCCGACGCGGTCGCGGTGATGGGGACGTTGTCGGAGACGTCGACGGGGACCGGGCATCCGATCGAGGCGATCGGCAAGCTCGTGGCGGCGACCGAGGCGGTGTTTCTGGTCGACGGGATTTCGGGCGTCGGGGCGATGGAGTGCCGGACCGACGACTGGGGCATCGACATTTTGTGCGTCGGCTCGCAAAAGGCGTTGATGCTGCCGCCGGGGCTGGCGTTCGTGACGGTGAGTCCGAAAGCGTGGGCGAAGATCGACGCCTTCGAGGCCCACAGCTTCTACTTCAACCTCAAATCCGCGCGCAAGAAGATGAAGGAGTACGACACCCCCTTCACGCCGGCGCACACCTTGATCCTGGGGCTGCGGGCGTCGGTGCGCAGGCTGCTGGCGGAGGGGATCGAAAACGTCTGGTCGCGGCACAAGCTGATGAGCGAGGCGTGCCAGGCGGGCGTCCGGGCGCTGGGGCTTGAGCTGTTCAGCTCGCGTCCGGCGGAGGGTTTGACGGCGTTTCGCGTGCCCGAGGGTCTCAAGGACAGCGCGATTCGCGACAAGTTGACCGAGCGGTTTGGGATCACGACGGTCGGCGGCCAAGATAAGCTGAAAGGGAAGATCGTCCGCGTCGGCCACATGGGTTACATGGACGAGCTGGACGTGATTTCAGGGCTGGCGGCGCTCGAAATGGTGCTTGCCGACCTCGGCTTCGACATCAAACCCGGCGCGGGAGTGACCGCGGCGCAACAGATTTTCATCGGGCGGAAGCAGGCCGCGGTTCAGGCCTGAGCGCGAACGCGGTCTGTCGTTTCGGTCCCCCTGCCGCGCGGTCGTTTTGGTTCGCCCGTCGCGCCGCGCGGCGTTCGCCATTCAGATGCGAGCTCGATTTTGACGTCGAGCGGGCACGTTGTTCTTTCATTGTGAATCGTGGGGAAGGAGCGGGATCTTGGCTTTTCGCGTGTTGGTGACCGACAAGCTGGCGGAAGAGGGTTTGACGCTGCTGAAGCGCGCCCCGGGGTTGGAATTGACCGTCGCGACGAAGCTCGACTTCGAGGGATTGCGGGCCGCGCTGCGTGAGACGGACGCGATCGTAATCCGTTCGGGCACGCAACTTACGGCGGCGGCGTTGGACGACCAGCCGCGTTTGAAGGCGATCGTCCGCGCGGGGGTGGGGGTCGACAACATTGACGTCCCGACCGCGACGCGGCAAGGGATCGTGGTGATGAACACCCCGGGCGGCAACACGGTATCGACCGCCGAACACACGATGGCGCTGATGCTCGCGCTGTCGCGGAACGTCGCGCCGGCGTGTGCGGGCATGAAGGCCGGCCGTTGGGACCGCGGCCAGTACACCGGGGCGCAGCTTGCCGGTAAGACGCTCGGGATCGTCGGCCTGGGTCGTGTGGGACTGGCGGTGGCGCAGCGGGCGCTTGGATTTGACATGACGGTGCTCGGGTTCGACCCGTTCCTCTCGGCCGACCGCGCCGCCGAATTGGGCGTCGAGAGCGTCGCGCGGCTCGACGACCTTTGGGGCCGCTGCGACTACGTCACGCTGCACACGCCGCTCACCCCCGAGACCCGCAACGTCGTCGACGCGACGGCGCTCGCGAAAATGAAGAAGGGCGCGCGCGTGATCAACTGCGCCCGCGGCGGCTTGATCGACGAGCCGGCGCTCGCGGCGGCGCTCGATTCGGGCCACATCGCCGGCGCCGCGATCGACGTCTTCGAACCCGAGCCGCCCCCCGCCGACCACATCCTGGTCCATCACGCTAAAGTGCTCGTCACGCCGCACTTGGGCGCATCGACCGAGGAAGCGCAAATCTCGGTCGCGATCGAGGCCGCGGGCCTTTTGATCGACTTCGCCGACCGCGGCCAGGTCCGATTCGCGGTCAATATGCCGTCGCTCGACCGCGCCGAGCTCGACGACCTCCGCCTCTACATCGACCTCGCGCGGCGCCTCGGCATGCTCCACGCCCAAATGGACCGCGGCACGGTGAAATCGGCCACGCTGCGTTATCGAGGCGAGGTCGCGTCTAAGAATACGCGTCTGATCACCTCAAGCTTCGCCGCCGGCTGGATGGAATCGGCCCTCGACTCCCCCGTCAACCTCGTCAACGCCGAGCACCTGATCAAGCAGCGCGGCATCCAGATCGTCGAAGAAAAGTCGAGCGACCCCGGCGACTTCGGCACGATGATCCAGGTCGAAGTCGTGACCGACCGCAAGAGCTACATCGCCGCGGGCACGCTCTTCGGCAAGCAATTCGTGCGACTGGTGAAGCTCGGGCCGTATCGGCTCGACGCGCACCTCGACGGCACGCTGCTCATCTTCACGCACCGCGACGTCCCGGGCTTGATCGGCTTTATCGGCACGACGTTCGGCCGCGCGGGGGTCAACATCGCACAGATGAACGTCGGCCGCGAGCACGCCGGCGGCGAGGCGATCGGCATCGTGAACCTTGACTCGGTCCCCTCCGCGGCGGCCCTCGACGAGGTCAAAAACCACCCCGACATCCTTAGCGTCAGCGTCATCAACCTGCCCCCCGCGGGCCACGTGCCAAGCTGGATGGGGGGGTGAGGAGAAAACCCGACGCTTCCCGTGCGGTTCATTGACCGGCGCCCGCGCACCTGATAACTCTTAGTGCCATGTGATGCAATCATGGTGCGGAGCGATCGCGATGGCGAGCCTCGGCTTGGATTTGCCGTTCTGGAGCGAGCTCGACCAGCAGACGCGGCTGGTGGTCTGGGCGCTGCTCGCCTGCGTAGGCCTCTTGATTTGGGCCGCGATTTCGCGGCTGCTCAAGCCTGAGCAGTCCGCGGAACCGGCCCGCGTCACGGCCGAGGCGCACCACGAACCCGCGTCGGAGTCGATCCCGCACTCCAACGCGTTCCAGACGCATCTGGAGGCGATGTCCTCGCGTCAATTCGAAACCGCCGCCGCGTTTCAGGAAACCCTGACGTCGCTCCGTTCGGAATCTGAGGAGATCGGCGCGACCTGTCGCGATCTGGTGCACGAATTCGCGACGCTGCGGTCGGACTGGAACGAGCGCGCGACCGAGCACGCCGAGTTGACAAAGAGGCTCGCGCGGCGGACTCAGGAGCGCAACGAAGCACGCAAGCAGCTCGAAGCGGCGACACGAATCACCGAGCAGGTCGCGGACGCCGACGGCAACTTCTGGCTGAAGCCGCTCCGCGATCGCACCCCCGCGTTCAAGCCGCGGTCGGAGCGCAAAGCGAGGATCATCTCCGTGCTCAACCTGAAGGGAGGCGTCGGCAAGACGACGACGACGCTCAACCTCTCGATCGCGCTCGCGCAGCTTGGCCGCCGCGTGCTCATGATCGACCTCGACTACCAGCGCTCGCTCACGATCCTCTGCGCCGAAGGCGAGAATCTGAATCTCGTGAAGTCGAAAGCGCCGCGGATCCGCGACTACCTCTTCGGCGATCACGACGTCGCCTCACACGGCTGGGACGACCTCTTTTTCACGCCGCCGATCGAATCCGGACTGATCCACCTGCTCGGCACCGACGACGCTTTAAACAGCTTTGAAACGAAGCTGATGTTCGAACAAATCGCGGATGCCCAAGGCGGAGATCGGCGTACGCGGATGCGTCGCGCGCTCCACGACGCGTCGATTTCCGACAAGTACGACTATGTGCTTATTGACTTGCCGCCTCGGCTCTCGATCGGCAGTTTGAACGCCCTCGCCGCCAGCGACCACGTCTTGATTCCGGTCTTGCCCGAAAGGATTTCGATCAACGCCGTCCCGCACCTGCTCGACTGGATCGACAAGCTTCGGCCTGTGGTTTTTCCGGCCGTGAACGTGTTGGGCGTGGTGGCGAACAAGGTCAAGATTCGAAAGGGCGGACCCCAACAATCGATCCAAAACGAAATGCTCGACCTCAAGGCGGCCTGCCAGTCGAAGTGCCCCGTGCTCGAGCCCCCAATCGCCGAGAAGACACAGGCGCCAACTCTCAAAGAGCGCTCCAAGAAACTGCCGGCCGGCTATCTCGACCTCGCCGGCGAAATCGAACGGAGAATCGTCCAGTATGAGCGAGCCAACGCTACGTGAACAGCTCGGTTCGATCATCGAGGGGCTGAAGCTGCTCGAATCGAAGAAACAGGTGCTCACGTTTCTTGAGAAGTTGGACGCGCTGCTCGCGCCGCTCGAGGGCTACGGCTTCGCCGAACTCTCAACGCTGCTCGAGCAGGCGGCCGAGTATCAACGGACGGGCGTTTTGCCTGTCGCCGCCGCCCCGAAGGCCAAGCCGCGCGCGGCCAAACCGCCGGCGTACGACCGCGACCAGGCGTTGGCGGACATGATTGCGCTGCGCGACGCGCTCCAGGCGCAACCGCATGAGTTCTCGGCAATCGACGCGCGCAAGACCGCGCTGAACAAGCTCTCGGCCGCCGACGCAACCTGGCTGGGCCTGCAGCTCGGGCTCTCGAAGGCCAAAACCAAGGCCGCCGCGATCGATGCCGTGATCGCCCACCTGAAACACATCAACCAGAATCACTACCTCAAGGCCGACGGCTGAGCGACCGCGCCGGGGGCGGGAGTTGGATCCCTCGCCCGCCGGCCGCGTGGTTTTTGCTCAATCCATCGCGATGGTGACGGTTTTGGTCTCGGTGTAGGCGTCGAGGCCTTTTTCGCCGAGTTCGCGGCCGATGCCGCTGCGTTTGAAGCCGCCGAAGGGTGCCGCGGCGTCAAAGACGTCGTAGCAGTTGACCCACACTGTGCCGGCGCGGACGCGGTCGGCGATCGCGTGCGCCTTGCCGATGTCGCGGGTCCAGACCGCCGCCGCGAGGCCGTATTCGGTCGTGTTCGCGCGTTCGATCACCTCTTCGATCTCTTTGAACTTGATCACCGAGAGCACGGGACCGAAGATTTCGTCGCGTGCGATCGCCATGTCGTCGCGGACGTTTGTGAAGACCGTCGGCTTGATGAAGTAGCCGCGATCGCCGTGCCGCTCGCCCCCGGCGACGCACGTCGCGCCCTGTTCGCGGCCCTTCGCGATGTACGACATGATCTTATCGAACTGCGCCTTGTCGACCTGGGGGCCTTGCTGAGTGGCGGGGTCGAAGGGGTCGCCGAGCTTGCGGCCGTTGACCGCGCTCGCGAGCCGCTCGACGAACTTGTCGTGGACCCCCTCTTGCACGAACAGGCGGCTGCCGGCGCAGCAGCACTGGCCTTGATTGAGGTAGATCCCGACGAGCGCGCCCTGCACGGCGGCGTCGAGGTCGGCGTCGGCGAAGACGATGTTCGGGCTCTTGCCGCCGAGCTCGAAGGTGAGCCGCTTGAGGGTGTCGGAGGCGTTTTTCATGATGATTTCGGCGGTTCGGCCCTCGCCGGTGAAGGCGATTTTGTCGACGCGCGGGTGCGCGACGAGCGCCGCGCCGGCGGTCTCGCCGAAGCCGGGCACGATGTTGACCACGCCGTTCGGATAGCCGGCTTCGAGCGCCAGCTCGCCCATCCGCAACGCCGTCAACGGCGTCTGTTCGGCGGGCTTGAGCACGACGCAGCAGCCCGCGGCCAGCGCCGGACCCCACTTCCAGGCGGTCATCAGCATTGGGAAGTTCCACGGGATGATCTGGCCCGCGACTCCCACCGGCTCGCGCTTCGTGTAGCAAAAATAATTGCCGCGGATCGGCACCGTCTGGCCGTGAATCTTGTCGGCCCAGCCCGCGTAATAACGCAGGCAGTCGATCACGAGCGGCAGGTCGGCGTTGCGGCTTTCGGAGATCGGCTTGCCGTTGTCGAGCGTCTCGAGCTCGGCCAGCTCGTCGAAATTCTTCTCGATCAGGTCGGCGAGCTTGTTCATGAGCCGGCCGCGGTCGCGCGCGTCGACCTTGCGCCAG
Source organism: Planctomycetota bacterium (assembly GCA_021777845.1). GTDB lineage: Bacteria > Planctomycetota > Planctomycetia > Isosphaerales > Isosphaeraceae > JAJYDB01. Next base: position 7,157 of record JAJYDB010000032.1, read on the forward strand.
CTCCCGCCGTCGAACGCCTTCCGCGCGGCTTTGACCGCGAGGTCGATGTCGGCGGCGTCGCCCTCGGCGACGTGCGCGAGCACCTCCTCGGTGGCCGGGTTGATCGTCTCGAACGTCTTGCCGCTCACGCTGTCGCGGAACTTGCCGTCGATCAGCAGCTTGGTCTGCAACGTCCGCTTCGGCTTCGACGTCCGCGGTTCAGTGGCTGTGGCCATCGACGTACTCCTGGTTCGGCCCATCCGTTCGGAGAGGGATCCGCGCGGGGTATTCCGCCCGGACGAATCAAGCACCGTATTTTAGGCTCGTCGAGCCGCCGTCGGCAACCGTCGCGAGCCCGACGGCGGCGTTCCCCTCAAACGCGACTCGATCACGGCGCCGCGGTGAACGACGCCTCGTAGGTCGCGTCGGCCTCGAGCTTCCACGCGGGCGCGGGTCCTTCGGCCGCGAACCCCCGCGCCGGCGCGACCGCCTTGCCGTCGCGCTTGAGTTCGCGGACCACCTGCCCGCTCGGGGCGCGGAGCGCGACCAATCCCCCCTGCCCCGAGGTCCGCAACGTCGCCGAGGTCGCGCGGCCGTCGCGCCACGCCAGGTCGATCGTCAACCCGCCGCGCGCCCGCAACCCGCGGAACGACCCCTCGCTCCACGCCTTCGGCAACGCCGGCAGCAGCTCGACCTCGCCCGCGTGGCTTTGCAGCAGCATCTCCGCGATCCCCGCCGCGCCGCCGAAGTTGCCGTCGATCTGAAACGGCGGGTGCAGATCCCACAGATTCGGCAACGTCGACTTGCGCAACAGCGCCAACACGTTCTCGTGTGCCTTCTCGCCGTCGTGCAAGCGCGCCCAAAAGTTGATGATCCACGCGCGGCTCCAGCCGGTGTGGCCGCCGCCGTGCGCCAGCCTGCGCTCGAGCGTCGCCCGCGCGGCCTGCGCCAACGCCGGCGTGCGACGCACGTCGATTTGGCTCCCCGGATGCAGCGCGAACAACTGCGAGATGTGCCGGTGCCCCGGCTCGGGCTCCTCGTAATCCTCCGACCACTCCATGATTTGCCCGTATTTGCCGACCTCGATCGCCGGCAGCTTCGCCCGCGCCGCCTCGACTTTCGCGCGGAACTCCGCGTCGACGCCGAGCAACGTCGAGGCTTCGACCACGTGGTTGAACAGCTCGCGGACAATCTGCGTGTCCATCGACGGCCCCATGCACAGGTGTCCCGTCTGCCCGTTCGGCAGCCGGTACGAGTTCTCCGGCGACATCGACGGACCCGTCACCAGCCGCCCCTTCGGGTCCGCGACGAGGTAATCAAGAAAGAACTGCGCCGACTCCTTCATGATCGGATAGGCCGTCTTCGCGAGGTATTCGCGGTCGCCGCCGTAAAGGAAATGCTCCCACAAATGTTGGCAGAGCCACGCGCCGCCGGTCGGCCAAAGCGCGTACTGCGCGCCGTCCTGCGGGGTCGTCGCGCCCCAGACGTCGGTGTTGTGATGCACGACGAACCCGCCCGCGCCGTACATCCGCCGCGCCGTCTCGCGACCCGACGGCCGCAACGAGTCGAGCAACGCGAACAAAGGCTCGTGGCATTCGGGCAGATTCGCGACCTCGGCGGGCCAATAATTCATCTGCAAGTTGATGTTCGTATGCAGGTCGCTGCCCCACGGCGGCGCGAGGCTCCCGTTCCAGAGTCCTTGCAGATTCGCGGGCAGGCCGCCGGGCCGGCTCGACGCGATCAACAAGTAGCGCCCGAACTGAAAGTAGAGCGCTTCGAGACCGAGGTCGACGCCGCCGCGCCGCACCGCCGCAAGCCGCTCGTCGGTCGGGATCGCCGCCGCCGCGCGTTCCGACGCCTCGTCGCCCAGGTGCAGCGCGACGCGGTCGAACAGCGCGGCGTGATCCTTCACGTGCCGCTCTTTGATCCGCTCATACTTCGCATCAAGCGCCGACAGCGGCCGGAGCGCCTCTGCCTCGACGCCCGCCGTCTCGCCCTTCAAGGTCGGCCAATTCGTCGCCGCACCGACGCCGATCAGCACCTCGTCGGCGTCCTCGACGACGATCGCACCCTCCCGCGCGACGGTCTTGCCCCCCTGCGCACGCACATCCAGAGCCGCCGCGAACGCCATCGTTTTGCCGTCGATCCGGCCGCTCATCACCAGTTGACGCGGCTCGACGACGCGGGTCGTCGCGTCGCGCTCGCGCGTCAACCGCACGCTCAGGTTCAACTTGCCGGGCACGTCGGCGACGATCCGCACGACGATCAAACGGTCGGGCCGGCTCACGAAAACCTCGCGCGTAATGCGCACGCCGTCGACGTTGTAAACAGTCCGCGCGACGGCGTGTTCGAGGTCCAGCTCGTGCCGATAGTCCGCGGCGGGCGCGTCCCACTTTTGCGACGACGCCTGCTTGCCGAAGGTCAGCTCGAGATCGCCGAGCGTTTGATACGAGTCGAGCCGCAGCGGCCGGGCCATCAACTCTTTGTCGGCGAGCGCGATCGCCTGCCGCGGCTTGCCCTCGAACAACAGCGCCCGGACCTCGCTCAGATGCGCCCGCGCGCCGGGATTCACGCGGTCGCGCGGATGGCCGGACCAGAGCGTGTTCTCGTTGAGCTGGATCCGCTCGCGACCCACGCCGCCGAAGACCATCGCCCCCAAACGCCCGTTGCCGAGCGGATAGCCGTGATCCCAGCGCCGCGGGTCGATCGGCCGGCGCTGCCAGATCGCGAGCGTCGACGACCCCGGCGCCTCGACTTTGATCTCTGCCGGCACGGTCGCGAACAACGCAACGAGCAAGCTCAAGCTGAACGCGTTCATGAATCTGCCTCGCGCACGGAGAAGCGAACGCCGCGAGTGTCCGCGGCCCGTCGACCCGGATTCGATGATACGTCGCGCCGCGGGTGGTCGCGAGCGAAAAGTGGAGAGCCGCGCGCGGCTTTATCCCGAAGCGAGTTTCACCACTTGTCGATCGGTCCCGAGGGGACCGGCACCCGGGCTTCGAAGTGGCCGGGCAGCGGGGACGTCGGCCCCGCGGCGCGAATGGCCGCGAGAACTTCGTCGAAAACCTGGATCGACGCGATGTTGATCAAGCGGTGCGAGAGCACGCGCGGGGCGCGGATCGCGCTCGAGTACCACTTCACGAGCTTCCGAAATTGCAGGCACGCGTAATGCTCGCCGCGGCGCGCGGCCAGGCCGCGGAAGTGCCGCTCCATGAGGCTCACGCGCTCTTCGAAGTCGGCCTCGGGGCCCGGTTGCCCGGTGCGCGACCAATGCTCAAGCTGTCGAAAGATGAACGGATTCGCGAGCGCGCCGCGGCCGATCGAAACCGCCGCGCAGCCGGTCTCCTCGAACATCGTCGCGGCGTCGGCGAGCGAGCGCACGTCGCCGTTGCCGACGACCGGCATGCGGTCGACCGCCTCGACCACCGCGCGAATCCCCGTGCGGTCGACGCCGCCGCTGAAGCCCTGTTCGCGCGTCCGACCGTGCACGATCACCGCCGCCGCGCCCACCTGCTCGAAGGCGCGCGCCAAGGCGGGCGCGGAGAGATTGTCGGCGTCCCAGCCGAGCCGCATCTTGACCGTCACCGGCACGCCCGCGGCCGCGACCACCGCCGCCACCAGACGCGTCGCGTCGTCCATCCGGCACATCAGCGACGAGCCGCCCCCCGTCTTCACCACTTTGTTGACGGGGCACCCCATATTGATATCAACGATCGTCGCGCCGTTGTCGACGACCCAGCGTGCCGCGCGGGTCATCTCGTCGATCACGTGACCGTAGATTTGCAGGCTGACGGGCCGGTCCTCGACGCACGTCTCGGCGAGCTCGCGCGAGCGCCGCCGGCCCTCGATGATCGAGCGCGCGTTGATCAGGTCGGTCGTCGCCAGGCCCAGGCCCCCGAGTTCGCGGACCGCGAGTCGAAACGCGAGGCTCGTGTAGCCGGCGAGCGGCGCGAGAAAGTAGCGCGAGCCGAGCTCAACCCCGCCGATCGCGAGCGGGCGACGCACGATTTCAGGAGGCGCGGGCACTGCGGGCGGCGTGGCGATCAAAGCGTTCAAATTCCGAGCGGTGCGACAACGTCAGCGAACAACGTTATCCTAGCGGGCCGCGGCGCGCGCGACGAGGTCAATCCGAACGGGACGGCGGGCTTGAACGAGGCGGACGTCGAATACGAGTTGCTCACGACCGCGGCCGGCGTCGCGTTGCTCGACGAGGTTGCGGGTCTGCGCGCGCCGCGGCCGGCGGACCTCGCGCGACTGCGACGATCGGCGTCGGAGGCGTCGGTGCGCGCGGCCTTCCGGCTGGTTGAGGCGCGACGCAAGGGGGCGTCGAAGTTCGCGCGCGCGAGCGCCATGTGGCTCGACCCGGTCGGAGTCGAACAGGCGACCGCGGAGCATGTCGCGGCACACAAAGCCCTGCGTTTTGGCTCCGGACTCGTCTTCGACTTGTGTGGCGGCATCGGCGGCGACGCGGTTGCGTTCGCGCGCGCGTCCGACGTCGTCGCGGTCGACCTCGATCACGCGATGGGCCGCCGCGTCCTCTGGAACGCCCGCGTGCACGGCGTCGAGGGCCGCGTGCTCGCCGTGCGGTCGCGCGCCGAAGCCGTCGCGATCCCGCGCGGAGCCCTCGTTCACGTCGATCCCGACCGCCGCGCCGACCCCGCGCAACGCCGCGCGCAATTCCTCGACGGCTATCAGCCCGGCCTCGACTTCCTGCACGCGTTGCGCTCCAAAACCGACGGCGGCGCGATCAAGCTCGGGCCTGCGAGCGACTTCGACGCTCATTTCAACGACGCGGGCTACGAAGTCGAGGTCGTCAGTCTGGGCGGCGAGTGCAAGGAGGCGACCGTCTGGTTCGGCGCGCTTGCGAACTGCCGACGCCGCGCCTCGATCCTCCCCGCCGGCGCGACCTGGACCGACCGCGACGCCCCGCCCGCCGCGGCGCGGGTCGCGCACACGCCGCAAACGTGGATGTTCGACCCCGACGCCGCGCTCGTGCGCGCCGGGTTGCTCGACGCCTTCGCCGCCGCGCACAGCCTGGCGCGTTGTGGACCCGGCGTACCCTATTTGACCGGCGACGCCCCGCTGCCGACGCCGTTTTTGAGCGCGTTCCGCGTCCTCGACGACCTGCCGTTCGACTTCAAGACGCTGCGGTCGTACTTGAAGGGGGCCGACTTGTCGGCGCGCGAGATCAAGCCGCGCGGCGTCGACGTCCGGCCCGAGGATCTGCGTCGGCGTCTCGGAGCGACCGGCTCGCACGCGGTTTCGCTCTTGATTTACGCGGGCGTCGCGGGCGCGCGCGCGGTCGTCGCGCGGCGCGAGTCGGTGTCGTGAGGCCCGCGCGGGGGCGTCGCGATCAAGAGACCGGCGCGGCCTGCGGTCGCGCGAGCTTCGCGCGCACTTCGTCGAGCCAGGCGTCGTCGGGGAGGCCGTACGGACGGAACTTTTCGAGCTTGCCCTCTTCCTCGCTGTGAAAGAGCGCGCGATTCGGCCCGAGCTTGCCGGCGGCGGGGTTGTCGATGAGCGTGCTCGAGTCGTTCGCGCTCATCTGGAACAGCACGCGGAGCTCGAATTCGCGGAGCGTTTGCCGGTCGAGGCTGCGGTTGAGGTTGTTCAGGCTGTCGCACCAAATGATGGTGTGGACGCCGACCGGCGGTCCGTCGCGGATGATCTCGGTGAAGAGCGCCGCGGGCTTCGGAGGCTCGTCGTCGTCGCTCGATCGGCCGAACGAATAGTCGTCCTCGGCCTTGCGGAGGTCGCGAAACCTCTGGAGGTCGTGCACCACCAGGAACACCGGCGTCGTCTCGATCGAGGCGTCGGCGATCCGCGCCCGCACGGTGCGCGCGATTTCGAGCAGGCTCGCGCCGAGGTCGCGCCAGCCGACCATTTTGACCGGGTGCGGCAAGATCGCGGGCAAGCGAGCGAGGCGATCGGCGAGCGTCGAATCGGCGGGCGTGCCGTCGCAAAGATAAAAGCGCAGGCCGTTGACCTGGGTGCCCGAGCCGTTGCCGTCGGCGTGATCGGGAGCGCCGTTCGTGGTCGCGACCGCGGCGGGATGTTGGCTCGCGACGCTGAGCACGGCGGTCGTGAGGATGCCGAGCGCGCCGAGGTCGTTCTGCCCCACGATGAGCAGGTTCGCCCCGCTCTGCGGCCGGAAGATCGCGGACGTCGGGTCCTTGATCGCGATCGCGTCGCCAAGCCAGGCGGTGGTGGATTTGGGCGCGGCGGGCTTCTCGACGGCGTCGATGAAGGCGTTCAGCAGGTGATTCTTGCGGATGTCGGCGGGGAGGTTGCCCTCGAAGACGATCTGCGGCGCCGCGGTCCGGCCTGACTTTGTTTCGAGGTCGGTGATCGCGCCGAGGTAGCGTTCGCGGCGCTCGTCGCCGAGCCAGACGACCTGGAAGAAGTTGTTGCCCTCGACCATACCGTTGGCGTCGTTGTAGATCGCCTCGCCGGGTCGGTTGAGGAGCCGCGCGGCGGAGTTTTCCTCGCTCAAGATCAGGTGCGCGTCGGCCTCGCTGCATTGGAGCGCGACGCGGACCGCCATCTGACCGAGCGTGCTCCGCGCCAGCGAAAACGCGCCGCCGAGCGTCTGCGAGCCCAAAATCACGTGGATCCCAAACGCGCGGCCCTGTCTCACAAGCCGGTCGAAGAGCAACGCGGCGTCCTGCGCGAGCTTGTCGTCCTCGACGAAGAACTCTTGAAACTCGTCGACGATGAGCAAAATCCGCGGCATCGCCGGCTGGTTCGGGATCCCGCGATAGCCGCCCAAATCCTGCACGCCGAGGTCGCGAAAACGGTCGCCGCGCTGCTTCAGCTCGACGTCGAGCCGCTGCAACACGCTGAGGCCGAACTCGCGCTCGCTCTCGACCGCGACCACCCGCGCGTGCGGCAGCTCGTGCGACGCGTAGGTCTTGAATTCAACGCCCTTTTTGAAGTCGATGAGGTAGAGTTCGAGCTGGTCGGGGCTGTACCGCAAGGCGGCGTTGGTGATCATCGCGTGCAGGAGCGTCGACTTGCCCGAGCCGGTTTTTCCCGCGATCAAAACGTGCTGCGAGGTCCCCTTGCCAAGCCGCAAGTGCTGCAATTTGGTCGCGCCGGCGCGGCCGAGCGGGATATCGACGCCGCGCGCGCTGTCGGTCGTCCAGAACTCCTCGGGCTTGGGCGCGATCACCTCGAACGGCACCTCGACGCGGTGCGCGTCGCGCGCCGACGTCCCCGCGCGATGCATGATCGGGCTGTAAAACTCGGGCGCGGGGGGCTGGTCGAGCGCGAGCGGAAAACGGCCGAGGTCGGCGTCGCGCCAGTGGAACCGCCCCTCGCGCGCGGTCAGATTCAGACAGTGCGGCTCGAGGTCCTTGAGCTGCACGCCCGAGGGCAACTGCTGCTTCATATCGACCGACATCAACGTAAAAACGCCGCACCGCGCGCCGCTCGAAACAATGTTCACGAGCCGTCGCGCCGCGGCTTCGTTGAAGTTCACCGGGAAGTTCGCCACCACCAAAATCCGGTACGCCTCGGAAACCTCGCCCGCGAAGACGTTGTACTCTTCGATCGTGTTGAACTCGTTGCGCAAATACTTCTGGATCACGTTCTCCATGTGCGCGGAGAGGTCGGCGAGACGTTGCTCGATGTGCTGCGTCTCGGTCCAAATCCGGCTGGTCACGAACAGCTCGTTGTAGTCGGCGAGATGCATGAAGGCGGCGAAATTCTCGCCCAGGCCGACGGGGTCGATGATCGTGAACCGCACCTTGCCCGCCGGCGTCGAGGTCAGGTAGCGCAGCATCACCGCTTGGATCAGCTTCGTCGCCTCGACGCGCGCCTCGCCCGTCGACTTCAGCAAGATCGAGCCGCGCGCGGGGAAGTCGAGCAGTGCGGGGAGGTCGAAACGCGTCGGGCCGAAGGCTTTCAGCGACTCGGCGCGCGGGATGCCGTCGGGGAAGTCGGCGAGGTCGATCGTGAAGTTGCCGAAGCGCATCGCGGGCGGGGCTTTGTCGGGCGGCGACCAGGCGTTGACGTCGACGTCGGGCCGCGACCAGTCGAGAAAATAAGAGCGGCACTCGGCGTTGATCGCGTCCGACTCCTCGCCGAGGCGTTTCAGGCCGTCGCGCCACTCCGACGTCACCCGGTCCCACGCGGCCTGATGGTCGCGCTCGATCTCGTCGCAAATCTCGCGGTTCTTGTGTTCGAGCTTCGCGGAATCCGCTTGGAAGCGCGTTTCGATCTCGATCATGCGGGCCGCGGCGGCGTCGTCGAGGGTCCGCAGCTCGCTCTCGCGGCGGGTCTTCAACTCGTCGAGCCGCGCGGGGAACGTCGCTTCGAGCTCGGCGAGGTCGCGGTCGTGCGTCGTCTTCGCCTCGTCGTGCGCCTGCGTCTGACGACGGCCCGCCTCGCGCACGTCGGCGTCGCGCTTCTCCTCGATTTCCGTCTTCCTGCGCTCGAATTCCGCCTTCGACCACGCGGTCGAGATCCGTTCGAGCCCCTCCGCCTCGGCGAGCTTCGCTCGAAACGGCGCGTACTTTTCGGCGACGACGCGCCGCGCCTTCGCGACGAGCATCGGCCGCAAACCCGCCCCCAGCGCGATCGGCGTCACGAGTCCCGCCGCGACCCCCGCGATCGGGTTCACGAACAGGAACAGAGGCAAGAACACCGCGACCCCCGCGAACAGAAACGGCCAGACGTAACTCGACGGACGCAGAAAGCCCGGCAGCTTGATTTTCGCGAGCGTCTCGATGTCGGCGTCGAGCGCTTCGACCGTCTCCTTGAAGCGCGCGACGGGCTCCTCGCACGCGAGCGAGGCGTCGTCGAGCGCGGCCGCGGCGCCGGTCCAATAGCGTCGCAACGGCTTCAGATACGCCTCGTCGGCCGCGCGGATGGTGTGCAGGAGCTCGCTCGCGAGCGTCAATTCGTCCTGCCTCGCCTTCGCGGCCCGCACCGCGTCTTCCTTGCCCGACTCATACACCGCGAGCGCCTGCCAGCGCGTCTCCTCCTGCTTTTGCCGAGCGTTCTCGACGACGGCGCGCCGTCGCGCCGCGACCTTCTTCTTCGACGCCGCGAATTCGGTCTGCGTTTGCTCGATCGAGCCGTCGAAATGCGCCGCCAGCGCGGACCGCCGCTTGAGGTGACTCGATCGCGCCGCTTGGACCTCGGCGGCGTGCTCGTCGTCGAGCTTCTTGCGCGTCGCGCGGTAGGTCTTTTCGGCGTTTTCCTTGCGGTCGGCGTACGAGACCTCGGTCTGCGTCTCGCCTTTCGCACGCGCCGCGGCGAGCGACTCGAGCGTGCGCAGGACGTCGACTTCACGGCGTATCAACGGCGATTCGGGCATACCCGGGCCTTTCGGATCGTGCGTTGCCGGCAAGTTCAATCGTTTGCGTCAATACTCTTCGCGGTCGGAGCAGTCGCGCTTCACGCGGCCGAGGATCTCGCCCAGCTCGCTCATGCCGCGGGCGGTCGATTCGCACTGCGAGGCGAGCGGCTCGATGTGATTCTTCTCGAAGTCGGCGGCCACCTGGTCGCTCCAAAACATCCGCGTTTCGTCCCACTTCACGCGCAGGTCGCGGATTGCGTGGGTCAGTCGCGCCGAGCCGGAAATCATGACGTCGCTCCGGAGTCGTCGCGCGCCGAGCCGGCCTGCGCGGGTGCGTCGGCCTCGTCGCGCGCCGGGTTTGTTGCGATCGCGGCGTTCGCCTCGTCGCCGTCGAGCGGTCGCGCGGCGGAGGCGAGCGTCTCCGCAGGGCCGGCGCCGTCGTCTTTGTCGGCGCGCCGGGTCGCGAATTTGGGCGTCGTCGGCGGCGCGGTCGCGACGTAGGCGTCGAGCGCCCGCGTCATGCGCTCGAGCGTTGCGATCGCGTTCATGACGTCGCCGCCGAGCAGGTCCGAAAGCGGCACCGAGCGACCGTGATACTCCATGATCGCGTGGTCGAGCAGCGGGATCCACGACTTCGACTTCTCGAGCATTTGCTCGGCGCGGCGCAGTCGCGCCTCCATTTTTTTGACCGCTTCCTTTTGATCCGAGTCCGAAATCGCGTCGCTGTTCGACTGCGAGAGTCGCCGGCGGAACAGGTCGGCGCGGGCCTCCGAGAGCTGCTCGTTGCGCTTCTTGATTTGCGTCCGCCAGTAGGGAATCTGGTCGCGCTCGAGCCAGTTCCGCGTGCGGCGCAGCTCCATTTCGACGCTCGCGAGTGCGTTCCGCGCGTCATCGGAAAACGTGATCAGCGATGATCGGAACTCGCGGATCGCGTCGATCGAGCGGACATTCGCGGTTTCGGCCATTGGCGTCGCTCCCGGTCGGACCGTTGGCGCGGGCTCACCGTTGTTGTAGATATTCCTCGACGCGGTCGGCCTTGCGCATCAGGAACGGGACGTGCTCGTTGGTCGCGTCGACGAAGCGCGCGATCACCTTCATCGTGTTCTCGAACTCCTCGACGAACTTGTCGTGCTCCTTGTCGCGCCAGGTGGAGCCGAGGCCCATCAACTGGCCGTGCAGGCCCGACATTTGCTTCGTGAGGTCGTCGTTGAAGCGGCGGAGTTGCTGCGCGAAACGACGAAGTTCGCCCGGGTCGACAACGGCTTGCGGCATGGGTGCGGCCCCTCAAACGCGAATTTGGGGTGACGGGAGAGGTCTCAGGCCCGACGCGACGCTCTCAACAGACGCGCCGGACCGGCCGTGCAGCCTCACATTCAAGCGTAGTCGCGACGACGATCGAAGTAAAGACGCCGAATCTTTTCGGAGCGATCGACGACCGATTGACGCAGCGCGCCGCGCGAGCGATGATAAAATTCAAGTGGACGGCGGGCGGCGACGGGGGTCGCGGCGCCCGGCGTCTCCAGTCGCGTTTCTCAACGCCGTCGCAACGCACAACATCTCGATGTCCGACCGGAGCATGACCTTCGATGCGCGCCCACGACGTCAGCAAGAGGCTCCGCACGACCGTCCTCGCGGCCGCGACGCTCGCGACCGGCCTGCTCGCCGCCGCGCAATCCGCCCGCGCCGACGATCCCAAAGCCCCACCCAACGAATCCGCCGCGCAATCCCAAGCCCGCATGAAGTGGTGGAATCACGCTAAATTCGGCATGTTCATCCACTGGGGACTCTACGCCGTCCCCGCCGACGCCACCGACCTCAAAGGCAACAAAAGCATCGCCGAGTGGTATCTTTCCAACAAACAAATGCAGGTGAAGGATTACGAAAAGTTCGCCGCGCAGTTCAACCCGGTCAAATTTGACGCCAAAGCCTGGGTCAAGGTCGCCAAAGACGCGGGCATGAAGTACATCGTGATCACCTCGAAGCATCACGACGGCTTCTGCATGTTCGACAGCAAGCTCACCGACTACAACATCGTCGCCGCCACGCCTTTCCAGCGCGACCCGCTCAAAGAGCTCGCCGCCGCCTGCCGCGAAGCCGGCGTGACGCTCTGCTTTTACCACTCGATCATGGACTGGCATCACCCCGACTATCTGCCGAGACGCCCCTGGGAAAAGACGACCCGACCCGCCGGCGACGCCGACCTCAATAAATATATCGACTACATGAAGGGCCAGCTCCGCGAGCTGCTCACCAATTACGGGCCCGTCGGCGTGATTTGGTTCGACGGCGGCTGGGAGCACGACGCGAAGGCCACCCGCTCGGCCGAAGTCGTCGCGATGATGCGCTCGTTGCAGCCGAATTTGATCATCAACAACCGCATCCAGCGCCCCGAGGACTTCGACACCCCCGAGCAGACGATTCCCGCCGCCGCGCTCGCCGACGGCCGCCCCTGGGAAACCTGCATGACCCTCAACGACACCTGGGGCTACGCGCGGAACGACCACAACTGGAAGTCGGCCGAGGACTTGATCCACAAGCTCTGCGACATCGCGCACAAAGGCGGCAACTTCCTGCTCAACGTCGGCCCGACCGAACTCGGCGAGATCCCGCCCGCGTCGGTCGAACGGCTCGAAACCGTCGGCGCGTGGATGAAAACCAACGGCGAGGCGATTTACGGCACGACCAAAAGCCCGTTCCGCAAGCTGACGTTCCACGGCCGCTGCACCTCGAAAGGTAGCACGCTCTATCTGCACGTGTTCGACTGGCCGAAGGACGAGCTGACGCTCCGCGGCGTGCATTCGAAGCTCCTGCGGGTCCGCGCGCTCGAAGGCGAAGCGCCGCTCAAATTTGAGCAAAAGGACGGCGCGATCACGATCCAAAGGCCCGCCAAACTCGACAAATACGCGACCGTCGTCGCCTTGGAGTTCGACGGCAGCCCCGAGGTTGAGGACGTCGCGACGATCGTCAGGCCCGACAAAAACGGCGTGATCACCCTGCTCGCCGCGGACGCGACGTTGCACGGCGGCACGATCAAGGTTGAAGAAATCGGCGGCGCATCGAGCATCGGCTTCTGGACCGACCCGAAGGATTATTTGAGCTGGAAGGTGGCCGCTCCGCACGGCATGCCGTGTGCCGTCGAGTTCACCTACGCTTGTCCCGCGGATTCGAGCGGGTCTGAGGTCGCGCTCGGCCCGAAGGCCTCAAAAGCGGACGCGGCCGAGGCGGACGCGTTCAAGGTCGCCGCCACTTCCGGCTGGCAAGACTTCAAAACGGTCCGCCTCAAACCGAAGTTCGGGCTGGTCGCCGGCGACGGCGAGCTTGAGCTGCGGGTGCGTTCGATGCCGAAATACGCGGTCATGAATCTACGCTCGATCAAGTTGATTCCGGTCGAGCATCGATCACAATAAAGCGCGGCGAGCCGCGTCGGCGCGCGGCCGACCTTGCCGCGGGGAGTCTTCGCGATGAACAAAATCGGCACCGACCACACGACCGACGAGCCTCTGCACGACCTCGACGACTGGGAGTCGGTCCACTTGGGCGACGCGGCCGAGACCGCGGTCGAACACGACGGCCAGACCTTCCGCGACTATCGGACCAACGTCCGCGCGGGGGTGCGCGACTTCTACCGCGTCAACCACGAGAAGCAGACGCTCGACTTCGTGCTCGCGAAAAAACGGCAATTCCTGCCGCGCGAGCGCTGCAAGATGACCGCTTGGGACGCGCTTGAATATCTGAATACGCTCGTCGACGACAGCGACCCCGACACCGAGCTCTCGCAGATCGAGCACGCGATGCAGTCCGCCGAGGCGGCCCGCGGCGACGGCCGGCCCGACTGGTTCATCGCGACCTGTCTGATCCACGACCTCGGCAAAGTTCTCTGCCTCTTCGGCGAGCCGCAATGGGCCGTCGTCGGCGATACCTTCCCCGTCGGCTGTCAATTCTCGGACAAGGTCGTTTTTCCCGAGTTTTTCCTGCACAACCCCGACTATCACGACCACAAATATCAGACCGCGTGCGGGATCTATCAGGAACACGGCGGACTTGAACACGTCCATTTGTCGTGGGGTCACGACGAATATTTATATCAGGTTGTGCGCGACCACCTCCCCGACGAGGCGCTCGCGATGATCCGCTACCACTCGTTTTACGCGGGGCACCAGCAGCGCGCCTACGGCCATTTGATGAACGAGCGCGACCTCGCGCTGATGGACTGGGTCCGCGAATTCAACCCGTACGACTTGTACTCGAAGGGTCGCGAGAAGCCCGACGCCGCGGCGTTGACGCCGTACTATCGCGACCTGCTCGACCGGTTTTTCCCGACGCCTTTGCGTTGGTGAGGGCGCGCGGCGAGCGGCTCAGCGCGACAGCCGCTCGATGATTGCGTCGACGTCGTAGACGCAGCCGCCCCACGCGCCGCCGCCGACGGCCTGCAAGGCCGCCCAGAGCCGCGTGTCGTCGGGCAATTCGGGGTCGGGCGCGAGCGCGGGGTGCGCGGATCGGCCCGCGAGCACGCGCGCAGCCTCGTCTTCGTTCCAGCGGGAGTCCCCCGCGCCGACGAGGTCGATCGTTCCTTCGAGACGCACGCGATCGACGATAATCCGCACCAAATCGCCGTCGACGAGCTTGCCGATCGGCCCGCCGTCGAGCGCCTCGGGTCCGATATGGCCGACGCAGGCGCCGGTCGAAACGCCTGAAAAACGTGCGTCGGTGAGCACCGCGACGTGCTTGCCGAAGTGCAAATGCTTGAGCGCGGCGGTGACCTGATAAATCTCCTCCATGCCCGCGCCGCGCGGCCCGCGGCCGATCAGAACGAGCACGTCGCCCGCCTCGATGGGTCGGCTCGACTGCCCTTTGATCGCCGCGATCGCGTCTTTTTCGCTCGTGAAAACGCGTGCCGGCCCGGTCTTCCTGTAGACGCCGTCGGGGTCGACGACGGCGGGGTCGATCGCCGTGCTTTTGATGATCGAGCCGTCGGGGGCGAGGTTTCCGCGCGGGAACGTGACGGTGCTCGTCAAACCGGCCGCGCGGGCGCGTTCGGGAGGCATGATCACGTCGTCGGGATCGACGCCGTCTTGTGTGAACAGGCGATCGCGCAGGCGTTTGCGTCGTTCGGACGTCGTCCACCAGTCGAGCGTCCTCGACAGCGGCGCGCCCGCGACGGTGAGCGCCGACTCGTCGAGCAAGCCCAGCGCCCGCAAATGCAGCATGACCTCGGGCACGCCGCCCGCCAGAAAGGCGCGCACCGTCGGGTGCGGGTGCGGGCCGTTCGGCAGGACCGAGACGAGTCGCGGCACGCGCACGTTCACCTCGTGCCAGTCGTGCACCGTCGGCCGCGTCAGACCCGCCGCGAACGCGATCGCCGGCACGTGCAAAATCAGGTTCGTCGAGCCTCCGAACGCGGCGTGCACCGCCATTGCGTTCCGAATCGAGGCGTCGGTGAGGATATGCTCGACGTGAATGTCGTTCCGGGACAAGTCGAGCAGCGCGCGTGCCGATCGTCGCGCGACGTCGAGCCAGATCGGCTGTCCCGAAGGGGCGAGCGCGGCGTGCGGGATCGTGAGGCCGAGCGCCTCCGCGACGACCTGCGACGTCGCCGCGGTGCCGAGGAATTGGCAACCGCCGCCGGGGCTGGCGCACGCGCGGCAGCCGAGCTCGGCCGCCTCTTGCAGCGACAGCTCGCCGTGCGCGAACCGCGCGCCGATCGACTGCACCTTGCCCGCGTCTTCGCCGTGCGCGGGCGGCAGCGTGACGCCTCCGGGCACGATCACGCCGGGCAGACGCCTGATTCCCGCCAGCGCGAGCATCATCGCGGGCAGCCCCTTGTCGCACGTCGCGACGCCGAGCACCCCTTCGCGACGCGGCAGCGATCGAATCAAGCGCCGCAGCACGATCGCCGCGTCGTTGCGATACGGCAGGCTGTCCATCATGCCCGCGGTGCCTTGCGTGCGGCCGTCGCAAGGGTCCGACACCGCCGCCGCGAACGGCGCGACGCCGCGCGACTTCAGCTCGAGAGCCGCCGCGCGCACCAGCTCGCCGATCTCCCAGTGGCCGGTGTGATAACCGAGCGCGACGGGCTCTCCGTCGGGTCCGCGCAGACCCCCTTGCGTGCTCAAGATCAAGAACGGATCGCGCGCCGTCTCCTCGGCCGACCACCCCATCCCCGCGTTCTGCGATAAACCGAACAGGTCGCCCGAAGGCCAGTGCAGGAGCATCTCCTCGGTCAGCGGCAGGCTTCCCGCCGGACCCTCCGCGCGGGTCGCGACGTCGTACAGCGACGTATTGGTCTCGCTCACAAGCTCATCAAAGTGCGCATCGGCGCGCGCCGCGTTCGGCATCGGTCGGACCCTCGCAGGCGTTGATCGTTAACGGAAGCCGGCCGGGCACGATCGCGCGCAGCCTCGGGGCGCGCGCCGGCCCGGCGCTTGCCTTGATTCGACCAGGTTCGGGCGTCCGCCGCAACCTGCGCGCGTCGGCTCAGATCAGCTCGCGGATCGGCTTGCCGGCGTCGACGAGGCGGATCGGTCGTCCGTCGGGCGTTTCAAACTGCCTGTTCGGGTCGATGCCGAGCTTCCAGTAGATCGTCGCGGCGAGGTCGGCGGGCGTGACGGGTCGATCGGCGGGGGCGTCGGCGCGGGCGTCGGTCCGGCCGATCACCGCGCCGCCGGGGACGCCGGCACCCGCGAACACCGCGAAATTCGCGCGGCCGTGATGGTCGCGACCCGCGTTTTGATTCACCTTCGGCGTCCGACCGAACTCGCCCATCATCACGACGAGCGTCGTCTCGAGCAGACCGCGCCGCGCGAGGTCGCCGACGAGCGCCGCCAGCGCGCCGTCGAGCGGCGGGCCGAGGTCCTTCTTGAGCCTGAAGAAGTTCTGCTGGTGGGTATCCCAGCCGAGCTGCTGCGGGCCGCGGTCGTTCACCGTCACGAACGAGACCCCCGCCTCGACCAGACGCCGCGCCAGCAGGCACGCCTGGCCGATCGTGTTGCGGCCGTAGGCGTCGCGCGTCGATGCCGGCTCGTCGTCGATTTTAAACGCGGCCTGCGCCGCGCTCGAGGTGAGCAAGTCGTAGGCGCGGTCGGTGAAGGCGTCGCGGCTCGCGGTCAACGGGGTGTCCGAAACGTCGCGCGCCAGGCCGTCGAGCGAGCGCACCATCGCGCGGCGACGGCGCAAACGATCGAGCGTCACCCGGTCCGGCGGCGTGAGGTCGCGGACGCGGAAGCCCGGCAGGTTCGGGTCGCCGCCGACCGCGAACGGGTCGTACGCCGGCGTCAAGTAGCCGCTCGACGAGAAGATCGGCGCGTCGGGCACCGCGACGTACGGCGGCAACGCCCCGCGACGCAGCTCGAACGTCTTCGCCGCGACGCTCCCGTAGCTCGGATACACCAGCGCCGGCGAGGGCCTGTAGCCCGTCAGCAAGTGATGCGCCGCGCGATCGTGGTCGGCCTCGGGCGAGGTCACGCTCCGCACGAGCGCGATTTGATCGAGCAACGCCGCCGTTTTCGGCAAGATCTCACTGACCCGCACGCCGGGAACCGCGGTTTCGATCGCTTTGAACGCGCCCCGATATTCCTGCGGCGCGTCGGGCTTCGGGTCGAACGTATCGATATGCGAAGGCCCGCCCGCGAGCCAAATCAAGATGCAATTTTGAGCCCGCGGCGCAATCGACGCCACCGCGTGCCCCGCCGCGTCGACCCGGTCCGCCGCGAACGCCGCGCGATACCGCGACAGGTCGTCCAAACCCAACCCGAGCGCCGTCAACACGCCCGCCCTCAACAACGACCGCCGGCTCGGCCCTCGGCAATCCGCGCTGCTCGTTCGATCGGACATCGTCAAGTCCTCCGACATCGTGATGAGTCAGAAATGCGTGTTTACGACCGACCTTAATGATTAAACGTGAACTCGCGCGAGTTCAGCAGCGCCCAGAAGAGATCCTCGGCGGCGTCGGAGAGCGAGCCGGCCTGTTTCAGCTCGGCGGACCAGCGCGACGTCTCCTCGGGCGTCGGCGGCCGGCAGAGCGTGCGCAGGTACAGGTTCTCGACGATCTCCTCGGGCTGCGGGTCGAGCGCGAGCAGGTTCGCCAAATAGCCGCGCGGGTGCGCGACCTTGTTCTGCACGACGTCGCCCCCGATCAACAACAACGACTGCCGCAAGCTTAGCTGCGGCGTCGCCACCGACGCGCAGCCGACGTCGCGCGAACAGCGCCCAAAGACGTCGAGGATCGCGCTCGGCGTCGCGGGGTCGACAATATCGAGCGCCCGCGTGCCGCGCGGACGGTTCTGGAACCGATTCTCGACGTCGGTCGCCTGCGCCAAGGCGTCGACGATCTGGTGCGACGTGAGCGGCCGCGGCCATTGGTGCGAGAAAAACCGCGTGTCGCGCTCGTTGCCCGGCACCGTCGCCGACGACAGCGCGTACGCCTCCGACGTCGCGATCGTGCGGATCAAGTCGCGCAGGTCAAAGTGATGCGCGACGAAATGCCGCGCGAGCGCGTCGAGCAACTCGGGATGGACCGCCGGATTCGACCGCGAAAGGTCGTCGGGCGGGTCCACGATCCCCTTGCCGAACATCTGCGCCCAGACCCAATTCACGGTCGCGCGGGCGAAAAACGGGTTCTCGGGCCGCGTGATCCACTCGGCGAGCGCTTTCCGCGGGTCCTCCCCCTTCGACGTCCTTACCGCCGCGCCGCCGAGCAGCTTCGCCTCCGCGGCCTGGTGCGTGCGCGGATGCTCGACCATCCCCGCGTCGTTGATCTTGACGATCCGACGCCCGCTCATGTTCGCCGTCGCCGACGCCTTCGCGAACAGCGCCGCCATCCCGAAATAGTCGTCCTGCGTCCAGACGTCGAACGGGTGGTCGTGACACTGCGCACAGCGAATCCGCAGGCCCAAAAACCGCTGCGCGGTCAGCTCGGCGGCGACTTTCGGATCGGCGCCGTCGAACGCGTAGTTCGCCGCGCCGCCGTCGCGCGTCTCAGGCTCGCCGACGGCCGTCAAGAGCGACCGGACCACCTGATCCCACGGCGCGTCTTCATTCAGTCGCTTCTCAAGCCACATCATGTAGTAACTTGAGCCGTTGCCGAGCCGTCGCGTCGAGATTTGGAGCAGGTCGCCGAACTTGAGCAGCCAGAAGCGATGAAAGTCGCGGCTCGCGAGCAGTTTGTCGACGAGTTTGACGCGTTTCTCGGGATCTTTGTCGGCGAGATATTCGCGGACGCGCTCCGGGTTCGGCGTTTCGCCGGTGAGGTCGAGCGCGACGCGTCGGAGAAAGACGGCGTCGGGCGCGGCCGGGCTGGGCGGGACCTTCAGCGCCTCGAGGCGTTTGAACAGCTCGTCGTCGATAAAATTCGCGTGTTTGCGGGCTTTGAAGTCGTATTTGAGGTCGGGGTTGATGAGCGTCGCGAGCCGCGCGGAGACGACCTTCGACTGATAGCGCACGACGAGGTCTGCCTCGGCGCGGCGGCTGAGCGCGGCGGTCCCGCGGCCGTCGATTTTCGCCGAGCCGTCGTCGAGCACGCGATAAATCGCCATCCGAGTCACGTCGCGGACGTGGCCGTCGGCGTAGGTCGCGAGCACGCGCATCTGCACAGGGCCGGGCTCGATCAAGCGCGCGGCGGCGGGTTCGAGGTCGAGCCGCGCGAGCGCTCCGTGCGACTTGCCGGCGCGCTCGGGCGCCCCCGCGGCGATCCACCCGACGAGCGTGGCATATTCGGGCGTGTTCATTTGGATGCGCGGGCCGCCGGCGTGCGGCGTTTGGCCGGTCGCCTTCAGGACGATCAGGCTCGCCTCGGGGTCGAACCTCGAGACGCGTCGCGCGCCCCCGTCGCGCGCGACCGCCTGAAAATCGCCCGCCGGGTCGTAGCCGAAGAGCGAGAGGTGGAAGCCGTTTTGACCGTCGGCGCGGCCGTGGCAGCCGCCGACGTTGCAGCCGGCGCGGGTCAGGATCGGCACGATGTCCTGCCCGAAGTCCCAGCCGCGGGCCGCGGAGTCGCCGCCGGATTCGACGATCACCTCGGCGCGGACCGACGCGCCGTCGTGCCGCGCGACGACCGTCGCCTTGCCGCTCGCGAGCGGCGTCAGATAGCCGCCGGCGTCGATCGTCGCGACCGTGCGCGGCTCGACCGACCACCGCGACGCCGCCGTGACGTCGCGCCACGCCGCGTCGGCACCCTCGGGCGTCCAGGTCGCGCGGAACTGCACGCCGGGGTCGCCCGGCTCGAGCGTCGACGCGCCCGGACTGACCGCGAGCCTCGGCACGGTCGCGACCGGCGGCGGCGGCGCAACCTCGGGCGTCGCGGCCCGCGCG
>JAJYDB010000284.1 GCA_021777845.1 Planctomycetota bacterium
CCGCATCGCTCAACACCGCCGCCGCCGGAACCCGCGTCCCAGCAAGCCCGGTCAACGCAATGTGTGCGAGCGCCGTGTCCCCCTCCCGCAAATCCTGCCCCAGAAACCGCCCTTTAAGCCGCGGCTCGACTCGCTTCGGCAAGCTCGGCGAGGGCATCCGCGCCGCCCCGTCGGTCGCCCCCGCAACCACGCTCGCGGTGTCGGTCGTGCCGTTCTCGTACGTCAGCTCGAGCGCGAGCGTCGCCCCCTTCAAGTTGACGGTCGGCTGAAAATAAACGTCGCCGTGAGACGCATCCTTCGGGTCAACGACCAGCTCGGCGTTCGCGGCCAGCTCGCGATTCAATCCGAACCGCCAGACGAGCGCGGCACGCTTGCTATCGGCGGCGGTCGTCGATTTTGACCCGGCCACGCGCCGCGTCGCGGGCAGCGTCGCCTTAATCACGAGCGACCGCGGCGCAACCCCTTTCGCAAGCCGATCGAGCTCGATCCGAGCGTCCTGCAGCCCGTCCGCGCCGACGGCGGGACTTGCGCCGACGCGGTCGCGGCGTTCTTGTCCCACCCAACGCGCGGCCAGCTTCGCGCTCGCGGCCCGCAGCGCCGGGTCGGCCGACTTCGTTTTGAAACGCATCGTCAAGGTCGAGCCGTCGTCGAGCCGCGCTTCCAGCGTCCAGACGGCGGGGCTATAAAGCCGTCCCGGCTCGACGTAGACGTCGGCGGTCGTCGAACCCTCGGCCTGCTTCACGACGGCTCGCCAGTTGCGAGCGTTCGGGTCTGAATCCCAGGGTGCGCCGCGGTCGTCGAGCACCTGCACGCTCGCCACGCGACGTCCCGCCGCGAGCCCCCGCAACGCGATGTGGATGTCCTGAACCCCGCTTGGCTCGGCGACGTACGAGGCCGACGCGAAGTCGCGGCCGTCCTGACCGAGCCAAACCGCCGCCGGTCGCGACCCGCCTCGTCGCGCATCGTCCGCCTGAGGCAACGCCGTCAAGCCGCAACCGACCCACAACGCAATTCCCGCGACACCCATCGCGACCTCCTTGCCTCGGCCCGCCTCGACTCCGTTTGCGGCCCACGACCCTCCGCGAATCCTACCTCAACCCAGCCCCGCGGCCCAGAGAACATTGCGCGAGACGGCCTCAGGCGCGCGAACGTGCCATCGTCCCCACTCCCTCCCGGCGACTCCACAGGACTCCACACGTCGCGAGGTTACTACAATCCGGCGGCGGCGACGCGACCCGGATGCGACGCGACCTCGGCGCGCTCGTCCTTCGCGAGCTTGTGGTCGAATGCGTCGAGCAACGCCAGCCGACTCGCTTCGATGACGTTCTCGGAAACCCCGACGGTGCCCCAAACGTCGTCCTGATCGCAACTTTCGATCATCACGCGCACCCGCGCGGCGGTCCCGGCGCGCGCATTGATCACCCGCACTTTGTAGTCGACCAGACGCATCTCGCGCAGGCACGGAAAGTGATGCTCGAGCGCTTTCCTCAACGCGCCGTCGAGCGCGTTCACCGGGCCGTCGCCCTCGCTCACCGCGTGTTCCACGGCCTCGCCCACGCGAACCTTCACCGTCGCCTCGGTCACTGGTTGGTCGTCCGAGGCTCCCGCTACGCTGACGCGATAGCCCAAACGTTCAAAACGCGGTCGATAACGCCCCGCGAGTTTCTCCACCAATAATACGAACGACGCCTCGGCCGCCTCAAATTGCCAGCCTTCGTTCTCAAGATCCTGCACCCGGTCGAGCACCTTCGCCAACAAGAGCGGGTCCTGATCGAGGTGATACTCCAACAACTTTTCCGCGATGTTCGACTTCCCCGAAAGCTCGCTCACCAACACTCTGCGCTCGTTGCCGACCAGGCTCGGGTCGATGTGCTCGTAACTCGACGCCACTTTGCGTACGCCGTGCACGTGCATCCCGCCTTTATGCGCAAAGGCGCTCGGCCCGACAAACGGCTGTCCCGCGCGGACGTTCATATTCGCGAGTTCGTAAATATAGCGGGACGCCTCGGTCAGGCTCGCCAGCTTGCCCGGCACGAGCACCTCGTAACCCGGCATTTTGAGCGCCAGGCAGCCAATGACGGCGCACAGGTCGACGTTCCCGCAGCGTTCGCCGATCCCGTTCATCGTCCCCTGCACTTGAGTGGCGCCCCGCGCGACCGCGGCGAGCGTGTTCGCCACCGCCAGGTCGCAGTCGTTGTGCGTGTGGATGCCGATCGCGGCCGAGGTCACGCCGCGGACCGCGTCCACCGCCGCCGCCACCTGCTCGGGAAGGTTGCCGCCGTTCGTATCGCAAAGCACAATCGTGCCCGCCCCCGCCGCCGCCGCCGCCGCGATCGTTTCCAATGCGTACTCAGGGTTGAGCCGATACCCGTCAAAGAAGTGTTCGGCGTCGTAAATCACTTCGCCGACTTGGCTTGCGCAATAGCCGACCGAGTCCTCGATCATGCTCAGATTCTCGGCCAGGCTGACGCCGAGGACCTCGCGGACATGCAGGTCCCAGCTCTTGCCGACGACGGTGACCGCGGGCGTGCGCGCCTCGACAAGCGCGCGCATACCGACGTCATGCTCGGCGGCAACGTCGCGACGACGCGTCATCCCAAAGGCGACAACCTTCGCGTGCGTCAGGTCAAGGTCGCGCACCGCCTGAAAGTACGCCGCGTCCTTCGGATTCGAGAGCGGATAGCCGCCTTCGATGTAGTCGAACCCGAGTTCGTCGAGCCGGCGCGTAATCAGCAACTTGTCTTGGAGCGAAAAGTTCACGCCCTCGCCTTGAGTGCCGTCGCGCAAGGTCGTGTCGTAAATCGAGATCCGCATTGCTCGCTTCCCCTGGTTCGAAGCCGCCGCACACTCTTCGCGGCGCCGCGCGCATAACCCCATCGTAGCACGTTTTCGCAAGCCTGGACACGCGACGACGACGCTTCGTTCGGGTCCCCTCCCGACCGCGACGCCGGCCGCCGCGGCTGATCCCATGAAATTCGTTCCAAACGAGAAGCTTAGGGTTGCTTATCGAGATGCCGAACGTTAAGTTACGGAGTGTTATTCCCTCTTATTTCCCTCATCGTTGGCAGAGACGTTGAAAGGTCCACTCGTGCGAAAAGTCCAAATGGTGACCGATCGCGAGCTGGAGATCCTGAAGGTTCTCTGGTCGCGCGGCAAGGCAAGCGTCCGCGAGGTTCAGGAGGATCTGAACAAGTCGGCCGGACCGGTGGCTTACAGCACCGTTCAGACCTTGCTGAACATCATGGAGGACAAGAAAGGGCTCGTCCGCCACGTTGTGGAAGGACGGACCTTTATTTTCATCGCAAAGAAAAGCCCCGAACGCACCATCCGCGAACTTACGCAGCGGTTTGTCGACCGGGTCTTCGACGGCGCGCTCGACCGCGTCATGGTCGCGCTGCTCGACTCAAACCCGCCGTCGCCCGCGGAATTCGACAAGCTCCGTGAGATGATCGACGAGGCTCAGCGCAACCTCAACGCTCCGAAAGCGTCCGAAGCTTCGACTGAGCCCCTTCCGGGCTGACTCCAATCCGCAACGTCCGCTCGCGGCGTCGCGTTTCGACTTTTTTTTCAACAATTTGTCGCCCTACGAGGACGAAAGGCCCTCGACGTCAAGTCGACGGTCTTCCGTCCCCCGTTTGCGCTTCGTACAATCATACGAACAAGGACGTGCTCGTCGCGGGCTTCCCGCGGCGGTCGCTTGATTTGAACACGCGGCTGGTTGCGCCGCGTATGAAGGCGAGTCTCGATGGGGCTTTGGCTCGATCTCGTCGGGGAGCGGCTCCGCGACGCGTCGGTCGCGACGCTCGTGCTCACAACCTTCGCGGTAGCGGCCGCGATCGTCTGCCGGCAGCCCGCGCGACGCATCTTCCTCGCCCGCTGCTCCTTGCTCGCGGCCGCTGTGTTGTGGCCCACTGCGATGTTCTCGGCAGGTCCGCGGATTGACCTCTACCGGCTCGGGCGCGCGGCGGCATACGGCGGCGGCGACATCCTTGAAAACAACCTACCCGTCTCCTCAAGCGAACCCGACCTCGTGCACGCTTCAGTGCCGATCCTGGTCGCTCGCGTCACCACGTTCGCCTATTTAAGCGCGGCCTCCTTTTCGCTTGCCGGGCTGGCGCTCGGGCATCTCGGGATCCGTCGGCTGTCGCGACGCGCGCGCTTTCCAACGCTCGCGACGCGAGCGATTTACGACGAACTCGTCGCCGACGACCCGATTCGTCGGCCCGAACTGCGCGTCGACCTCAACCTAACGAGGCCGATCCTTGCCGGCCTTGCGTCGCAAACGATCATTCTGCCCGAACAGCTTGACCGTCCCGAGGCGTCGCAGTCGCTCCGGCCAACGTTGTTGCATGAGCTCGCACACGCGCAGGCGATGGACCCCTGGTTTCAACTCACCGGGTCGATCGCGAGCGCGCTCTGGTTTTTCCTCCCGACGGTCTGGTGGCTCTCGCGGCGGATGCGGCTCGACCACGAATTCCTCGCCGACCGACGCGCGGCCTCAGCCTTCGGCCCGCCCGATCAATACGCCTCGTCGCTCGTGAATATCGCGGCCGGCTCGGGCGAAACGCGGGTTCGACCGCTGATCGCGCGCGAGGCGACTCCCGCCCTGCGCAGCCCAGGGTCGGCTTTGATCACACGTGTGCTGATGCTTTTGCGTTGCCCGTTCGAGCTTGAGCTGCGTTCGCCGCGGTGGTGGAGAATGCTCTGGGCCGGAGCGGCTGTTGCCGCCGTGCTCGCCGCGTCGACGCTCTCGATCGGCGACCCCGCGCGGCTCCGACGGCTCGTCGAGCGAGGCTGGCCCGTTCGCCTCCCGCAAAACCGCCTCGTAACCCCGGTCCGGCGCGTCTTCGACATGGAGCGACTCGTGATCGAACCTCGCGCCGGTGCAGTTGGACCATCGGCCCCCTTCGAACTGCCCGTGCGGATCCCCGAGTGTTTCGAGCTTACGCTCGACGTCTGGGCCGACCCGCCGTCGCTTGCGTCCACGAAAGTCGCCGGACTGCCTCTGCGCACCGTCAACGACGACGTCGGGGCGATCATCCGCGACGACCTGGAACGCTGGCACCACGTCCGCTTGATCCGAGACGCCGACGGCGCTCGCCTTTGGGTAGACGACCGGCTCGTCAACATCGGCGAGCCCGCACTCACCCCCGCACTCGATTTCCTGTGTCTCCAGCCTGCGCCCCACGCCGTCGGCCGATTTGAACACCTCAAACTCACCTGGTAATACCTCCCGCGTCCATGATCCCATCCCTTCGGCTGCCGTTTTGGCAGCACGATAGCAACGGCATGGCCTGACGCTCATCTTCCTGCCGATTTGACAGTTTGCTGCGCAACGCCGCAGATCGGCCGCTCGCAACGATCATCTCGGCGTATTTTTTTGATTTACTTCAAACCCTTTGAAAATCAATACTTATAGCGTGAATGCCAATACTCGGATCGAGTTCGACTGTCAAGTTGGCACGCCGGCTGCTTTCTGTTCCAAGTGCGGTTCAGGTTCCTAGTTTACAGGTTTCCGAGCGAGGTGAGACAGCCATGAGCACCCTTCCATGGCAGCGACGTTGGGACCCATTCCGCGAAATGGGTCGATTCTTTGAAGAGATCGAGCCGTTTGCGGCGTGGCGACCTGCGCAGCCGTTCCCGGCGTTGAACATTTATGACAACGGCGAACAGTACGTGGTGGCGGCGCGGATGCCTGGCGTGCGTAACGAAGATCTGGACATTTCGATCACGGGCGAGGCACTTACGCT
>JAJYDB010000033.1 GCA_021777845.1 Planctomycetota bacterium
GATCGGACTGACGGCGCGGCCGCGCGGCTGCTACGTCGTCGACGACGGGGCGCGGCAGGCGCTTTCGACCGGCAACAAGAGCCTGCTCGCGATCGGCGTCGTCGCGGTCGAGGGCGCCTTCGAGAAAGGCGACGTCGTCGCGATCCGCGACCGCGCCGGCGTCGAATTCGCGCGCGGCCTCACCAACTACGCCGACGCCGACGCCCGCGCCGTCCAAGGGCTCCGCACCGACCAGGCCCGCCTCGCCCTCGGCGCCGACGTCTACGATGAAGTCGTCCATCGCGACAACCTCGTCATGACGCTCTGAGTCGCCGCCAATCACGGCATCGGGATCTTTTCAAATCGGAACGGAACCTCGAGGCGCGCCTCGGCGAGCGGATGCACGAGCATTCGAGCGGGGGCCGCGCCGCGGGCGTCGACGGCGAGCGTGACGCGACGCGTCGGCGAACCTTCCTCCAACGGCTTCGTGTCGCGCACCCACCAGCGCAGCGGGACGTGATCTTCGTCCAGGAATTCAAGGCGGTTTTGGATCGTGTCGAGCGGAATTCGAGGCGGCGCGTCGTCGTCGCCCGACATCGACGCGGGGTCGCGGTCGAGCGTGTTTGAATTCGGGGTGTAATCGAGCGTGATCAAGGTGAATCGAGCCGCGCCGCGGGCCTCGGACTTGACCTCCACGCCTGCGAGTGTGACTTGGTCGATTTCGAACGTCTTGCCCTCCGCGGAGGCGAGATCCACTTGGAGCGGCGTGCCGGTCCAGGTTGCGACGCGGACCGGGAGCATGCCTTCGAGACGCTCGATTCTCGTGCCGGTTCGCGTCGGCGCGCGAAGCCTTAGGTTGATCTGCGCGACACCGAGTCGCCCTCGCGGGCGGCCCGGGCCCGGCTCGACTTCGGGAGGGGCGGCGACTTCGGGATCGTCCGCGGGGATGCCGGCATCGTCGTTGAGGGCGGCGGCCGGCGCGATCAGGTTGGAGTCGAGGTCGTCGACCACGCGATCGAGACGAACAGCGCCGTCGGGCGCGACCAGACGTCCCGGCTCGGCGAAGATCTGAATCGCGACTTCGAAACGCTCGTCGTCGTCCTCTTGATCAGCCGCATCGTCATCGGGGTCGGCGGCTTTCTCGAAGCTCAGGGCGCGCTCGCGAACGACGCGGACGACATTGAGTCGGAGCGGCCCGTGATAGCAGACCGGCAGTGGGTCCCCTTCCCCGGAGGTGACGAGCCGCAGCACCGACGCGGTGTTCTCGTCGCTTCCCGACGCGCCGGGATCCTCGGTCGCATTTAAAGTTCGCGCGAGGGCGTCGAACCCCTCCCAAAACGTCAGTGGACGTTCGATGCGCAACGTCACCCGACGCGACGACAACCCGTCCGCGCGCGGCGCAATCAGGACCGTTTTTCCGCTCGCCCTCGAGAAGGCGGCGCACGCCTCCGCGGGGGTAGCATCGACGACCTCGAACCTCAACCGAGACGGTCGCGAGGCCTCGGTTTCCGGAGCGTCGACCATTCCAAGAATCGCGGCGCAACACACGATCACCATCATTTTGGCCGCCTTTGCATGCGAGCGTGGCGAGGAGAGTATCCATCCTGGTGTCGTTGCGTCGGCACTTAAGGCATCGGGATGTCGTGGAACTCAAAACGGATGACGACGACGTTGCGGACGATGGTCGAGACGGCGAGCCGGTCGGGGGGGCCCTGGTCGTCGTCGGGTGCCGCACGGAGCAGGACGGCGGCGCCGGAGCGGCGGGCGACGACGTTCGCGTCGATGCGCAGGGGGCGCGACTGATCATCGAGAACGGCGACTTGGCGGCCGGCGAAGTCGGCGAGTTCGTCGCGAACGCGAGCGCGGCCCGCGACGGTGCGGAGGTCGGCTTCGCGACCTTTCATTCCGGCGTGCAGCATAATCGCGAGCGACTTTGTGGATTCGCGGGCGACGCGTTCGACGCACCATTCGACGCCGCCAACCTCGAAGGTCTTGCCTCTCGCCTCGTCGAGCCGCAAGGTCGCCGACGGCTCCTTCGACGTCGTCGCGACGAGTGCGGGGATCGTTCCTTCGAATCGTCGAACATGGGTGCCTGGTATTTCAGGCAACGCAAGTGGAACGTCGAACTCGAGGACTTGAAACGGACTCAGTCGGGTCACGCCGGGCTGATTGCGCTGTTTCCGCGAGCCCGACGAGGCCGCGTCGACCGTCGCGTCGCGGCTCAGAAGTCGTTCGGGCGGCAGGAGCGTCTGGTTTTGGTTGTCGACGACCTCGACGAGAGCGACGCGTCCGTTCAGGCGGAACGGCGAGTCGGGGTTCGCGGTTACCCTGAGCCTCGCGACGAGCGGAGTGTCGTCCGGGTGCACAGCTCGACGCGCGGAGATCGGTCGCGCGCGACCGTCCTCGTCAACCAAGATCCAGCCGCCCCGCGGCAGCCAAATCTCGCGTCGCCGTCGAAGAGACAACAACTCGACGCGAAACGCCCCGGACGTTGAGACGAAACTCGAAGTGGCGGCGGGTGGTTCTTTGTCGTCGCCGATCGACGGTCGTTCGCCGAGAACAATCGTCGCCAACCCCCAGGCAAGAGCGATAGTCCCGCGGATGTTGTTCCGCCGTTGAAAGATTTGCGGCGACATGGGCGACCCTTTCGCGGAGACGCGAGCGCCGGCTTTGGTTGCGGCTTATGGAATCGGGACGTCGCGGAACTCAAAGCCCGCCTCGAACGTCGCCGTGCGCAGCTCGTAGAGCCGCAACTTGACCGCGGAAATCTCGGGAGTCATGACGTTCACCGAAAAATGCTCGCCCGTCGCGTCGTTCGGCGAGACGAACGCGCTCAGCGGCTTGCCGGAGGCGTCGAAAACCTCAACGCGTTGATTGATCATATTCGCGCCTGACGCGACATTCCCGCTCGCGGACGCGTCGGCTTCGCCCGCGACGACGGTTCCAGGTACGAGCACGCATTGATAAACTCTGCGGCTTGCTTGATTGAACTCTTTGACCGCCTCCACCTTAAGGCCGGTGCGTTCATTCCGGAACGTCTTACCCTCCGATCCTGCCAGGCCGACCTCGAGCGGCTTCGGCAACCGCGACCAAAGCGCCAGCGGTACCTTGCCGGACAATACACGCAGCGACTTGCTGCCCGCGGTCGGGCTGGTGAAATTCACTGTGTAAGACAAAAACGGCATCGCGTTCGCCCAGTTGCTCATCGGATAGATCGCCGACATGCCTGCGGCGAGGTCGGGGTCGAGAATTGAACGACCGAGGTCGTCAATCGCTTTCAAAATCTTGACCGGCCCGGTCTGCGTCATCGACATTCTGGGCTCGCACATCACGTGCAATTGCATCGTGAAGCGCTCGCGAATCATTCCCTGCCCGTCGGGACTCGGACGCGTGTCTCCCGCGGGGAAACCACCCATGACACCTCCCGGCGCGAAGCCGCCGCCGAACGGGCGTCCGATCATCCCCTGCGCCTGGAACCGCGGCGGCGCTCGCTGCGCCTTCACGACCGGTGCGCCGTTGGCCGCGGGCTTGGCATCGGCAGGATTGGGCGCGGGCTTCACGGCTGGTTTACCCGCATGGTCGGGTGCGGGAGCCGGGGGAGGAGCGGCGGGCCGCGGCTCGACGCGCACTCCGGGGCGAGCCCTTCCTGCGCCGACCCGCGGTTGGATCACGATCGGCGGCGTACCCGGGCGGAAGGGCGGCGCGGCACCGTTGAGGTGCAACTCTTTTTGGACTTGAAAACTGTCGACGCGGACGCGGACGGGGCCGGTGTCGACCTTGAATTTGGCCGGCGGGAACGGAGGTCCGATCCAGATCGGCACCTGCGAGCCGCCTGCCGGCATGCCGAAATTCAGACCGCCCACCTGTACGCCTTGCTCCGCCGCGAGTCGGTCGACCATTTGCCAATAGGTCGCGCGCGTCGGCGATGTCAGCGTCGCGCGGGTCGTGGTCCAGCGCGGATCGTCGGGCTGCACCGGGTGCATCGACATTCCGAGCCGCCGGCCAAGCTCGGTCATGATCTCGCCGAGCGGTCGGTCCTCAAAATCGAGTGCGACCCGCAAAGGATTCACAAGCTCGTCGCGTTCGACCTCATCGATTAATCGCGCGGCGCTCGCTCGGACTTCGGGGTCGCGCGATTTGAGTGCCGTTCGCAAGGCGACGAGGGCCGCGCCGCCAAGCTTACGCAAAGCCTCGCGCGCCGCTGTTCGATCCTGAAAACGCGGCGCGCCCAATTCCTCAACCAACTTCGAGGCATCGGCGGTTTCCCGGACCTGCGCTCCGGGCGACGCCCCTTCGCTCGTTGCGGCGGACGGCGCACCCGAGGTCGGCGTCTGGCCCAGGCACGCGATGTGAACAAGAATCGTCGTGACGACCAACATCGACACGTCCCTCGATGACGGGAGCCTACTTTTCATGACCAAGGTCGCGAGACCGTGCGCGGACCGCAAAAGTCTCGTGCCGCCGCGGCATTGCCTCAAACCAACCGCCGCACCTATTATGCTAACGAAATCGACTGCCGAATTCACCCCGACAAACGCAGGTCGGCCCGGTTTTTCTCGACAACTCCGCAACGGCCGACGACCTCAACGCGTCGTTCGCGAGCTCAGTCCTCGAACTGAAAGCGCCAACGCGCGTCCATGACCTCGTCGAAGTCGAGATTCACCGGCGGCGAGTTTCCGTCCGGCGCACGCAGCCGAACGAAGCCCGAGTTGCCGGAGGGATCGTCGTCAACGATTCACGCGAGGTCGCCCTCGTGCTGCCCCGACTTCGTCTTGAGGATCAGGAAAACCCCCGCCCATTCCGGTCGCCGGATCTGCTCGCCGGCCTCGACGCGATCGGCGATCCGATTCAACGCGGGCATCGAGACGAGAAACGCCACCCGCAACGGCCAGAAGGTCGTAATCATCGAAAAGCGGCAACACCGAGAGCACCCCGACCACGAGCGGCGCGAGGCCAAAAACGGCTCGCTTGTCGGCACGTACCTATACGTTGGCCTCCCAGGCGACACCAAATCCGATCGTCGGCGGCAGGGTGATCAGCGAGTTGAGCACCGCCGCGACATAGTCGGAGACGCTAACGTCGTAAGTGCAATGATTCGCAACCGAAATCGTCGAGATCGACGACGCGACCCCGAATCCCCACTCCGCCAGTCGATGACGATGACGACAAATGCGCCACGCGAAATAGCCGGGGATCGAGACGAAGGGAACGCACGCAAGCATCGCCGGTTGCGAACGCAGGATCGTCAATGCCGCCGCGGCAACCGCAAGCAAAGCCATAATGTCGCGGCGGGAGGTGACGTTTGATGTTTCGAAAGTTAAACTAAAAGTTGACGCGAAGCACGAATCGCCGATCCTGGTGATATTATGAAGATCGCAAGCTGGATACGTTCGCGACAAGTCGTCCGTCTGATCGCGCTGGCCGCATGGTCGATGGCCGCTCCCTCCGCATGGGCTCAGATGCGGGCCCCGTTGCCGGGGATCCCGCGGCCGGCTTCGACGGCGACGACATCGGCGATCCCCGGCATGGGCCCCTTGCCCACGAACGGTACGATTTCGGGC
Source organism: Planctomycetota bacterium (assembly GCA_021777845.1). Taxonomy (GTDB): domain Bacteria; phylum Planctomycetota; class Planctomycetia; order Isosphaerales; family Isosphaeraceae; genus JAJYDB01. The sequence continues at coordinate 5,541 of JAJYDB010000033.1, forward strand.
GATTATTTTGGTAGGCAGCGGACGATTTACGGCGTCCTCGACGAGTTTGAGGACGTCGATGTTTTTGCCGATCAAAGGAAGGACGGCGCAACGGTTCGCAGTCCGTCGGCCGCTTCCCGCTCGCGTCGTCAATACCGTCCGAATTCGTTGACCGACGGCGATCTTGCCGCGCGTAGGCGTCAGAACGAGGCTCGCTATCTGGACCGGCTCGGCAAAATCAACCCGTCGCGTCGTGGTGAAACCTCGCCTCGACTCGCATCGACGAATCCGGGCAAGCTCCCGATGGACCGCGCACGCTCGGGGCTTTCCTCGCTTTCGAGCGGGATCCCGAGTCTCGACCTGCTGAATCTGAGTGCTCGTCGAGACGCGGCCGGTGTCGGGGCAGCTCCGCGTTCGTCTCCAAAGCCACCCAGGCCGGGATCCGCGAAACCCGGGACGGGTTCGAGTCTGCCCCCGTCGGTTGCTCCCGACAGTTTCGTACCGCTGCGTCCCGGCTCGTCCGCGGTTGATCTTCCCCCGGCGTTGCCAAGCAGAACGACGTCATCGAACAGGTCTCAACTCTCCGGCGCGTCGTCGCCGCGAAGCGCCGCCGGTTCGAACCGCAAGATCAGCCCCTCTGAATTACTGCGCCGCACGCTCGAAGCCGATAAGGCGAAGGCGGAGTCGGCCCCGGCTCGACGACCTGCTGCGCCGCGTCAACCGGCCACACGCGAAGGCGGACCGACTCGCAAGGTCTACGAACTCCTCGACGACATCGAGTAAAGCCGACGCGTGACCGCAACTTCGCTCCGCGAGGGTTTCACGCGCACCGTCGCGGACGAAGCGTCTTAACCTCACATGCCGCAAGCCCGCGACGGTGCCCTCTTGCCAAGCCGCGCGAGTCGCGTATGATCGTTCTCTGTTGGGGGTCCCGGCCGAACGGCTGGGATTTTTTTCGAGCTAAGATTGTGAAAGCCTTCACAATCTCTCGCGACGAACCCGAGTTTCCGAAGGCGGACCGGCTCGCGATGACTAACGACTTTACGCCGATTTTTCTGTTCATTCTGATCGCGATCTCGATCGCATGCGGTATGATCGCCACCGGGTTGCTGGGGCCGCGGAAGAAGACCGCGGTCAAGCAGATGCCCTACGAGTCGGGCATGGATCCGATCGGCGACGCCCGGCAGCGCTTCGACGTGCGATATTACCTCGTCGCGATCGTATTCCTGTTGTTTGACGTCGAGTTGCTGTTCTTGTATCCCTGGGCGGCGGCGCAGTGGAGCGTCGATGCATCCGCGTCGACGGCCGTTGCGGTCGCGGCTCCCGCTGCGGTTGCCTCCGAGTTGGCTGCATTACCGGTCGCCGCACAGGCAGGCATCCCCCCCGAGCTGCGCGGCCTTGTTTTCGTCGAGATCCTCGTGTTTATCGCTGTGCTCGCGGCGGCCTTTGCCTACGCGTGGCGCAAGGGGGTGTTTGAATGGCGCTGACGCCCACATCCGGGCCGACGTCTGCATCCGACTCGAACGCCGCTCCCGCGCGGCCTTCGACTTCGTCGTCGATCGCCACGTTTTCGCCGAGCGACCCGCCGGTCCCCGAAAATACGATTTTGACCAGCCTCGACGCTGTCGTCAATTGGTGCCGAAAGAACAGCCTCTGGCCGATGCCGTTCGCGACGGCCTGTTGCGGAATCGAGCTGATGGCGGTCGGCGCCAGTCGGTTTGACATCGCTCGTTTCGGCGCCGAGGTAATGCGGTTCAGCCCGCGTCAGTGCGACCTGATGATCGTCGCGGGTCGGGTGGCGATGAAGATGATGCCCGTGTTGCAGCGGATTTGGTTGCAGATGCCTGAGCCGAAGTGGTGCATCAGCATGGGGGCCTGTGCCTCGACGGGGGGTGTCTTCGACACTTACGCCGTAGTGCAGGGGTTTGACCGCTTCATGCCGGTCGACGTCTACATCCCCGGCTGTCCGCCGCGTCCCGAACAAATTCTGCGTGCCGTGATGGATCTGCAGACGAAGATTCAGCGCGGCGGCTCTCTGAACGGGACCGCCCTGCCCGAGATGCTCGACCACGAGCAGTTGGCGGCTTCGGCACGAGCTTTGACGGCGCGGGTCTCGGTTGCCGAGCGCGGTCGCGAAGAGCGTTTCGGCTATCGTCTGCCCGGCGGTCCGGGGCTCGTCGGCGTCGACGAAACGAGATGACGGCCTTCCGAAGCTCGTACAGCCGGCCGCGAGGCCCGTTTGGTCGCGAAGTTGCCTTGAAATCATGGAAACGCGGCGGCGAATCGTCCCCTTCCCCTCAGGCGATGCGCACCTTTAAGGATAGGCGTTCACGCGGATGACTACATCGAGCACGACTTCCGACCCCTCGGTTTCCGCCGAGGCGGACCCGCACGCCGGAACCCTGGGGAAACTCGCGGGCCGATTCGGCGACGGCGTCTTCACGACCTCGCGATTCCGCGATAACTTGCGTCTGCACGTGTCGCCTGCGCGGCTCTTCGAATTGCTGTCGAGCCTGCGCGACGATTGCGGGTTCGCATTTCTCGCCGAACTCGGCGGCACCGACTTTTTGGGCTATCCAGGCTGGTCGCGAGCGCGTTTTCAAGTTCATTACGTCCTTCGGGATCTCGAGCGCAACGAGCGTCTCACGGTTCTGGCCGGGGTTGACGAACCGCGGCCCGCGCTCCCCTCGGCAACGCCGCTCTGGGAAGGAGCGAACTGGATGGAACGCGAGGTTTACGACATGTACGGGATCGAGTTTCGCGGTCATCCCGACTTGAGGCGGATCTTGATGCCCGAAGAATTCGCCGCGTTTCCGCTCCGAAAGGATTACCCGCTGCGAGGCCGCGGCGAACGCCACAACTTCACGCGGTTGACACGCGGCGAGTCGTAAGCGACGCACGCCGACGACCCTGACTGCTGAGTTTGACTTTGAGATCGCCCGACGGTCCCGACGGACGCTTGGATCCCGAACATGCCGGCCAACCTGCTCGATGAACCTGAAGTCGGTTACGAGTCGAAGCAAGCGACCTGGACGCTTAACTTCGGCCCGCAGCACCCCGCCACGCACACGACGCTCCGGCTCGTGCTCGAGATCGACGGCGAGCGCATCGTCCGGGCAGTGCCCGACATCGGGTACCTGCACTCGGGCTTCGAGAAGCTCGGCGAGCATCTCACCTTCAATCAATACGTGACGATTGTCGACCGCAAGAATTACATCAGTCCCCCGATGAACGAAGTTGCGTGGCACCACGCGGTCGAAACGCTGCTCGACATCGAACTGACGCCGCGTTGCAAGTACATTCGCGTGATCATCGGAGAGTTGGCGCGGATCAGCGACCACCTGCTGTGCGCCGGCGCGGCGGCGCTTGACCTCGGCGGGTTCACGGCGTTTCTGTTCGCGTTCAACACCCGCGAGTTGATCTACGACATTTACGAAGAGATGTCGGGCTATCGATTTCATCCCGGCTACACCCGCGTCGGGGGGGTTCTGTACGACTTTAACGACCGCGTTCTGGGCCGGATCGAGAAGCTTTTGATCGCGCTTCCGAAGGCGCTAGGCGACGTCGAGAAGCTGTTGATGCGCAATCGAATCTTTCTCGACCGCATGCGCGGAGTGGGCGTCCTCACGAAAGAAGACGCGATTTCCTTTTCGGCGACCGGGCCGATCGCGCGGGCGAGCGGCGTGACGTACGACCTGCGCAAGGACGAGCCGTATCTCGCCTATCCCGACTTTGACTTCGACGTGCCTTACGCCACCGAGGGGGATTGCTTCTCGCGGTTTCATGTGCGCATGGAGGAGATGCGTCAAAGCACGCGGATCATTCGCCAGGCGATCGACAATCTGCCCGGGGGGCCGTGCAACGTGCCGATCGCGGAGAAGTTCCCGCTGCCCGATAAAGGGACGACCTACAACAGCATGGAAGGCTTGATTCAGCACTTCGAGCTGATCATGCCGAACCGCGGGGTCGAGACGCCGCGCAACGAGGTCTACTCCGCGATTGAAGGCCCGAACGGCGAGTTGGGTTACTATCTCGTGACGGACGGCAGCCAGGTGGCGTGGCGGACGCGCACGCGACCGCCGTCGTTCATCCACTTTCAGTTGTTTCCGCACCTGATCAAGGATCACCTGATCGCCGACATCGTCGCGGTGCTCGGCAGCTTGAACATCATCGCCGCCGAGCTCGACCGTTAATTAGTGAGGACCGTGTCCGATGCCCTCGAACCCCGAAGCGACCGTGCTCGCCGCGATGATCCCGCCCGCGATCGTCGAGAAGATTCGCGCTTTGATTCCGCGCTATCCAAGCCCCCGCGCGGTCACGCTCCCCGCGTTGCACCTGGTCCATGAGCATTTCCGATGCGTCCCGCATCGAGCGATGGCTGAAATCGCGGCCTTGCTCGATATCACGCCTGCCGAAGTCTCCGACACGATGAGTTTCTACGGCTTCTTTCCGCAGGCGCCGATCGGCGATGTGCGCGTGTGGGTGTGCCGGTCGATCTCGTGCATGCTGCGCGGGGGCGACGAGATGCTCGACCATGCGTGTCGGTCGCTCGGTATCGAACCGGGTCAAACCACGCAAGACGGCAAGTTGACCGTGGAATTCGCCGAATGCCTGGGCATCTGCGACTACGCCCCCGCGGCGCTCGCCGACGACGGCCGCGTCTTCGGCCCGCTCGACGAGTCGTCGACCGAGGCGATGTTGAACGAATTGAAGCAAGGGCCGCGGGAGTTGTTTTGACCGCCGTGCGACCCGGCGCGGCTGAACGGCCGCGTTCGAGACGTGTTTAAGTTCCGGATTGAGCCGCCCGCGCGACCGCCTCGGATCCATTGTCGAGGCGTGTTGAAAACGAGATTGAGGGAGCTTCCGTGTCCGACTTTGAACCGATCCTGACGCGCAACTGGAACGTCCCCGACGGCGACACGCTGAAGGTCTACGAGTCGCGCGGCGGATATCAGGCGTCGCGCAAGGCGCTGACGACGATGGATCCCGACGCGGTCGTCGGCGTGGTGAAGGACAGCGAACTCCGCGGCCGCGGCGGCGCGGGCTTCCCGTGCGGCTTGAAGTGGACGTTCCTGCCGAAGGATCGCAAAGAGACGCTCCTGTGCGTCAACGGCGACGAAAGCGAGCCCGCGACGTTCAACAACCGTTTGTTGATGGAAAAGGATCCTCACCAGTTTATCGAGGGGATTCTGATCGCGTGCTACGCGACGCGGGCGTCGACGGCGTACGTTTATTTGCGGTTCGAGTACATCAAGGCGTATCGAATACTCGAACGGGCGGTCGCCGAGGCGCGGGCCGCGGGGCATCTCGGCAAGAACATTTACGGCAGCGGCTTTAACCTCGAGATTTGGTTGCACCGCGGCGCGGGCGCGTACATTTGCGGCGAAGAGACGGGCTTGATCGAAAGCCTCGAAGGCAAGCGCGGCTGGCCGCGGATCAAACCTCCGTTCCCGGCGATCGAAGGCGCTTTCCGCAAGCCGACGGTCGTGAACAACATCGAGACCTTGGCGTGCGTGCCGCACATTTTGGAACGGGGCGCGGCGTGGTTCAAGTCGATCGGCACGCCGAAAAGCTACGGGCCGAAGCTCTATTGCGTATCGGGGCACGTGAACAAACAAGTGTGCGTTGAGCTCCCGTTGGGGGTGACGGCGCGCGAGCTGATCGACGTGCACGCGGGGGGTGTTTGGAAGGGTCGCAAGGCGAAGGCCGCGGTGCCGGGCGGGATCAGCATGGGGCTGCTGTCGGCGGCCGAGCTCGACGTCAAGCTCGACTTCGAGGACATTCGCAAGACCGGTTGTCTGGGGCTCGGCACCGCGGCGGTGACGGTACTCGACGACCAGACGAGCATCGTTGATTATTTGTACAACACTTCACGCTTCTTCGCGCACGAGAGCTGCGGCCAGTGCACGCCGTGCCGCGAGGGGACCTCGTGGATGTACAAGACGATGAAGCGGATTAAATCCGGCGGCGGCAGGCTCGAGGATCTCGACATCCTGCAAAACATGTCGAATAACCTTGGGATCATGCCCGGCACGACGATTTGCGGACTCGCCGACGGCGCCGCTTGGCCGTTCAAGAACGCGCTCGCGAAGTTTCGGCCCGAAATCGAAGAGTACATCCGCACACATCAGGACCCGTCGCGGCGGATCACGCCGTTGCAGGCGGCGATCGCGAGCGGCGTTTCGGCCGACGTCGCGGTTCGTCATAGTTTGACGGTGCTCGGGTCGGCCCCCGCTCCCGCGGCGCTGCACTCGGCGGACGGCGGGAACCGACCTTGAACGACGACTGGACGAACCACCGAGCCGACGACTTCTGAAATTAACACGGACGCGGCCGATCATGTGATTGATCGGTCGACGGCCGGCCGCGAAGGACGACACGATGGCGACGATTACGATCAACGGCGACGCGTACACGCTCCCCGAGGGCGAGAAGCTGAACGCGATCCAGGCCGCGAAGCTTTGCGGGGTCGAGATCCCGTATTATTGCTGGCACCCTGCGCTTTCGGTCGTCGCGAACTGCCGGATGTGCGAGATCGAGGTCGGCGCGAAGGACCCGGCGACGGGCGAGATCAAGATGGTCCCGAAGCTGGTGCCGGGCTGCCAGACGCTCGCGAAAGACGGCGTGGTGATCGTCACAGACAGCGCGAAGGTGCAGGAACACCAGCGCATGATCATGGAGTATTTGCTTCTGAATCACCCGCTCGACTGCCCCGTGTGCGACCAGGCGGGCGAGTGCGGTTTGCAGGACTACAGCTATCATTTCGGACAGGCGACGCACCGGTTTGTCGAGGAGCGGACGGTCAACCCGCGCAAGGACGTCTCCGACGCGATCCAGCTTAACCAGGATCGCTGCATCATGTGTACGCGCTGCGTCCGCTTCACGCGCGAGATTACTCACACCGGCGAGTTGCACGTGATGAACCGCGGGAATCACGCCGAGATCGACGTTTTTCCCGGAGTTCCGGTCGACAACCCGCTCGCGGGGAACGTCGTCGACCTTTGTCCGGTCGGCGCGTTGCTCGACAAGGATTTTCTGCACACGCAGCGCGTCTGGTTCCTTTCGAAGCACGAGTCGATTTGCACGCGGTGCGCGACCGGCTGCAACGTCAGCGCCGAGGAGAACCGCGGCTCTCTCTGGCGGTTCAAGCCGAGACACAACCCGCACGTCAACGACTATTGGATTTGCGACGAAGGACGCGCTTCCTACAAAGAAGCGAACAACCCTGCCCTGCTCGCCTCAATGTACGTCAAGAAGGCCGGCACGCCCGAACCAGTCGCCGTCGACCAGGCTGTGGCTGCGACCGAGCGCGGCCTCAAGGACGTGGTTGCACGCGGCGGCGCGGTCGCGGGGGTGCTCTCGCCGTTCCTAACGGTCGAAGAAGCCTATTTGATGGCGAGATATCTGAAGTCGCTGAGTCCGCAAGCGGTGCTCGCGCTCGGGCCCGTGCCCGTTTCCGGCGGGGACCAAACCTTCGCTCCTGACAAAACAACAGGTCGGACCGGCGACACGAGCTTTGTCGTGCCGAGGCCGTTCACGATCCGCGGGGAGAAGTGTCCGAACCGCATCGGCGTTTCCGAGGTGCTCGCACACTTCGAAGGCGAGGTGATCGGCTGGGAGTCGCTGCTCGCGCGGGTGCAGAAAGGCGAGTTCGCGGCACTCTACGTCGCCTCGGACGCGCTCGACCCTGCGTTCGACGAGGTCGCGGCCGGGGCGATTCGACCGCGCGTCGGTTTCCTCGTCGTGCAGGATACGCACGCCACGCCGCTCGCTCAGGTTGCCGACGTCGTCCTTGCGGGCGCGACGTTCGCGGAGAAGGCGGGCTCGTACGTGAACGCCGACCGGCGCCTCCAGTACGCAGAGGCCGCGCTGCCGCCTCGCGACGGCTCGCTGCCGGACCTTGACCTGTTTGCGATTCTGCTCGCGAGGGGCGCCGGGCCTGTGCGTTCACGCGAGGTTCTCGCCGAAGTTGCCGAGGCGATCCCCGCGTTTGGCGTCGCTCGAGGAGGCGTCGTACCCCCGTTCGGAGTCGTCATTGCGACCACTCCCCGCGAGGGTGCCGATGCGGGCGGAGCGGCGGTAGGGGGCCCCGCCGTCGCGGAGTCGGGCTCGCGCTTCAGTGATCCGTGGACGACGGTTTGGCGCGATCACGGCGGCAGGAAACGAATCTGAGTTCCGAGTTTCGACGTGTGTGTTAGTTGACCGAAAGTGCGACCTGTTGAAGCTACGGATCGCGTTTTAAATCGAGGACCTCGCGTATGTGGGCGATCATCGGCATTGTGCTCAAAATCGGGGTTGTCGTCGGCCTGATGCAAGGGACCGTCGCGTACCTCATTTTGGTCGAGCGCAAGGTCGCGGCATATGCACAAGACCGCATTGGACCGAATCGGGCGGGGCGCCACCTGACTCTGCCATTCGGGATCAAGATCAACCTGCCCTTCGGTCTTCTGCAGCCGATCGCCGACGGTGCGAAGATGGTCTTGAAAGAAGACGTCGTGCCGACTTACGTGGACAAGCCGCTCTACATCCTCGCGCCGATGATCGCGATTATTGCGGCGACGCTCGGCTTCGCAGTCGTGCCGTTCGGCCCGGTCGGGCCGGGACAGGTGATGCAGTTTCAGATCGCGCCCGGGGTCGACATCGGCATAGTCTACGTGTTCGCGATCGGCAGCCTGGCGGTGTACGGCGTCGTCCTGGCGGGGTATGCGTCGAACAACAAATACTCGTTCCTGGGCGGGCTGCGCTCGAGCGCGCAGCTCATCAGTTACGAGGTGCCGCTAGGGATGTCGATTCTCGGCATGGTCCTGCTCGCCGGCTCGCTTGATCTCGGGAAGATCATGGCGTGGCAAGACCAGCATGTTTGGGGAATCGTCGCGCAACCGATCGGCTTTCTGCTCTTCCTGGTGAGCGGCTTCGCCGAGACGAACCGGCTGCCGTTCGACTTGCCTGAGAGCGAACAAGAACTCGTCGGCGGTTTTCACACTGAATACTCCGCGATGAAATTCGGCATGTTTTTTCTCGGCGAGTACATGCACGTGATCACCGTCAGCTACTTGACCGTGATCTTATTCTTGGGCGGTTGGGATTTTCCCGGCCTCTCTGTTGAGCAGACTGGTTTGTTGAGTGCGATCCTGAAGGTCCTCGTGACCGCGGGCAAGGTGTCGTTCATGATCTTCCTCATCATGTGGATTCGCTGGACACTGCCGCGGTTTCGTTACGACCAGTTGATGGATCTCGCGTGGAAGTCGCTGGTTCCGCTGGCGCTCGTGAACTTGGTCGCGACCGCGGGAATCATCCAACTGATCCGCGGTTGAGTCGGCCGGCGCACTGATCCGAGAGTAGCGAACGCAACAGAAGATGGTTCTGAATCGCGAGGTGCCGCAGTGAACGCAAATCATCCCGACCTGAAACGGATGACGCCCCCGAAACTGAGTTTGGGGGATCGCTTGTACGTCCCGCAGGTGATCGCCGGACTGGCGGTGACGGCGCGGCACATGGCGGGTGTTGTCTTCGGCGACTCGGCGATCACGGTGCAGTACCCCGAGGATCAGCACATCCCGAGCCCGAATTACCGCGGCGTGCATCGGCTGAACAAGGACGAGTCGGGGCGAGTGAAGTGCGTCGCGTGTATGTTGTGTTCGACGGCCTGCCCGGCGCACTGTATCGACATCGTCGGTACCACCGCGCCCGAGACCGAACTCTGGGGCGACCGCGAGAAATATCCGGCGAGCTTTGTGATCGATGAGTTGCGCTGCATTTTTTGCGGTATGTGCGAGGAGGCGTGCCCGGTCGAGGCGATCGAACTGACGGGCTTGTACGATTTGACCGGCCTCTCGCGCGAGCAGATGATTTTCGACAAGACGAAGCTGCTGTCGGTGTTTGACCTGACGAAGGACGCCGAGCCGATGCGCTACGGCTCGCCGCCGTCGCGGCCGACGTCGAGCACCGAGTTGGTGCGCGACTCGATTTGAACGCGGCAATCCGAGAACTCGACCCGGCCGCCGCGGCTTTCATGGGAACTCTTGACACGTGAACGAGATTACGACGTCGGAATTTGTGCGATCGCTGCTCGCCGTGTTGCTCGGCGGCGGCGGCGTCTACCTGATGTTGCCGAAGGGCGTGAGCGGGATCTCGCCGCGGCGGGGATTCGGCGCGGGTTCGGCGGCGTTTGCGCTTGCGTTGCTGATTTCGGCAACCTTCTGGTCGCCCCCGGGAGCGGGGCTGAGCCGCGCGTTTTTCGTACTGTTCGGGCTGACGTCGATCGCGTCCGGGACGCTGATGATCACGGCACGCGACCCTGTGCACAGCGCGCTTTGGTTCGCGGCGGTTGTGCTCTCGACCGCGGGTCTCTTCTTGATCGCGGGCGCGCAGTTCCTCGCGGCGGGGACGGTGATCGTCTATGCCGGGGCGATCATCGTCACATTCCTGTTTGTGATTATGTTGGCGCAGATGGAAGGGAAGGCCTCGTACGACCGCTCGGCGCGTGCGCCGGGGCGGTCGGTCTTGAGCTGTTTCCTGTTGATGTGGGCCTTGGCGTATGCCTTGATTTCGATGCGAAGCGATGCGCGTGCGACGGTCGAGGGCGGTTCGGCGAGGTTGCTTGCGGACGAGCGGATTTTGATTCCGACGCCGTCGATCACGCGGGTGGGAAACTCGCCGCCTCAGAGCGGGCTGAGTGAGGTTTTACGGCGTGCTTCGCGGCCGACGGCTCAGCTTCCGGAGCGATCGAATCCCGCAGGCCCGCATGTCGCCGGGTTGGGCGCGACGCTTTTCGCCGACCATCTGATCGCGGTCGAGTTGGCGGGCGGTTTGCTGTTCATTGCGCTCGTCGGCGCGATTGCGATCGCGACGCCTAAGCCTCCGATTCGACCCGTTGTCCGCGTCGCTTCGCCTCCTGCGAACGCGCCTCGACTATGAAAGACCTGTGACTCGTTTCTCGATCTGTTTTGGTTCTCCAGGTTCGTGAGCATCTTTTAAGAAGATTAAGTCCCCGAAACCGAAATTCGAGCGTACGCCATGGCCGCTTCCGATTGGTTTGGATTCGACAATCTGACAAGCTTTCTGTTGATCGGCGCGGCTTTGTTCGCGCTGGGAATGCTCGGATTTATCGCTCGACGAAACTTGATCGTGATGTTTCTTTCGGCGGAAATGATGTTGCAAGGGGTTGCTCTCACGCTCGTTGGGTTCGGGCGATATCACGGCAATTGGACGGGTCAGGTGTTCACGATCGTGATTCTGACGGTTGCGGCGTGCGAGGCTTCGATTGCTCTCGCGCTCACTTTGGTGTTGTTTAACCGTCGTTTGTCGCTCGACGTCTCGCTTTGGAGCGAGATTCACGAGCCGGATGCCGCGACGCCCGTCGATACGCTTGACCCCGAGCCCTCCGAAACGCACTCCGGACCCGAGTCGTACCCGCACTTGATTCCAGCGGGCGCCGAGCCGCCTCATCCGCGACAACCCTGGATCGAGCGTCGCGAGTAAGCCGCGGGACCGAGCTCCGGAACGCGACCCGGCGTCGAGCCGAGTCGACCTCGTATCGCAAAACCATCAGGACGCGGCCGACAGCACCGCGGCGACGATCGCTACCGACGGGACGAACTTCATGCACGGATCCTTTCTTGTTCGGAATTGCTGGCTCGTGCCTTTTTTCCCGCTCGCGGGAGCGGTCGCGGCTGCGATCGGCGGGAAGCGGCTGGGGGCAAGCGCACATATTCCGGTGGTCATCGGCATCGGGTTGGCGTTTCTGGTTTCGCTGGGCCTGCTCGGCGCCGCGGGAGCCGACTCGACGACTGTTCTTTTCGACTGGATGAACGCCGGCGGGCTTCGCGTCCCGGTCGAGTTCCGCGTCGACGGGCTCTCGACGATGATGCTCTCGATGGTGACGTTCGTGGCGACGCTTGTCGCGGTCTTCGCCGTCGGATATATGGCCGGCGACCCGGCCTATCCGCGGTTTTTCGCGTGCGTCGGGCTCTTCGTGTTCATGATGACCGGGTTGGTGCTCTCGAATAATTACGTGCTCACGTACGTCTTTTGGGAAGGCGTGGGCGTGTGCAGCTATTTGCTGATCGGTTTTTGGTATGCGAAGCCCGCGGCGGCGGCGGCGGCGAAAAAAGCCTTTCTCGTCAATCGCGTCGGCGACTTCGGCTTCGCGATCGCGATCTTTTGGCTCTGGACCGTCGCGAACAACCACGACCTCAGCTACAGCGTCGTGCTCGACCCGGCCAACCTCAAGCTGATCCGTCCCGAAGCGATCTTCGGGATCTCGTTGCTGCTGCTCTGGGCCGCGACCGCGAAGAGCGCGCAGGTGCCGCTCTACGTCTGGCTTCCCGACGCGATGGAAGGCCCGACGCCCGTGTCGGCCTTGATTCACGCGGCGACGATGGTCACGGCGGGCGTTTATTTGATCGCGCGCTCGATGCCGATGATCTCGAGCGACCCCCGCGTGCTCGCGATTATCTCGCTGGTCGGCGGCATCACCGCGGCGCTCGCCGCCGCGATCGCGATCACGCAGACCGACCTGAAGCGGGTGATGGCGTATTCGACCGTCAGCCAACTCGGATATATGTTCATGGCTCTCGGAGCAGGAGTCGGGTCGGTCGCTCAACTCGCGGTCGTCGCGGCGATGTTTCACTTGTTCACGCACGCGTTTTTTAAGGCGCTTTTGTTCCTGTCGTCGGGCAGCGTGATGCACGCGATGGGCGGCGTGATCGACATGCGCAAGTTCGGCGGGCTGCGTCGCAAACTGCCGGTGACGTGCGCGACTTTCGCCGTGGGAGGGTTGGCGCTGGCGGGGGTGTTCCCGTTCGCGGGTTTCTGGAGCAAAGACGAGATTTTGGCGGCGCTGAAGCTTGCGTCGGAGGTTTCGGGCGGCGCCGAGGGGACCGGCTGGGGATGGGTGTACGGGCTTGTTTATTGGGTGGCGGTCGTCACGGCGGGGTTGACCGCACTCTACACGGGACGCGCCTTTTTCCTCACTTTCTTCGGCCCCGAGCGCTTGCCGACCGCCGAGGATCTGGCTGCCGCCGGACACGGCTCGCACGACGACGCGCACACTAATGAGCACGGACACGGGCACGACGATGCGCACGGGCACGACACGCACATTGGGCACGAGTCGCCGTTGATTATGACCTTTCCTCTCGTTGCGCTTGCGACCTGCGCCGTCGGCGTCGGCTTGTTGTTCGGACCGACGGGGATCTTCGAGGGTCATCTCGAACATACGCTGGGATTTGAGAACCTTGGGCACGCCGAACACGGCACCGACTGGAACTCGATTTTGATCGGTACTTTCGCGGCGTTGTTCGGACTCGCGCTCAGCTACCCGTTGTTCGCGTTGCCGAGCCGGATCCCCTCGATTCTCGCGACGCGCCTGGGAATGCTCTATCGCGCGTCGCTCAATAAGTTTTACATCGACGAGATTTACGCCGCGGTGATCGTCGCCCCGCTTTCTTTCTTGGCCCAGTTGAGCAAGTTCGCCGACGTTTATATCGTCGACGGCCTGGTGCGACTGATTGCGAAGCTTCCCCGTGCTCTGAGCCGCTCGGCGCTCGCGCCCTACCAAAACGGCTTGATCCAGTTTTACGCCGCCGCGGGAGTGCTGGGTCTCGCGGCGTTGCTCGCGATCTTGCTGTTGATTTAAGCACGCGATTGAACGAGCACGACAGAGACGCCGACTTGACTCGGTTTGAGATTTGAGGACGACTCGATGGCGACGCTGCTGCTGGTGACGGTCTTGATACCTTTGGTCGGCGGAATCGCGCTCTTCGCCCGTCCGGATCTTGACCACAAGACGGCGCGTAAGATCGCGCTTGGCGCGGCTCTGGCGACTCTCGGGTGCTCGCTGGTCCTCGTGTTCGGTTTTGATCCCGGAGTGACGACGCCGCAGTTCGCGTTTGGACCCGCGGAGGGCCCGTACGGTTTGTCGTGGTTCGAGCGGCCGGATATTCGCTTCGCGCTCGGCCTCGACGGGATCAGCTTGTGGCTGTTCGCGCTCACCTCGTTGCTGTTAATCACCGCGATTTTCGCTTCGTGGGAGTCGATCACCGAACGGTCCGCGGCGCACTACGCTTTGCTCCTGACGCTCGAAACGGGTCTGCTCGGGCTTTTCTCGAGCCTCGACATCGTGCTCTTTTACGTCTTTTTTGAGTTCACGCTGATCCCGCTCTTCTTCCTGATTGGGCTCTTCGGCGGACCCGAACGCCGGCGAGCCTCGATCACGTTTTTTCTGTACACGCTCGCGGGCAGCTTGATCACGCTGCTCGGCGTCGTCGCGCTGGTCGTGGTCCACTATCAGTTTTCGCCGAAGCACGTGCTCACCTTCTCGATGCCTGCGTTGACACAGGGGCTGCAGACGCTGCCCTGGCCGGCGTGGCAAATCGCTGCGCCGTGGTCGAGCAGCCCGCAGGCTCTGATTTTCTTGCTCCTGCTCGCCGGGTTCGCGATCAAGGTTCCGCTTTTCCCGTTCCACACCTGGCTCCCGCTGGCGCACGTCGAGGCGCCGACGGCGGGCTCGATTATCCTCGCCGGGGTGATGTTGAAGGTTGGTTCGTACGGGTTGATTCGCTTTAATCTGGCAATGACGCCGATCGGCGCCCAGGCGATGTTCCCGCTGCTGGCCGTGCTTTCGGTCGCGGGGATTATTTACGGGGCGCTTGCCGCTCTGGCACAGACCGACGTGAAACGGCTCGTAGCGTACAGTTCGGTGAGCCACATGGGGTTCATTGTGCTGGGGTTGTTCGCGATGAACGCTTCAGGGCTGAACGGTGCGACGATCCAGATGCTGAATCACGGGCTGACAACCGGGGCGCTGTTCGCGTGTGTCGGCGTGATTTACGAACGCTTCCACACCCGAGAGATGGGCGAGCTCGGCGGCCTGTGGAATCGGCTTCCGCTGCTTGCGTTTTTTCTGATCGTCGCGGCGCTCGGTTCGGCCGCGCTGCCGGGCCTGAACGGATTCGTCGGGGAATTTCCGATCTTGAGCGGGATGTTCGCGAAGAGCCCGCGGATCGCGATCTTGGCTTCCACGGGGATGGTTTTGGGGGCGTTTTACCTGCTCGTGATGTTGCAGCGCGTGCTCTTTGGGCCGCTCCGCGTGCCGACGGGGCATGATCACGCGACCGCCCACGATCACGACGAGGCTCATGATCGCGGCGGCGACCACGGCGTCGCGATCCGACCGATCGGTTGGCACGAGATTGCGGGGTTGTCGCCGCTTTTGGTGATGATTCTGTTGATCGGCGTCCTGCCTGAGCCGTTCTTCGCGCGGATCCGGCCCGCCGTTGATCCGGTAGTCGTCGCGCTCGCAAAGGAGGGTGTCGCAGCGCCCCAGTCGATTGAGGCGCCCGTTCCGGCGGCTCTCCCGCCGCGCAAGTCTGCGTCGAGAAAGAACCAGGCCGGCGGCGCGACCAAGAAGCAGTCGAACGAACCACCGCGCCGAGGAATCCCGATGAATCCGCCCGCCGCGAAGAAAGTCGACGAACCACCGCGCCGAGGAATCCCGATGAATCCGCCCGCCGCGCCTGATACGAAGAAGACCGCCGCGCCCGATGCGAAGTCCGCGACGTCGAAGTGACACCGGCCGTTTCGTCGCGATTCGAAGCGGCGGGCTCAATCAAGAATACTTGGACCTTGGAAGGTAATCCGCGGATGTTGCCCATGAACCTGTTCGCGACCTTGGCGGGAGCCGACGCATTCGTCGTGATGAAACAGACGTTGATCGTGCTGGCACCCGAGCTGATCATGATTCTCGCCGCCACCGCGATGATGACCGCGGGAGCGTTCGTGAAACGGACGCGGCAGGCGTGGCTCTCGACGACGTTCATCGTGCTCGGCGTCGCCTTCGTCGCGTTGCTGGCGGTCTCGGCTCAAACCACCGATCCCTTCTCGTCGGTCGCGCTCAATGACTCCTTCTCCTTTGCTGCCCGCCTTTTTTTGCTCGGAACCGCGTTCATCCTCGTCGCTCTCGCGCACGATCAGGTCGACGAGGCTCGCGCCGCGGAATTCTTCGGCTCGCTGCTGTACGTAAACGCAGGCGCCATGCTGGTCGCGGCGGCGAACGAGTTGGTGTTCCTTTTTGTCGCGCTTGAGCTCGTCAGCATTCCGACCTACCTGCTGCTCTATCTACCTCGCCGCAACGCGGCGACGCGCGAAGCCGCTGTTAAGTATTTTTATCTGAGTATCTTCGCCTCGGCGATGTTTCTGTTTGGAGCCGCGTACCTTTACGGGTTAACGGGGCTCAGCAACCTGAAGGCGATCGGATTTCTGTCGGCCCGCAACCTGCCGAACATCCCGAATCTGCAGGTGGGCCTGATCGCGGTGATGTTCTTACTGGCGGGTTTGTCGTTTCGCGTGGCGGCGGTGCCGTTCCACTTCTACGCTCCCGATGTCTACGAGGGCTCGCCGACGTACATCGCGGCCTTACTCGCGTGGATACCAAAGGCTGTCGGCTTTCTCGCGATCATCCGCGTGCTGACCAGCGTGATCGCCCCCGGCGGCGACGGCGCGGGACGGCTGATCGAAAAGGCGGCGCTGCTCGCGTGGGTGATCGCCGCCGCGACGATGACGCTCGGCAACCTGTCGGCGCTGTTGCAAGACAATTTGCGGCGTCTGCTTGCCTACTCGTCGATTGCACATGCGGGCTACATGATGATTGGCGTCTCGGTCGCGTTTGTGAATCTGCCCGGCGCGGGCGCGTTTTACCTCGGCTCCGAGTCGATCCTCTTTTATCTTGCGGCCTACGGGCTGATGACGTTGGGGGTGTTCGGGGCGATCCTCGCACTCAGTACGGCGGAACGCCCGGTCGAGACTGTCGACGACCTTGCCGGTCTTGCGAAATCCCACCCGCGGATCGCGCTTGCGATGGCGATCTGCCTGTTCAGCCTGGCGGGCATCCCGCCTTTGGCCGGTTTTTTCGGCAAGTTCGCGCTCTTCGCGTCGGCATTCTCCGCGACCCGAGGCGATGACACGCGGATGTTTCAGGTGCTGGCTCTTGTCGGCGTGATCAACTCCGCGATCGGAGCTTACTATTACCTGCGGATCGTGGTCGCGATTTATCTGCGGCCGAACTCGGCCGGTCCTCTGCCTCGTCGCGGTCGCGAAGCGTGGCCCGCCTGCATCGCGACCGGAGTTTGCACGGCGCTCGTTGTGGTCTTCGGCATGTTCCCCCGGACACTCGGAGTTCCCTGCCGGACCGCCGCGGTCGCCGCGAACACCGTCCCCGCCGAACCCGATGTCCAGCCGGCTCAGCCCGTGCCGGTCGCTCGGTTGTCCGCTGATTAAGACGCCGAACCTTCTCGCCTTGTGACCGAGTTCCCGAGTCGCTCGCGAACGATCGAAGCCAACCCTTGAATGAAGACGGGGTCGTCGTTCACCGTCGCCGCGCGGACCATATTGAGTCCGATTTCGCGACAGGTCGCGGCCGCTTCGATGTCGAGGTCGTACAAGACTTCGACGTGATCCGATACGAACCCGACCGGGCACAAGACGACGTCGGCGGCTCCCGAGGCCCGCAACGAACGCAGCATCTCGTTGACGTCGGGCTCAAGCCAAGGGACGTGCGGGCTGCCGCTGCGGCTCTGCCAGGCAAGCTTCCAGCCTCGGCCGAGATTCTCCTCCGCGACAGCCCGGCAGACCGCCTCGATCTGTTGCACGTAGGGACCGCGGCTCGCAACGGCGGTCGGGATACTGTGCGCGGTGAAGATCAACTCCGCTGCGTCGCGACGCTCGGCGGGGATCGCCTCGAGCGCAGCGTGCACTCGGCCCGCTTGCGCTCTCGCGAAATAGACGTTGTCGAACCAAGGCTCGACGAAATCGACAACCGGGGCGGTTGCGGGATCGGCGGCGTCCAGAACCTCGCGGACGGACTCGACGTACTTGTCGAAGCTCGGCTCGCTCCGATACGGCGAAAGGATGATCGAAAGCGTCCGACGGCGGCCCGCGCGAATGATGTCGCGGATCGCCGTGAAAATGAACGGTTGGGCGAACCGCATGCCGAAGTGAACGCTGAGGTTGAGCCCCTCGTCCGCCAGAACGGCCCGCAGCATCGAGGCCTGCCGAGCCGTCAACGCGTTCAGTGGACTGTGCCCCCCAATCAACTCGTAATGATGAACCACCGCCTCGTAACGCTCGCGAGGCACCCTCAGACCGCGCAGCACGTTGTCCAAGAAGGGCCGCACCTGCTCCATCGTCTCGGGCGCGCCGTAGGCCAGCAACAAAACGCTGTCATAAGCCGCGGCGTCGGGGTCATGCTTCGACAACGTTGTCTCCACCAGTCGGATCTCACTCGAGCTTGACGCGGAAGCCGGCGCGAACCCGCTCGGCCCGTTCCCCGTCGTGGAACCCATTGTATCCGCGCCGCAACCCCGCGACACGAGTGTTTGACACCCGCTAGGCACGTTCGTCCCGCTTTCAAAAACGGCAAACGCCCCGATCACGCCAAGGCGGCGCGATCGAGGCGTTGCGGATCGAATTCAACGGCGCGGGCCGTCGTAAACACGGTTCGCACCGAGAGTTCCGAGCTTAAGGCTCTGCGGTTACCGGGGTCGCCGGCTTCTTCTTCCCGGACACGGCACGAGAAGGCGTGACTTCGGCGGGTACGATTTTCGCCGAATCTTTCTCGCTGGTGGGGGCGGACGGCGTCGAACCTTCCCCGCCGCCGCAACCAACAACAGCCGCAAGTGCCGCACACGCGGCCGTTCGCCACAGGGTTCGAGAACTCAACATCGCGAATCCTTCTAGGTTAACAAGGAGAGTTGACCGTCGGCGATCAATAGCCGTCGGCACTGATGACTTCACCGGTGTTTCGCGTCCCGAGCGAAGCGTACACGGAATTCCCCGCCGCCGTCGACAGCGTGTTGATCGACTGCTTGAGGAAGTGGACCGAGCCGTCGCCGAACAGGAAGTTCGCACCGCCGGGGTGGAAGCTCCGGAAGCCGAATTGACCAAAATTCAGGTTATTCGGATCGTACTTCCACGCAATCGGATCGGCTGTCCCGAAGTAGTCGGGAATCAGCAGGTTGGCGTTGATCTGCGGAACCACGGTCGCCATCGCCGCCGGTCGCGTTACGCCCGGAGCGGCCGACCCGAACCAAAGAGCCCGGTTCCACTCGCCGAAAATGGTATCCGGATCATTCTTGAACCGCGAGGTCTCACCCACAAAAATCGTGTTGCTGAGACCATCGGTGAACTCGGCGATCTTGAAGTAATAGTTCTTCGAGAACGCGCCGTCGCCTTTAATTTCCGGACCGCCGAAGCAGAGGCCGCAGCACGTGATGCCCGGGCAACCGCAGTACCAACGGAAAATATCAATCGTGCCGACGCTCGCCGCGTAGGACGACTTCGAGTAGTAGTTGCCCGAACCCGAAATCTTGGCGGGATTGTCGAGGTCCGAGGGGCAAATGTACGAGTTGATCGTATTCAAGAATGCCGTTGACTGAATCTGAGGTTCGGGCGGGCCGCCGCCCGCGTCGAAAGCAAAGTTGATCGAGTTGTAGATGTTCCCCTGCTCCATGTAATTGAGAGCGAAGGTGAACATGCTGTGACCGCGACTCGACACGGCGCAATTGAGCGGGTTTTCCTGGAACGTAATCGCGGCCGGAGGATAGCTGCCGATCGCCTGTTCGTAATTCGCGAGCGCCAACCCGATCTGCTTCAAATTATTGACGCATTGAGCGCGACGAGCCGCCTCGCGTGCCGACTGCACGGCGGGAAGCAACAACGCAATCAAGACCGCGATGATCGCGATCACCACCAGCAGTTCGATGAGCGTGAAACCACGCTTAAGGACACGGTTGCTCATAATCAGGTCACTCCAGCACGAAACAAAGGCACTGAGGGGAGGGAGAAAATCGAAAACAACAAGTTTTCGAGTACGAGGAAGCATGCTTCAGCACTCTATCTGTTTCCTCACGAAGAGAGAACATGGCATGAAGCATGCCAACAGCAGTTGAATAATAATTAATTAAGAGTCGGCAAAGAATTTTGGGGCAGGTTGAAGACCTATCATTTGCGGGCGCGCCGCCTCGTGTCAAGTCTGTGCTTTACAATAAACAACTTGGGACGTCTGAACCCTGTTTGACGCGGGCTTGGCAGCAAAAATCACGTGACCTCGCTCTGCGTGTGATTTAGTGCTTGCACTGACTTCAACGCCTCGTTTTCTCATGCACCAAATCGACTAGGAATCGCACGTTGTCGACGGGAGTCATCGGTAAAATTCCGTGGCCAAGATTAAAAATATGCCCAGGACGCGAGCCTGTCTGCTCAAGAATGCGACAGGTCTGCCGCTCAATCTCATCACGCGGACCCAAGAGAATGGTCGGGTCGAGATTGCCTTGGACAGCGACGTTTCCGCCGAGCCGGGCCCACCCTTGGTCCAGAGGAATGCGCCAATCGAGTCCGATCACGTCACCCCCAGCGTCGCGTTGTTGCTCGAGCAACGTTGAGGTCTCGGTACCGAAATGTATTACGGGTATTTCAGGCGGCAGTGACAAGAAAAGCCGTTGCATATGCGGAAAGACGTATGTTGCGTAATCAAAGGGGCTCAGCCGGCCAACCCAACTGTCGAAAATCTGCAACGCATCGACGCCGGCGTCGACTTGTGCCCGCAGATACCGAGCCGTGGCGTCTACAAGACGCTCCATGAGTGCGTTCCACGCCCCGATGTCGTTATATAGGAAGGCTTTGGCGTGTGCGTAGTCGCGTGAGCCGCCGCCTTCGATGGAATAGCAGGCGAGCGTGAAAGGCGCTCCCGCGAATCCGATCAGCGGGAGATCGGGCCGCAAGGCCGCGCGGATCCGACGCACCGCCTCGAACACAAATTCAAGCGCCCCAAGGTCTTCAGGTTGCACGACGCAATCGACGTCGGCCGCGGTGCGGATCGGGTTGCCGATCTTCGGCCCAGA
>JAJYDB010000285.1 GCA_021777845.1 Planctomycetota bacterium
CTGTGATTTTCAGCAAATTTCACCGGCTCGACGGCGCTCGAATAGTACGTCCCGCCGTTGAAGTTCGTGTACGACCCGCCCGGGAATACGCCGTTGACGTCGTGATAATTCTGAGCGGCGAGTCCAAGCTGCTTCAAATTGTTGACGCACTGCGCGCGTCGTGCCGCCTCGCGCGCCGACTGCACCGCCGGCAGCAACAAGGCGATCAAAACAGCGATGATCGCAATAACGACAAGCAACTCGATGAGCGTGAAACCACCTCGAACGCGTCGTCCATGGTGCAAGAGCTTCATGTTCGCTGAGAATCCGAAGTGAGAACGAGTCCGTTCAGGGGGTAATACGGCACATCCTACCGCCGCGCATCTAAGGATAACGATTCTCACACGAAGGATAGGCTCGCTTCCCACCTACTTCCACATAAAAATGATGAGATTCCTATGAAGTTGCGTCGACCCGCGAAGAACCCGGCCGACCAGGCAAGCCGGAAAGACAACGAAATTCGACCAAGTCCGGTCGAGGCGTGCACGATCCGCGCGGCGTTTGGACGCGTCGGGATCGACCGCGTAAGAAGGCGGAACGATCAGCGGCCGTTGTTGAACTTAATCGTGAACGGCTTGCCGTTGAGGGTGCCGGAAAGCTCGCCGCGCGCCATGTTAAACGAGTATTTGCCGACCGGCGACGCGAACCGACATCCGCTGAACGGTTCGCTCGGCTTTGGTCCGGGGGCGGGCGAGAGCGCGATGACTTGAGGCGAGTCGCCGACGCCGATCGAAACCGAGACGTCGGTCGGCAACGTCGCCAACGGCGCGGTTTTGTCGTCGTTCAAGAAATAGACGACGAGCGCGGCGCTGACGGTCTTGCCGCGAACTTGCTTCGTCTCCTCGTCGAGAAACTCCGCGAACCCCTCGCCGTTGGGCAAGGCGACCGTGGCGCCGTTGTGCGGCGACGGCGTTACCCCGCCCTTGACCTTCGACGGATCGACATCGCCTCCGCAACCCGCGAGCGCGACAATTGTTAATCCAACCAAGACATGAACGCGAAACGACATCACCCAAACTCCATCACAGGAGATCGACTTCGATCGGAGCTAACACTTCCAAGGCGGCGAACAACGCGCCCGACACATCGTCGCGTCGGAACCGCGGGAGACGGCGCGTGCCGCCCTCCCGCATATCCGAGGACTCTTGAGGCTTAAGGATTAGAACGAGTCGGCGCTAATCACTTCGCCGAGGTTGCGCGTCGAAAGCTGCTGCAGGACGCCAAGCTGCGTGCCTATGTTGATGATGAGCTGACCGGTCCCCGAAGGATCGGTGACCCCGGAGGGCAAGGTGATGCCGTAGTTGCCGTCGACGGTGCCGTTCGCGAACGACCAAGACGCCGTCGAGTCCTTCAGGAAGTGCACCGAGCCGTCGCAGAAGGCGAAATTCGCGCCGCCCGGGTGCATGCTCGAAGGCGAGGTCGGGGTGTAATAGAAGCCGCCGGTGTTGCCGAACTGCGACGTCATCCCCGACGGATTCTGCACGGCGTTCGAATTCTTGCAGGTGTTGATCGGGTACAAGGTCGAGCCGAGCGTGTCGTACCAGCGACCCGAGTTCCACGAGTTGTCGGACAGTGCATAGTAGGCGTCGCAGGTAAACCGCTGCGTGTGCGAATTCTCCATGAACATGAACGTGTTGCTCGTGCCGTCGGTAATCGCCGAGATGCGCGTCGACGAATCGTTGTAGATGACGCCGTTGTACATCTGGAACACCGAGGGGGGGTAATAGTCGCTGCCGCCGGGAATCGACCCGTAGCCGAAATCCCACGTGCCCGCGTTCCCCGCGTAGCTGCAATACTGCTGCATCCAGCCCCCAGGCGGCAACGTCATATAATTGAAGCTGTAGCCTGGGACCGAGCTCGAGCCACCGATCGCGATCGCCGTCGGCGACAAGGCGTTTACGTCGGACGGGCAAACCAGCGAGTTGATCTGAATGCCCGCGATCGTGATGTTCGCCGGGCTGCCCGACATCAAGCTAAAATTCACCGCGTTGTACGTGGCGTTTTGCTCCATGAAGCCGAGCATACGCACGTAGCAACTGAAGTCCTGCGTGAACTTTCCGACGTAAGGCGAGAAGGCCTGTGGGTTCGAAAGCGAGCCCGGCGGGTAGGTGCCGTTCACGTCTTGGTAGTTCGAGGCGGCGAGCGCAAGTTGCTTGAGATTATTAACGCATTGGGCGCGTCGGGCGGCCTCGCGCGCCGACTGCACCGCGGGCAAGAGCAACGCAATCAAAACCGCGATAATCGCGATCACCACGAGCAGTTCAATGAGCGTGAAACCCCGACGACTGCGTCGGATTGGTAAGTGCGTCATGTGCGCAGAATCCTCGGTATGGAGATCATTCGCTCCCTCCTGGAAACACGGCTCTCGGACTCCGTCCGAAACCCTGAATCGCCGGCGCGGGGGGACCTTGATTGTTCACAAGCCTTCAGCAGGTTCCGCGAGGAAACTCTGAAGTTTGGGCGAAGGCGTAAGTGTGCGGGAACCCAAGTCGGGCTAGGGGCTAACGACGAGCCGGGTTGTCGATCGGCAGGGTGAGGATTGCCGTTCGGCCCGAACCGTCGAAAATCAGGAGTGTAACTGCGGCAGACGCTGCTCCACCGGGTTCCTAGCTGCGGAAGTCGACCTTATCGTAACCGGTTTTATGAATTTTCAATGAAGAGTCTCCAAAAAACGACAAACCGGCCGCGCCGCGTGCCGGCGTAGCAGACTCGCCCTCGTCTCCTCGGAAAGGATCGTTCGACGTGACCGTTTCGATGTTGATGCGCCCCGACCCGCGCGTCCGCGTTGCCCACGAAGGCGACCCGCGGGCCGAGGGGCGTTGTGTGCTCTATTGGATGCAAAGGGCGCAGCGCGGGCTCGATAACCCTGCCCTAAATTACGCGATTGCCTGGGGAAATACCCTCGGACTGCCAGTCCTGGCGTGTTTTGGACTGACCGCCGACTACCCCGGCGCGCAGCGTCGCCACTATCGGTTTCTGATCGAGGGACTCGCCGACGCGCGCAACGACCTCGCGGCCTGCGGCGTCCCGCTCGTCGTCCGACTCGGACGTCCCGACCGGGTTGCGATCGAGGTGGCCAATCTCATCCAACCGGCACTCGTGATCGGCGACGATAACCCGGTTCGGGTCGCGCAAGAGTGGCGCAGCGCCCTCGTTCGCGACCTGGCTGTTCCTTGCCGGCTGGTTGACGCCGACGTCGTGGTCCCAAGCTCGCTATTTCCGAAGGAGGAGTTCGCCGCGCGCACGCTCCGACCGAAAATGCACAGGGCGTGGAACGACTATTTGAAGCCGTTGCCTCGGCCCATCGCGAAAAACGCCTGTCCGGACGCGTTGATTCCGCGGGGGGAAACGCTCGACGTCGAGGGACTGCTCGCGAAGCTGAAAGTCGGCGGCGCCGGCGAGTTAAGCGGCTATCGAGGCGGCACGCGCGAAGCGCTCCGACGGCTCGACCTGTTCGTCGAGCATCGCCTCGCCCGCTACGCCGAAGAGCGTAACGAGCCCTCGCCGTACGCGACCAGTGAACTGTCGGCGCATCTCCATTTCGGGCAGATCTCGCCGCTCACGATCGCCCTTCGGGTGCGCGACTCCGCAGCCGGAGACGCGAATATCGAGGCGCTGCTCGAAGAGCTGATCGTCCGCCGCGAGTTGGCGGTCAACTTCGTCGCCCGGAACCCGAAGTACGACTCGATCGAAGGCTGCCCGCGCTGGGCGCTCGAAACGCTCCAAAAGCACGAGCGCGACCCGCGGCCTTACCTTTACGACCCCGCGACGCTCGAGGCGGGATCGACGCACGACCCGCTCTGGAACGCGGCGCAACAAGAGATGGTCCACACCGGCCGTATGCACAACTATCTGCGCATGTACTGGGCGAAAAAGATTCTCGAATGGTCGCCCGACGCCGCGACCGCCTTCAAGGTCGCGCTCGACCTCAACGATCGCTACGAAATGGACGGCCGCGACCCGAACGGCTACACCGGCGTCGCGTGGGCCGTCGGCGGCAAGCACGACCGACCCTGGCCCGAACGTCCGATTTTCGGCACCGTACGCTTTATGAGCTATGCAAGTACGCGACGCAAGTTTCGCTCCGACCAGTACATCGAGCGGGTGCGCGCGATCGTCGAGGGCTGCGGCGACAACGCGCCGTGGGCCCTCAAATGAGCCGGCGCGAGCCAGTCGCGACGCGGCGTTCGGACACCCAGTCAGCCGTCGTGTGCACCGTCTTCCTGCAGAAGTGTCGCATTCAGTTTACCCTGGACGACGCTTCGGAAGCTCATCGGGTCGATCCCTTTCGGCGGTGCGACTCCGATGCCCGTGCATTGGTCGACCGGGATAATGCGCACGATCTTCCGGTCCTGATCTCCCAACAGCGCCACGCGCATCAGGCCGATCATGGTGGTGTCGTCCCAGTGACATCGGCTCGCGGTGCCGTCGGGCAAAAACAGCATGACCTCGGGTATGCCCGACTCGCGCAAACCCTCCCAGATTTCCGTAATGAGATCCGCCATCTATCTCCCCTGCCTTTCGCGGTCGTCGGCTGAATGATCCCCACTCGAAGCCTAGTTTAAGTTTTGCCTCGACGAACCTCGACCAGGCGGTTGAATCGAGAAAAACGGAGACCAAGACGCATGCCGCTCACCCTGTTCCTGGTCTGTTTGGCCTCAACGACGTTCCTGACCGGGCTGATTTGGTTCGTCCAGGTGGTGCATTACCCGTTGTTCGAGGCGGTTCCGGCAGCCGATTTCGAGCGTTATCACGCGGCTCACGTCCGTCTGACGACGCGCGTGGTCGCGGCTCCGATGTTGCTTGAGCTTGCGAGCTCGGCCGCGCTCGTCGTGTTTCGACCCACCTGGCTGCCCGCTTGGATAACGTGGGCGGGTCTGGCCGCGAGCGCCGGCTGCATGATTCTGACGGCGACGGTGCAGGTGCCGCTCCACAACCGGCTCGCTCGGGGATTCCACGTCGGGGCGGCACGGCGGCTGATCGCGACCAACTGGGCACGCACTTGGCTCTGGACGGCGCACGCGGGGCTTTTGTTCGTCGCGCTCGCGAGCCTCGCTAAACTTGGCTGACGCGAGACGCATCAATTCCGATTCACGACGTCATTCGGACGAACGGGGACGCCCATCGCAGTGAGCCGCGCATCGATTTCGCGGCGCAGGCGCTCTAGCCGATCCACCTGGTCGGTGGGTGATATCAGGCGGAGGACGAGTTTCTTGGCGGTCTGATAGCTCTCGAGCGCCGCGGCGGGTCGGGACGCGATCGCTTCGAGGTCGCCGTGGGCGATCTCGACCTTGGTCTCGAGAAAGCCGACGAAGAACTCGCCCGGGTCGACCTCGGTTCCGGGCAGCGCGCGGCAGAT
Organism: Planctomycetota bacterium; assembly: GCA_021777845.1. Classification (GTDB taxonomy): domain Bacteria; phylum Planctomycetota; class Planctomycetia; order Isosphaerales; family Isosphaeraceae; genus JAJYDB01. Next base: position 5,399 of record JAJYDB010000285.1, read on the forward strand.
TCGGAATTGCTCGCGTGCGCGGCGGAGCAGTTCGGCCGCTTCGTGGTACGTTGAGACCGTGCCGAGCCGCAGCAATTGTTCGGAATGCTTGAGCAGGACGCGTCCGAAGATCAGGCTCAGCCGCTTGCGATCGATCTCCTGATCGTCGGTGCCGCCGTCGAGTTGATCGCCGAGGTCTTGCAGCAAGCCTTCCGCGGAACTGAAGCAACCGTCAGACTCGTCGCGGATCGCGAGTTGAAGAGCGGCGGCGCGTCGATTTGGGTCGGACCGCAGGACCAATCCCAGCGCGAAGCGTTCGAGGGCGGGGT